>JAXDIE010000015.1:0-3939 GCA_034664165.1 Thermoleophilaceae bacterium | reverse complement strand
GAGGGGACGGTCCTCGTCCACGGGGGCCCCGACTTCGCCAAGTCGATGACCCGCCTGGGCCTCATCGACGAATACCAGCTGACGACGGTCCCGATTGCGATCGGCGCGGGCCTCAGCCCATTCGCCGAGCTCGGGGAGCACCTCAAGCTGGAGGTCGTCGAAGAGGAGCGCTTCCAGAGCGGAGCCCTCGCGCAGATCCTGGTGCCGAAGCGATGAGCGCCCGCCCAAACTGGATCGAGCCGCCACGGCTCCCAGCGGCTCATGACCCGCTGCTGCAAGCGTCCAAAGCGCCTTCGTCGACAAGCGTCACCTTGCCCGGACTCGTCGCTGCTCCCTTTGCCTCGCGGTTGCGAAGCTCGCGTGGTCGGTTCCTCGTCGCGCTGTCACTGATCGCGCATTGCGATAGCGAGGCGCGTGGCCGGTCGCGCTGATCGTGCTCGTTGCAATGCGGCAGGGCCGCTGGCTCCATGCCGGGCACCGCCATCCCGCCGCAGCGCTCCTCCCCGGGTGGTTCCTACGTCGTGACCAGGCAGAAGCCGTTGCCAAAGGGATCTGCGCAGCGCGTCAGGCTGCCCCAGTCGCCCGACTCCTGGCCCTCGACGATTCCGCCGAGCCTGGTGATCTCCGATGTGGACCGCCCGACGTCCTCAACGGAAAAATCGAGGTGAACGGGTGTCCAGTGTCTGGCGAATGAACGCCCCTCGGTCGCCGCGAGGAACGGCATCGAGCCCTCAGGCCGCAGGATCAGGTAGAGCTCGTTGCCACCTGCAGTCAGCTTCACCGTCCGCGAGTTCCGCCGAACCTCGGTGCACTGGAGCGCCTGGCAGTAGAACGCGCCGGCCTCGTCGAGGTCGGCCACGTCGATGCAGATCTTCACCGTCGTCATTCGGGCGCACGATATCCGACTTGGCTCAGCCGTCAGCGAGGGGGAGAGGGCCGCACGTACACCGGGAGACGCGTGAGGGCCGCCCCCAGTACCGTCGGCACCCGTGGCATTACAGCCTGTCCGAATGAGCATTGAGCGGGTCCCGGGTCCTCCCCGTCGGCACCCGTTCGTGGATCTCTGTATGCGCGTCCCCGCCATCGGACGCTTCGCCCTGAGGGCAGGAATGGCGATCCCGCAGGGGAGGATCCGCCAGGAAGCTATCCGTTGGGCCGTGCGGGCAGCGATGGACAGTCAGAGCCGCGAGGACTTTAAGGTCCTAAGCACGCTCTCGTCACCAGACTTCGAGGTGAGACCAGAGCCCCGTCTTGCTGCGCTTCTGCCCGGAGTGGTCGAGGACTCCGGGCTTCTTGTGGGTGCTGAGGCCTCTGTCCGTTTCCTCGAAGCCTGGTTTGAGGTCTTCGGGCGCTTCCAGATAGAGCCGATGGAAGCGATCGATCTAGGTGGGGGGCAGGTGCTCGTTCTCAACCACTTGCACGGAGAGGGAGCGGCCAGTGGAATCACGCTTGAGGGCCAGGAAGAGGCCGAGCTCGTGACCGTTCGCAGCGGCCAAGTTGCTCGGATGGAGCAGTGGTGGAGCTGGCAGGAAGCACTGAACGCGGTCGGCTGGGGTAACTCCTAGCGACGAATCGGGCCCTCGCTCTTTCATATTCATCGCCGGCGTCGCGGCGGTCGCGATCGGCGGCGCTACCTACGGGACCGTGAACGCAGTCTCCGGGAGCGGCCCAGGCCCGGCGGGCGCGGCGACGGCGGAGGTCATCCCGTTCGACCGCGGGAACCCGAGCCCGTCGAAGGTTGTCGGCCAGGTTCCGCAGGGTTGGACCGCCGGGTCAGGCACGATCGTCACCGGGACAGTCGCGAACAAGGCCAAGGCCGCCGCCGTTGCCGTCTACCCGGGAGGCATCGTCAACCGTGTTGTGCGGTTGGACAGCGGCGATTACAACGTCCACCTGATTGGCGTCAACTGGCCACATCACGTCTTCGTCAGCAAGGACTTCAAGGTCACCGGAGCCGCGAGTACTCATGCCGCTCCAGAATCCGGCGCTGGGCCACCGAAGGCTCCTTCTGCTCTGGAGCCGACTAGGAACGCGCGATACTGCGCCGACCATGTCGCAGCAGAAGGCAGAGATCATCACGTGGGGTGTCGAGCCGCTCGTGCGCGACCGCCGCGGGCTGGAAGACCTGCTCTTCCTGAGCGCACCGCGGATCAGCATCCTCCTTATCCGGCTGGCTCTCCGCGGACCGCCTGGCTCGAAGTTCAGACGGGCGGTGATCACGCGTGCGGTGCGCCTGGGCTTCGCAGCAAACAATCGCGGCGACTACCGTTTGCTGACCAGCATGCTCGATCCCGCCATCGAGTTGTCTTTGTTCCACGACGAACCGAGCGAGCGGGCTGCCGACCTCGAGGCGCAGTACTTCGGCCGCGAGGGTTACGTGCAGTCCGTCGAACACTGGCGAACTGCCTTCGTCGAGCATCGGTGGGAGCTGACGCACATGATCGACGGCGGCGGCAGCCGCTTCGCAGCCCGGGCCGACATGGTCGGGCGCGGTGCCGGGAGCGGTATCGAGGTTCGCGACTGCCAGTTCCATGTCTGGGAGATAGGCGACCGTGGGCTTCGGCGACAGTGGGTGACGGCCAGCGAGGATGCAATGCGGGGGGCCCTCGAAGCC
Organism: Thermoleophilaceae bacterium; assembly: GCA_034664165.1. Lineage (GTDB taxonomy): Bacteria > Actinomycetota > Thermoleophilia > Solirubrobacterales > Thermoleophilaceae > JACCVG01. The sequence goes on along the minus strand of JAXDIE010000015.1, from coordinate 1,325 downwards.
GCGGGCCTGCCGGAGTCAGGCAGCTAGCCGATCCGCTCGACCACTCGCGGGTAAAGCTCTAGCGGCCCTGCAGCGGGGTCAGCGCTTCTTCTTCAGGAAGAACCTCGTCTCCGCCGGGCTCGTATCCGTATTGCCCTCGGCATCCGTGGCCGCGACCGAGAGCGTGTGCCGGCCCGGCTTGAGGTCGGCGTAGTTCTGCGGCGATGCGCACGGATGGCCGTCGGATCCGTCGAGGAGGCACGTGAAGGCCGACCCGGGCTCCGACGACTCGAAGCGCACGATCGAGCGCTTGCGGTGCTTCTTGGTCGGCTTCTTGGTGATCGTGGTCTCGGGCGCCGTCGTGTCACACGGGGGCAGCTTGGTGCCGGGCTCGCCGAGCCGCTGGATCCGGTCGTTCATGCTGTCGGTCACCCAAACGTTGCCGCGGCAGTCCACCGCCAGCGTCCGCGGTGTGTTGAACTCGCCGTCAGCGACACCGGAGAGGCCGAACTTCTCGACGAACGCGCCACCGGGCGTGAACCGCTGGATCCGGTTGTTGGCGGAGTCGGCGACCCAGATGTCTCCATTCGGGGCGATGTCGACACCCGTCGGGGCATTGAGCTGGCCGTCGCCATTCCCGGAGGTGCCGATGATCGACTTCGAGACTCCTGCCGGGGAGAACTCCTCGACTCGATCCAGGTCGAACTCAGCGACCACGAAGTCGCCATCGGCCTGGACAGCCACCGCGTTCGGGATCGCGCCCGGAACTGGGACCTGGGAGATGAAGGTGCCGTCGAGTTCGCGCCGCTGCACGCTGTTGCCGCTGGAGTTCGCGATCAGGAGGTCGTCCATAAACGGGTCATAGGCGAGACCACGCGGATCCCCGGTCGGGTTGGGGTCGGCCCCGTTGCCGAACTGCCTGACGAAGGTGCCGTCGGTCTTCACGATCTTGACGCGGTTGTTGAGGGTGTCGGACACGGCGAGGAGCCCGCCCGGCAGGATGGCCACGCCGCTGGGGCGGCTGAACTGGTCCTGCCCGGCACCGCCGGTGCCGAACGCGACTGCCCCACCGCCGTCCGGGTTGACTGTCTGGATCCGCTCGTTGAACTGGTCGGCGATGACGATCCTGCCGTCCGGGCCGACGTCGATGCCGCGAGGCCTGTCGAACTGGCCGAGATTGGTCCCGGTGGTTCCGAACTTCGACAGGAACGTTGCGGCGGCCGAGGCCTGCGCGGGCGACAATGCGGCGCCCGCGATCGTGGTGAGCAGGGCCACCACCAGCGCCCTCTTGGCGGTCCGCATCCTGATCCGACCTTGCGACATGACGATCCTTCCTCGTTTCCTGA
>JAXDIE010000159.1:0-23945 GCA_034664165.1 Thermoleophilaceae bacterium | reverse complement strand
GTGCAGCTGTCCTTGCTCTTACCGCCCAGAAGCCTGTCCTTGCCGTTGCCGCCGATGAGCTTGTCGCGGCCGGCCTCGCCGGCCAGGGTGTCGTTGCCCTTGCCCCCGCCGAGGCGGTCCTTGCCGCCGCCGCCGCAAACCAGGTCGTTGCCGTCGCCGGCGCTGACCTTGTCGTTGCCTCCGAGCGCCTGGATCACGTCCGGGCCGGCGGTGCCGTTCAGCACGTCCGCGCCTGCGGTGCCGGCGATGCTCGGGACGGCGCCCCGACAGAAGAGCGACACCTCAACAGCTCCGCTGTCTGAGCCGTCGCCGGTGTTCGCGATGGCGATCTGATCGACCGGCCGGACGAACCCGCGCTGATCGACAAGCAAGCCGCTGGCAAGTCCGTTGTCGATCGCTGGGCTGGTGGCGAGCGGCAGTCTGCTGTCGGTCTGCCCGCCGTTGTCCTGCAGCGGCCCGAGCTGGGGGTCGGTAGACGCCTTGTCGCCGGTAGCCCCGAGGAAGCAGGACGCATCGGAGGCGATGTTTCCGCCCCCGCTGGTGATCTGCCCGCCCCCGGGGACCGGCAGGGCACTGCAGAGGGTGTTTCCGCTCGGCTCCGAGAGGATCGTGTTCAGCAGCTGGACCTTGCTACCGGATTCGGACACGATCGCCGAGCCCGGGTCCCGTGAAGAGTTTCCTGTGATGGTCGAGTTGACCACGGTCAACACGTTGCCGTTCGCGATCGCGATCGCGCCGCCCTTCGACGTGCCCGGCGTCACCGACTGCGCCGAAACAGAGTTCCCGGTGATCGTCGAGTTGACGATCGAGTTCTGTGTTCCCCCGCCGGTGTAGATGATCGCCCCGCCCGCTGCGCCTCCTCCGATCGGGTTGGTGTTGTTCAGGAAGTTGTTCGCGATCAGCGAGTTCTGGACCTGGAGCGGCGCGCCACCGCTCACCGTGATTCCCCCGCCGGAGTCGTTGGCCCCGACCGTGCGCCCGTTGGCCACGATCGCGGCTCTATCCAGGAGCAAACTGCCGCCGCCCTTCGAGATGGCTGCGCCGCCACCGGTGATGGTGATCCCGCTGAGCTGGCTGTCCCCCGTCGTCGACACCGAGAGCACCGGCACCATGGCCGGCTTGCCGACGATCGTGAACAGCCGCGCACCGGGCCCCTGGATGCTGACGGGCTGGCTCACCTGCAGCCCAGGAGTCTGGAGGTCCAGGGTCCCGGTCGCCTGGATGTCGATGAAGTCCACCTCGGCCGGGTTGGCATTGCCGTTGGCGTCGAGGATTGCCTGGCGCAGCGAGCCGGGGCCGGCATTGTCCGTATTCGAGACCGTGAAGGTGGCAGCGGAGGCGCCCGCAGGAACCAGCAGAAGCACAGCGAACGCGGCGGGGATCGCTCGGAGCAGCATCGGCTGCACCCTAGACTGGGCAGGCGGCAGATTCAACCGTCAACCGACGGCGACGGCGGGCAGCCACTCACGCGGGATGTAAGCCGGGAACTCGGGGCCGACCTCCGGCCAGATCTCCATCGCGTGGGCCTCAGCCGGGCGCCCTGCCAGCAGTGGCTTGAGATCTTCGAGGAGCAGCACCACGCGGATCGATGTGCCCACCTGGAAATCTGCGGCATTGCGCACCGGGCCGCCGATGACCCCGTCGGCGATCAGCTGGTCCACGCGATCGAGCCGGCCCGGAAGCTCGTCCAGGTGTCGGCGAACGTTCTCCTCGGTGCCACCCGTCTGACCCGCCGCACGCTTGATCAACGGCGCCTCTATCCGTGCGAGTGTGCCGACGGGCCTGAACCCCTGGACCTCCCGGACGAAGAGCGGCATGAGCCGGCCGGGGAAGGTCGCCATGCCCCAGCGGAAGATCTGGCGGCCGATGGGCTGCAGCATCTCCGCGGCCCACTCCTCGACCTCCTGGACCTCGGCGCGTGCGGCCGGGTCGGCGGGGAAGAGCGGGGGCTCGGGCTGGATCTCCTCGAGAACTCTCGAGATCTCCACCGAGTCCTGGACGCGCCGATCGCCGAGCTTGAGCGCCGGAACGGTGTTGCTGCTGAAGCCTGCAAGACGCGTGAGATACAGATGCGCTCCCGCCGGCAGGGTCTTGAGCTCGAAGTCGATGCCCTTGTGCTCGAGCATCAGCTGGGCGGCCTTGCCCGGCGGCGACATCGGGAACGAGTAGAGGCGGTTGCCCACACCCGCAACCTACTCCCTCGACAACGCACGCAGGCGTACTCTTCGCGCCGTGCGCCGATTCATCTCCCCCGGCCCTGCGCTGGCCGTCGTGGCAGTGCTCGCCCTGTTGGGCCTCCTGACCTACGGGCTGATGACGGCCGGGCCCGATCACAGCATCGATACCGCGCTGGCAGCAGGTAGGCAGCCGCCGGCACCGGCGCTGTCGCTGGCCCGCTTGGACGGCACGGGAACGGCAACGCTTCATGATTGGGCCGGCAAGGTAGTCGTGTTGAACTACTGGGCCTCGTGGTGCAAGCCCTGCCGCGATGAGGCGCCGGCCCTTCAGCGCTTCCACGACCAGATCAAGTCATCGGGGGGAACTGTCGTAGGGGTCGACGTGAAGGACGTGAGCGGCGACGCCCAGGCCTTCATCGACCAGTACGGGCTGGACTATCCGATGCTCCGCGACCCGGACGGCTCGACCCAGCGCGAGTACGGGATCGAGGCGTATCCGGAGACCGTGGTGATCGACCGGCAGGGCCGGATCGTCGCGCTCCAACGCGGCCCTGTCGACAGCGCCTGGCTCGACAAGCACGTCGCCCCGCTCCTGAAGTCGGGGAGCTCATGAAGCGAGCAACCGCGGCGCTGCTCTGCCTCGTTCTCGCGGCCTTCCCGGCCGTCGCGGTGGCCAAGTGCCCGCAGACCACGCTGGCCCAGATCGAGAACCAGGTGATCTGCCCGGTCTGCGGAGTCCCGCTCTCGCTGGCCACCGAAGCACCGCAGGCCCAGCGCGAGAGGCAGTTCATCCTCGACCTGATCGACCAGTGCAAGACCGAGGACCAGATCCTGGATGCCCTGGTGGCCCAGTACGGTCCCACCGTGCTCGCTCTTCCCACCGCCGCCGGCCTGGGCGCCGCCGCGTACCTGGTTCCGATCGCCGGAGCGCTGCTGGCAACGCTGATCCTGCTTGTCATCGCGATCCGGTGGCGTCGCGGCCGCGACGCCGAGGGGCTCGACGAGGCACCGGCCAACTCAGGCCGTGACGACGCGGACCGGCTGGAGGCCGAAGAGCTGGCGGCCAGCGAGGATCAGGTGCGGCTGGAAGCCGACCTGCGCCGCTACAACCTCTGAGTCGCGGCTACATCTCCTGGGGAGCCGAAACGCCCACCAGCTCCAGCGACTTGGCCAGGAGCCGCCGGGCCTGCTCGCTCAACGCGATCCGGAAGTCCTCGTCGCCGCCCTCCTCCGCCGCGCCCACGACCTTGCAGTCGCGGTAGAAGGCGGAGAAGTCGTGCGCGGTCTCGTGCGCATAGGTCGTGAGCCGGTGCGGCGCACGCCGTTCCGCCGCCGTCTCGATCTCGCCCGGGAACTCGAGCATCTTCTTCAGCAGGATCCGGGCCGAGGGATGTAGCTGCTCCGGGCTCTCCGACAGGTTCTTGCCGAGGGCGACGGCCACCCGGTCCTCACCCGCCTTCCGCAGGATGCTGGCGATGCGCGCGTGGGCGTACTGCACGTAGTAGACGGGGTTGTCCTGGCTCTTTGTCCGCGCGAGATCCAGATCGAGGTCGAGCGTCGTGTCATGGCTGCGCTGGAGCAGGAAGAAGCGGGCGGCGTCGACCCCGATGTCATCCAGCAGATCGTCGAGCGTGACGATCTGGCCGCGGCGCTTTGACATCTGGACGCGCTCGCCGCCCTCGGTGAGGTTGACCAGCTGCATGATCACGTACTCGATCGCCGCCTCATCGCCGCCGAGCGCCTGCCACGCGGCCTTCATCCGCTCGACGTAGCCGTGATGATCGGCGCCGAGCACGCCCAGGATGCGGTCGTACCCCCGCTCGAGCTTGTCGCGGTGGTAGGCGATGTCGCCGCCGAAGTACGTGATCTCGCCCGTGCCGCGCATGACCACGCGATCCTTGTCATCGCCGAAGGTGGTTGTCCGCAGCCAGACGGCGTCCTCGTGCGGATAGATGTGCTCGCCCTGCTCGAGCAGACCGATCACGGCCTCGATCGCACCCGCCTCGTGAAGGCTCCGCTCCGAGAAGAACTGGTCGTAGTGCACGCGGAAGCGCTCCAAGGTGGCCCGGATCTCTTCGAGCATCAGCCCGACGCCGATGGTCGCCAGCTCATCGGGGTCCATATCGGCGGCGCCCGGGATGCGATCGGCAACCCCGGCCACGTAGTCGCCCTCGTATCCGCCCTCTGGCGGCTCCTCGCCCCGGGCCCGCGCACGGATCGACTCGCCGAACAGGCGCACCTGCGTGCCGTGGTCGTTCACGTAGTACTCGCGGTCCACGTCGTGGCCGGCCATGCTCAGGATCCGGCAGAGCGAATCGCCATAGGCGGCGTGGCGGGCGGCAGCCACCGTGATCGGGCCAGTGGGGTTGGCGCTGACGAACTCGACGAGAATCCGCTCGGGCGCAGCCATCACTCCTCCGCCGAAGGAATCGCCGGAGTCGACCATCGTGCCAAGCGCACCCCGGCACCATGCATCCGACATGAAGAGATTCAGGAAGCCGGGCCCCGCCACGTCGACCCGGTCGAGGTCGGCGCCCAGCTTCGCGCCGAGGGCCTCTCCCAGCCGCTCCGCCACTGCGCGCGGGGGCTCGCCCAGGACCGGCGCGAGCAGCATGGCCGCGTTGGAGGAGTAGTCCCCGAACTCGGCCTTCGGGGGACGCTCCAGGCGCGGCAGGGTGAGCGGCCCGCCCTTCAGCTCCGCGGCCGTCGCGGCCACGACACCGTGCAGGGCAGCGACGGGATCGGGTGTTTGAGGCATGCCCGGAGTGTGTCAGCCCGTCTCAGTAGTGGTAGGGCTCGTTGGCCAGGATCTTGTGCGCGCGGTAGAGCTGCTCCAGGAGGACCACCCTGGCCAGCTGGTGAGGGAGGGTCATCGGCCCGAAGGACAGGCGCATGTCGCAGCGGTCGAGGTCGAGCCCGGTCGGCCCTCCCACGACGAAGCACAGATCAAGCCCGGCCATGCGCCTCTCCTCGATGAAGCGGCTGAGGCCCGGCGAGTCCATCGTGACGCCTCCGGAGTCCAGCAGCACCACAAAAGCACGCTCGGGCAGGCGCCCGCTGACCTGCTCGTTCTCCCGCAGTTCGACCATCTCCACACGCAGATGGCGCGCCAGCAGCTTCTGGTAATGCTGGACGTCGTCGGCGAACGGTGGGCGCAGACGGCCCACTGACATTACGATCGTTCGCATCAGCGACTCAACTCTAGAGCGACTCGGCCGGGTCGCGATCATCTCGGATGTCCACGCGAACCTGCCCGCCCTGGAGGCGGTGCTGGCGGATATCCGCCGCAACGACGTTGAGACCATCTGGTGCCTGGGCGATCTGGTGGGCTACGGAGCGAGCCCCAACGAGTGCGTGGCCCTGGCTGCGGAGGTCACAGATGTGTGCCTGGTGGGTAACCACGACCTCGTGGTGCTCGAGCGCCTGGACATCTCCACCTTCTCCCCCGCCGCCGCCCAGGCGGCCCGCTGGACGCGGACACGCCTGGACAAGGAGTCGCGGGATTTCATGTCGGGCCTCGAGCCGGGGAACGGCTCACTGCCGATCGGGATCTTCCATGCCAGCCCGCGCGACCCCGTCTGGGAGTACGTGCTCTCCCCCGTGCTGGCCGACGCGTCGCTCGATGCGATGGAGCAGCGGGTGGGCGCCGTGGGGCATTCACACGTGGCGCTCAGCTTCAACCGCCCGGATGGAGGTCGCACAGCGGGGGATCAGGCGCCCGGCGGGCAGGAGAGCGACATCTCGGAAGGTCGCTGGCTGCTCAATCCCGGGGCCGTGGGCCAGCCCCGCGATGGAGACCCCAGAGCGGCCTGGCTCATAGTCGACATGGACAAATGGACCGCCTCGTGGATGCGCACGCGCTATGACATCGAGGAGGCCGCGGACGCCATCCGGGACGCCGGGCTGCCCGCCACACTCGCCGACCGGCTTTACTACGGACAGTGAGGTTCCTGGTGGACAGACGCAGCCGAATGTGGCCATTTGCGGCAACGTTGGCCTCTGCCGCGCTGCTCGGCGGCTGCGGGCTGAACGGCGATCCGATTCCGCGGGACAACGCCCAGCAGATGCTCGACCAGATCTCGGCGGCGCAGGACGCTTTCACGGCCAACGAGTGCACCACGAACCTGCGGACGGCTGTCGACAACCTTCACAACGAGGTGGCTGACCTTCCCTCGACCGTGTCCGAGGACATCCGCAAGGCGCTGTCCAGCGGCGTTGATCGCCTGGACTCGCTTGCCTCGACCGACTGCAACGTCGCGGCCCCGGTGGTCGACACCACAACGACCGAAGCGCTCCCAACCGAGACCACGAAGCCCCCGAAGACCGTCCCTGAGGAGACGGATACCGAGCCGACCGACACGGAGGAGACGGACACCGAGACGACCGACACCGAGACGACCATCGACCCGACCCTGCCGCCCGGCCAGCAGAAGCCGCCGAAGGAAAAGCCGCCGAAGGAAAAGCCGCCGAAGATCAAGCCGCCGAAGGGCGGGCCCGAGGGCTTTACGGGAGGCTTGGAGCGATGAGCAGCATGCCCGCACGCGTGGCCGACCGCTACACCCTCGAGCGCAGGCTCGGCGCCGGTGGCATGTCAACGGTGTTCCTTGCGCGCGACGACGTGCTGGAGCGCGAGGTCGCAGTCAAGCTCCTGGCGGAGCACCTGGCCGACGACGAGGCCTTCGTCGCCCGCTTCCGGCGGGAGGCGCTCGCAGCCGCCCGGCTTCAGCACCCGAACGTTGTCCAGGTCTACGACTCCGGCCGCGATGCCGAATCCGATCGCCACTTCATCGTCATGGAGTACGTCGAAGGGCCCTCGTGCGCCGACCTCCTGCGCGACCGCGGTCTGCTCGAGATCGACCAGGCCGTTCGAATCGTGACCGACGCCTGCAACGGCCTGGACTACGCCCACCGCGCGGGCGTGGTCCACCGCGACGTGAAGCCCGGCAACCTCCTGATCTCCTCCGACTCCGGGGCCACCAAGCTGGCGGACTTCGGCATCGCAAAGGCGACGGAGCAGACGCGCATCACCCAGGTGGGATCCGTGCTCGGCACCGCCGCGTACCTCTCACCGGAGCAGGCACACGGCCAGGAGGCCGGGCCGGCATCGGACATCTATTCACTCGGGGTCTGCGCGTACCAGTTCCTGACGGGCCGGCTCCCGCACGAGTACTCCTCGCTGACGGAGCTTGCGCTGAAGCAGCAGCAGAACCCCGTGGTGCCGGTGGCCGAGTGGCGGCCGGAGGTGCCACCGGCGCTGGACCGCGCGGTCCGCGTGTGCCTGGAGACCGATCCGGCCAACCGCTACCCCGATGCCCTTCAGTGCGCCAAGGCCATCTCGGCCGGCCTCTCCGGCGAGTACACCGACGCCACCATGCGCCTGGCGACCGCCGAGATGCAGGCTACCCGTGCGATCCCGGCCACCGAGGGCACGAGGGTCATGCCCCAGGCCCCGATCTATGACACGCGCTCACACCCGCCGACGGTGGCGCCGAAGAAGAAAAAGCGCTGGGGCGCGCGCATCCTCGTGGCAATCGCCGTGCTGGCCGCCGGCGCGGTGGTGGCCTTCGCGGCCATCGAGGCGGCCAACCCGACCATCAAGGACATCGCCGCCAAGAAGTTCGAGCAGCAGATCCAGCAGCTCGATCAGTTCATCCGCGACCACGCCCAGTAGCGCTCAGGCGTAGGGCGAGGCTCCGGCCAGGAGGGCCTCGGCGTGGGCCTCGAACCCGCCCGCCTCGATGGCCCCGCGCATGCCGGCCATGAGCTCGTGCATGAACGTCAGGTTGTGCAGCGTGATCAGGCGGACCCCCGTGAGCTCGCGCGCCTTGATCAGGTAGTGCAGATAACCGCGGGTGTGGTCGCGGCACGCCGGACATGGACAGCCCTCCGAGATCGGCTCCTTGCTGTCGGCGTGGCGGCCGGATGTCAGATCCAGGCGCCAGCGGCCTTCCGGGTCGGCGACCAGCGCGGTGCCGTGCCGCCCCAGGCGGGTTGGCGTGGCGCAGTCGAAGGTATCGACTCCCCCGCGCACGCCCCAGACCAGGTCATCCACGTCGCCGATGCCCAGCAGATGGCGCGGCAACGGGTCGGGAGAGTCACGGAGAACCCAGCCGACCACCTCGGTCATCTGCTGCTTGTTCTCGCCAAGCGATCCCCCGATCGCGACGCCGGTGACGCCCGACTGGGCGACGAAGTCCAGCGATTCGGCCCGCAGCTCTGGATAGACGCCGCCCTGGACGATCCCGTAGAGCATGCGGCCCTCTCCCGCGTTCTCCGCGTGCCAGGAGACGCAGCGGTCCAGCCAGCGGTGCGTGCGCTCGGTCGAGCGCTGTGTGTAGTCGCGGGTGGCGTGGAACGGCGTACATTCGTCGAAGGCCAGGGCGATGTCCGATCCGATCGCCTCCTGCATCTCCATCGAAGTCTCCGGGCCCATGAACATGGTCGAGCCATCGAGGTACGAGCGGAAGCTCACGCCCTCCTCGGCGATCTTCAACACCTTGCCCTGCCGCTCTCCGCGTGAGCCTCCGCTGCGCTTGATCTCCTCGGCCACCGTGCCGTGGCCCATCGAGAACACCTGGAAGCCGCCCGAGTCGGTGATGATCGGCTTGCGCCACCCCATGAACTCGTGCATCCCGCCCATCCGGGACAGCAGCTCGCCGCCGGGGCGGATGAACAGGTGGAACGTGTTGCCCAGGACCATGTCGTAGCCCAGCGCCTCGACCTCGGAGGCCTGCAGCGACCTGACCGTGGCGCTCGAGGCCAGGGGCACGAAGGCGGGCGTGCGCACCGTGCCGTGGGGCAGGTGCAGGGTCCCGGCCCGGGCGGTGCCATCGCGGGCCTCGATGCTGAAGCTGCTCGGGGTCACGGCTGGAGCCTAGGTCGTATCGTTGCCACCATGACGTTCGGGCAGAGGATCGAGCAGAACATGCGCGCGATCGCCGCGACCGGCACCCAGCAGATGGTCGTGGGGACCGTCGTGGTCATCGCGGTCCTGGGCCTCATGACGGTGGTGGGGATCGTCACCCTGCCTGCCCTGATCGGAGGCACCATCGGCTACCTGTCGGTCCAGGCCTACGCGCGGATGCGCTACCGCGACTAGGCCTACGGCTCGATCAGCGAGCGGCCGGTCATCTCCGGCGGCTGCTCCTGGCCCATCAGCTCCAGGATCGTCGGCGCCACATCGGCCAGGACGCCTTCGGCGATCCCGGCCACGTCGGCCGTGATCACGAACGGCACCGGGTTCAGCGAGTGCGCCGTGTTGGGGCTGCCGTCCTCGTTGAGCATGTGGTCGGCGTTGCCGTGGTCGGCGGTGACCACGCAGGCCCCGCCCTTGGCGTGAACCGCCGCGATCACCCGGCCCAGGCACTCGTCGACGGTCTCGATGGCCTTGACGGCTGCCGGGATAACGCCGGTGTGGCCGACCATGTCGGGGTTGGCGAAGTTGATCACGCCGAAGCCGTAGTCCCCGGCCGACCAGCTGTCGATGAACGCGGCCGCCGCCTCGCGGGCGCTCATCTCGGGCTTGTGGTCGTACGTGGGCACATCGCGCGGGGAATCGACCAGGCGCCGGTCCTCGGCCTCATAGGGCACCTCTTCGCCGCCGTTGAAGAAGTAGGTCACGTGCGCGTACTTCTCGGTCTCGGCAACGTGCAGCTGGGCGATGCCCCGGCCGGCGAGCACCTGGGCGATGGTCGTGGCCGGCCGCTCCGGCGGAAAGGCGATCGGGTACTCCCACTCCTCCTGGTACTCGGTGAGCGTGGTCAGGGCCACCGGCTCGAAGGTTCCGCGGTCGAAGTCGTCGAAGCCTGGTTCGGCCAGCGCCCGGACCATCTGACGGGCCCGGTCCGGGCGGAAGTTGAAGAAGATGGCGGCGTCGCCCGGGCGGATGGCGGCCTCGGCGCCCACCACCGTGGGCAGGATGAACTCATCGGTCTCGCCGCGAGCGTAGGCGGCGGCCACCGCGCCGGCGGCGGTCGGCTGATCGGGTGCAGCGCCGGCTCCCTTCACCAGGGCATCGAACGCCAGCTTGGTCCGGTCCCAGCGCCGGTCGCGGTCCATCGCGTAGTAGCGCCCGCTCACGGTGCCAAAGCGCGCGCCCGCCGCATCCAGCCACTCCTGCACCTCGGCCAGGTAGCCCGCGCCCGAGTCGGGCGCCGTGTCACGGCCGTCGGTGAACGCGTGCAGCACCACGTCGGGCACGCCGTCGGCCGCGGCCATCTCGATGCAGGCCTTGAGGTGGCCCATGCTCGCGTGCACACCGCCCCCCGACACCAGGCCCAGCAGGTGAAGCCGGCCTGATGCCTTGGCCCCCTGACAAGCGGCCTGCAGCGCCGGGTTGGCGGCGAACGAGCCATCGGCCACGGCGTCGTCGATCCTGGTCAGGTCCTGGCGCACCACGGCTCCGGCGCCCAGGTTGAGGTGACCGACCTCGGAGTTGCCCATCTGGCCGTCCGGCAGCCCGACCGCGCGGCCGCATGTCGTGAGCGTCGAGTGCGCGTGAGTTGCCCAGACCTCGTCGAAGACCGGCGTGTCGGCCAGCTCAACTGCGTTGCCCGGGCCCGGCGGCGCGAGGCCCCAGCCGTCAAGGACGACCAGGCAGACGGCCGGGACCGGTGGGGCCCCAGGGCCGGCGGGCACGCTCACCCCGCAGCGGCCGCCACGATCGCGGCCAGGTCGTCCGGGTGGAGGCTCGCGCCCCCGACCAGTGCCCCGTCCACGTCGGCCTGGCCCAGGATCTCGGCCGCGTTCTCCGGCTTGACGCTGCCGCCGTAGAGAATGCGCACCTCATCGGCCGCGGTCGGCGAACGGTCGGCCACCAGAGCGCGGACGAAGGACACCGCCTCCTGCGCCTCGTCGGGTGTCGCCACCTTGCCGGTGCCGATGGCCCATATGGGCTCGTAGGCGATGACCACGTCGGCCAGCCGGTCCTCGCGCACTGACGCGAGGTCCTCCTGGACCTGGGCGCGCAGGCGCCGCTCGGTGTCACCCGCCTCGCGCTCCTCCTCGGTCTCGCCGACGCAGAGGATCGGCTCGAACCCGTGCTCGAGAGCGACCGGGACCTTCTCCTTCAGGGCGGCGTCGGTCTCGCCGAAGAGCTGGCGACGCTCGGAGTGGCCGAGCACCACGCCGTTCACGCCGACCTCGGCGAGCATGCGCGCCGAGACCTCGCCGGTGAAAGCGCCCTCGTCGGCCTGGTGCATGTTCTGTGCCGACACGCGGATCCCGGTCCCCTGGGTCGCGGCGACCAGGGTGGCAAGACTGGTGAAGGACGCGCACAGGCCTACGTCCACCGCCCGGTCGGCCTCCGGTCCGATGGCTGCCGAAAGCGCAACCACGAAGTCGCCGGCCTCGGCGGCGGTCTTGAACATCTTCCAGTTGCCGGAGATGTACGGCTTTCGCTCAGGCATCGTCCAGGGCCTCCACGCCCGGAAGCCTACGGCCCTCGAGCAACTCGAGCGATGCGCCTCCGCCGGTGGACAGGTGGGTGACCTGGTCGGCCAGGCCGAATTGCGCCAGCGCGGCGGCCGAATCGCCGCCACCGACGACGGTGATCCCGGGAGCGTCGGCCATTGCCTGCGCCACCGCACGGGTGCCGCCCGAGAAGGGATCCATCTCGAACGCGCCCATGGGGCCGTTCCAGAGGACGGTGCCGGCGGCCGCGATCTCATCGGCGTACAGGGCTCCTGTCTTCGGCCCCACGTCAAGGCCCATCCAGCCATCGGGGACCTCCACACCGTCGATCTCCTGTCGCTCGGCGTCGGCCGCGAAGCGGTCTGCGATCACCAGGTCGACGGGCAGCAGCAGCCGGCACTCGGAGCTCTTGGCGCGCTCCAGCGCCTCCCGTGCCAGCTCGATGCCCTCCTCCTCGACCAGCGAGTCGCCGGTCGGGATGCCCTGGGCGCGGAAGAAGGCGAAACACATGGCCCCGCCGATAAGGATCGAATCGGCCTGCTCCTGGAACTTCTCGATCAGGCCGATCTTGTCCGAGACCTTGGCGCCGCCCAGAACCACGGCAAGCGGCCGCACCGGCGATTCGACTATCGAGCGCAGCGTCACGACCTCGCGCTCCAGCAGAGGCCCGGCAGCCGAGGGCAGATACTCGGCGACGCCCGCGGTCGACGCATGCGCGCGGTGTGCCGCGCCGAAGGCGTCGTTCACGTAGGCCTCGGCCAGCGATGCCAGCTCGCGTGCCAGGCCCGGGTCGTTCTTGGTCTCCCCTTCTTCCCAGCGCGTGTTCTCCAGCAGCAGGACATCGCCGGGCTCCATCGCGTCGACCAGCTTGCGGACCTCATCGCCGACCACGGCCGGCGCGAGCTTCACGGTCGTGCCGAGCAGCTCGCCCAGGCGGCGTGCCACCGGCGCCAGCGAGGTCTCGGGGCTTGGCCCCTTGGGCCGCCCGAGGTGGGAGCTGACGATGACGGCCGCGCCGCGGTCGCGGAGGTCGCGGATGGCCGCCAGGGCGCCGCGGATGCGGGCGTCGTCGGTCACCTCGCCGCCCTCGAGCGGGACGTTCAGATCGGAACGGACGAGCACGCGCTGGCCGGGCCGGACATCCATGTCGGCCAACCTGCGCTTGTCGAATCCTCCTGCGTGGTTCAAGGCGCTCCCTGCCTCCCGTTGGGGAGCACCCGTCACAGCACCCTCTGCACCAGGTCCACGACCCGGTTGGAGTAACCCCACTCGTTGTCGTACCAGGCGAAGACCTTGACGAGGCTCCCGTTGACCATGGTCAGCTGGGAGTCGAAGATCGACGAGTAGGAGGACCCGGTGATGTCGGTCGAGACGATCGGGTCCTCCGTGTACTGGAGGATGCCCTCGAGCGCCCCGGTGTCGGCCTGGGACTTCATCGCGGCGTTGACCTCTTCGATCGACGTGTCGTTCTTGACCACGCAGACCAGGTCGACGATCGAGCCCGTTGGCACGGGTGCGCGCACCGCGAACCCGCTGAGCTTGCCCTGCAGCTCGGGAATGACCAGGCCGATGGCCTTGGCCGCGCCGGTCGATGCCGGGATCAGGTTGATGGCGGCGGCGCGAGCTCGCCTCAGGTCGGAGTGCGGTGCGTCATGCAGACGCTGGTCCGACGTGTAGGCGTGGATCGTTGTCATGAAGCCCTGCTCGATGCCGAAGGAGTCGTTCAGGACCTTGGCCACGGGCCCCAGGCAGTTGGTGGTGCAGGACGCGTTGGAGATCACGTCGTGCGAGTCCTTGTCGTAGACGTCGTCGTTGACGCCGAGCACCAGCGTGGCGTCCGGCTCCGTCGCGGGCGCGGAGATGATGACCTTCTTGGCGCCGCCGGCCAGGTGCTTGGCGGCGTCGTCGCGCTTGGTGAAGAAGCCGGTCGACTCCACAACCACGTCGGCGCCCACGTCGCCCCACGGCAGATCCGCGGGATCGCGCTCGGCGAAGACCTTGAGCTCCTTGCCGTCGACGATCAGCGCGCCGTCGCCCGCCTCGACGGTTCCTGGGAAGGGACCCAGAATCGAGTCGTACTTGAGGAGGTGCGCGAGCGTGCCCACATCGGTGATGTCGTTGAGCCCGACCCACTCGATGTCCGCCCCCTGCGCGTGCGCTGCCCTGAACACATTCCGGCCGATGCGGCCGAACCCGTTGATACCGGCCTTGACGGCCATTTGAGTCCCTTCCTTCGCTGGTAGTCGTCCACTACCAGCGTATCTCTACGACCGTCTGGGCGACTTGTCGACATCGCGGTGAACGACGTCGATGAGGTAGTCGCCACTCTCGGCATAGAGGGCCGCCAGGTGCTCGGCGATCACAACCGAGCGATGGCGGCCGCCGGTGCATGCGATCCCGATTGTGAGATGCGCCTTGCCCTCCTTCACGTAAGCGGGCAGCAGGTAGTCGAGCAGCGGTGTGAGCAGCGCGTAGAACTCGTCGATCCCCTCCGAGGACTCTACGTACTCGCGCACCGGCTCATCCAATCCGGTGAGGTCGCGCAGCTCCGGCTCGTAGTGGGGGTTGGGGAGAAAACGGACGTCGAATGACAGGTCGCAATCGCGCGGCGCGCCGTGCTTGAAGCCGAAGGTGAGGAAGGTGATGGCCAGCCGGCCCTTCACCGAGGTCGGCAGCATTTTGTCCGCCACGACCGTTCGCAGGCGCGCGGCCGAGAGGTCGGTGGTGTCGATCACCACGTCGGCCCGCTCTCGCAGCGGCTCGAGAATCGCGCGCTCTGCAGCGATGGCCTCGCGCACCTGGCCGGTGCGGCCGAGCGGATGGCGGCGCCGAGTCTCCTTGTAACGGTCGATCAGCGTCTCCTCGCTTGCATCAAGGAAAAGCAGCCGCGGATTGAGGCCACGCGAGGCTAGCTCGTCGATCACGGACACGATCCCCTGGAAGAGCTGCCCCCCGCGAGCGTCCGACACCACCGCGGCGCGCTCGACCTTGCTGCCCTCGTGCTCGAACAGGTCGGCCAGCGAGCTGATCATCTCCGGCGGGAGGTTGTCGACGCAGAAATACCCGGCGTCCTCGAAGCAGACCATCGCCTGCGACTTGCCGGCGCCGGAGAAGCCCGTGATCAGAACGAGGTCTTCGATTAGTTGTTTGTATCGGTTCGAACAGACGGGCGCGGGAAGATTCAGCCCGCTTTGTGCACGTAAGCGTGTACCTCGCGGGCGAGCTTGCCCGGAAAGCCCGGAACCGCCTCCAGCTCGTCACGGCTGGCCTGGAGGAACCGCTCGGGGGATCCGAAGTGCTCGAGCAGGAGACGCTTGCGCGCCGGGCCCACTCCGGGAAGCTCGTCCAGGACCGACCTGGTCATGGCCTTGTCACGGCGCCCGCGGTGGAACTCGATGGCAAACCGGTGGGCCTCGTCGCGCACCCGCTGGAGCAGCTGAAGCGGCGCCGTGTCGTGAGGCAGCACGATCGGAGCGGATGACCCGGGCGTGAAGACCTCCTCGATCCGCTTGGCCAGCCCGACCACCGTCACGCCCATGTCGCGGAACGGGCCCAGCTCCTTGAGGCCGGCCGACAGCTGGCCCTTGCCGCCGTCGATGACGATCAGGCCGGGTACCGCGCCGAAGCTCGCGTCGTACTCCTTCTCGTGGGGAGAGCGCTCACGCTGCGCCTGGTACTGGGCCATTCTCCGTCCCAGCACCTCGGCCATCGAGGCAAAGTCGTTCTGCGCCGCGCCCCGGACCTTGAAGCGGCGGTAGTCGGCCTTCTTCGGCGCCCCGCCCTCGAACACCACCATCGACGCGACCGTATGGCTCTCGCCCAGGTTCGAGATGTCGAAGCACTCGATGCGCATGGGCAACTGGGGCATGCCGAGCACCGACTGGAGGCCGTCGAGCGCCTCGATGCGCTGGGTGCGGCGGTGCTCGGACCTCAGACGGTCCTGGTCCAGGGCCAGTGCCGCGTTGCGCTCGGCAAGCTCGAATATCCGCCGCTTGTCGCCGCGCTCGGCGTGCCTGACCTCGACCGGCGCGTCCCGGCGCTCGGTCAGCGCCTCGGCCAGCACCGCTGCCCGCTCCCCCTTCAGTCCCGGCGGCACAATCACCTGCGGCGGGATGGCGGGCGAGCTCCCGTAGTACTGAAGGATGAACTCCTCGACCACCTCGAGCTCGTCGTGGCCGGCGTTGTTGTGCAGGTAGAAGCTCTGGCGGTCGGCCAGCACGCCGTCGCGCACCTGGAAGACCTGGGCGTTGGCGTCCTCGCCATCCACCGCGACGGCCACCGCGTCCAGCGTGCCGACCGCCTCGTTGGCGATCCGCTGGCGCTCCAGTAGCGAGCGAACGGCCTGGAGCTTGTTGCGCAGCTGCGCAGCGCGCTCGAACTCCTGCTCTTCGGCGGCATCCTTCATCTGGCGTGCCAGGTCATCCTCGATGTGGCGGTAGCGGCCCGAGAGAAAGCGCACGATGATGTCGATCGACGCCCGGTACTCCTCCTTGCTCACGTAGTCCACGCAGGGCGCCTGGCAGCGCTTGATGTAGTAGTCGAGGCACGGGCTGCCGGACTTCCGCCCGGGCTCCTTGCCCTCGCAGGTGCGGTACTGGAACACCTTGCCGAGCAGCGTCAGCGTCTCGCGGACGCGCTTGGCGTTCGAGTAGGGGCCGAAGTAGGCGCGATCCCGGCGGTGGCGCTCGCGCGTGAAGTAGACGCGTGGGAAGTCCTCGTCCAGCGAGATCGCGATGTACGGATAGGACTTGTCGTCACGCAGCTTTACGTTGAACGGCGGCCGGTAGCGCTTGATGAAGTTCTGCTCGGCCAGCAGGGCCTCGGCCTCTGTCTGCGTGACGATGAACTCGATGTTCTCCAGCTGCCCCAGCATGTCGGCCGCCCCGCGCGTGGTCGAGTGGGAGAAATGGGAGGCAACCCGCTTCTTGATCGACTTTGCCTTGCCCACGTAAAGGACCTTGCGACGACCGCCGCGAAACAGGTAGACGCCCGGCGAATCGGGCAGCGCACGGCGCTGGGCCTCCAGGCGGTCCTCGCGCCCGGATGGGGCATCTATCGCTGAATCGGGCACCAGTCGAATGTAGCGACCGGGTAAACGGAGCCCGCGGGGCTATTCGACCAGGCGCTCCCGCAGACGCTGCAACGTGGGCTCGTCCATGCCGTGCTCACGCAGCCAGCCGGCCGCGCCACCCTCGGCGGCGTCGAACACGGCGAGCACGGCGTCCATGCCGTCGGGCGGAGCGCGCAGCAGCTGCGGCAGGTGCTCCCCCAGCTGGGCGACGGCCCGCGATGCCTCGTTGGCATCCAGGTCCAGGGCGATCCGGGCCACGGCGCCCTCCATGTTCTCATCGGTGGCGTGGTAATCGGCGGCGATCATCTCCGGGGGAACGCCGACTGCGGCCAGTGCCGCGGCCACCACCAGGCCGGTGCGGTCCTTGCCCACCGCGCAATGGACCAGCACCGGCGCCGGGCTGTTGGCGATCAGGGACACCGCCTCGGCGATCCGGTCGCCGGCGGACTCCAGCGTTTCCACGTACAGATCGCGCAGAGACATGTGGCGGGCGTCCGCGGCCATGGCCACCAGGCTGATGGCCTCGAACAGAGGGAGTGGAACCACCTCGGTGTTGGCACCGGCCAGCGGGTGATTCCCATCCGACTCGCTCGGCCGGCGTAGGTCGATCACCGTGGCCGGCGGCCAGGCTCCGGACTCGGGCTCATCTCCCGGCCGGGGGGCATCGCTTCGGTACAACACTCCGCTGCGCACGACGCCGGACGGGCTCACAGGGAGCCCGCCGACGTCGCGAAAATTGGCAAGCCTCACTCGTAGGGCTTATACCGGTTGTGCAGCATGAGGTCGTTGCCATCCGGGTCGGTGAACAGGGCCATGTGGCAGACCCCGGTGTCCATGATGTCGCCCATGAACTCCACGCCCTTGGCCTCGAGCTCGGCACGTGCCGAGGCCACGTCGTCCACATGCAGCGCGGGGTGGGCGTTCTTCTGGGGAGCGAACTCGAAGCCGAAGCTCGCGGGCTCCCAGATGCCGAAGCAGGTGTCGCCGGCCCAGGCATCAAAGCGCGCGTTCTCGTCTGGTCGCAGCCCGAGCGTCTCGAGGTAGAAGGTGCGGGAGCGCTCCGCGTCGGTGGAGGGGATGCCGATGAAATCGACCTTGGTGATCATTTGAGCCTCGTTTCCTGGTGGTTGATCAGATCGAAGCGGCGCTGAAGGTGTCACAGCGCGCCGGGTCACCTGAGTCGTACCCGGTTTGGAACCAATGTTGCCTCTGCTCCGAGGTCCCGTGTGTGAACGTGTCGGGATTGACGCTTCCGCCGGCCTGCTCCTGCAGCCGGTCGTCGCCGACCGCCTCGGACGCTGTGAAGGCCTCGTCCAGATCGCCGGCCTCCAGGTCGCCCTCCTTGAAGACCGTCCGGCCCCACACGCCGGCGTAGCAGTCGGCCTGCAGCTCCAGCCGGACCGACAACGCGTTGGCCTGGCCCGGGTCCTGCTGCGTGGCCCGGTCGACCTGGTCGCTGATGCCCGCCAGGTTCTGCACGTGGTGCCCCAGCTCGTGGGCGATCACGTAGGCCCAGGCAAAGTCACCGCCTGCCCTCAGCTCACGTTTCATGTCGTCGTAGAAGGACAGGTCCAGGTAGACGCGCGAATCGCCCGGGCAGTAGAAGGGGCCGACGGCTGAGGTCGCGCTGCCGCATCCGCCCGTGCGCACGGCGCCGTCGTAGAGCACCAGCTCGGCGCGCTTGTAGTCGCCGCCCATGATCCGCGCCCACTCGTCCTGGGCGTCGGTGAACACGTAGCCGGAGAAGTCGCGCAGGTCGCGCTGGGGGTCCTGGCCCGCGGGGAGCGGGTCGGGCTGGGAGGGATCGGCTTCGCCGCCCTGGGTGAGCGACCCGAGGATCGGGCCGATGTCGTAGCCGCCGCCTCCCCCGCTCCCGCCGAAGACCTGGATGGCAACCACGACGATCACGATCACGACGCCCAGCCCGCCGCCGACCCGCGGGATACCCGAGAGGCCGGGGATGCCGCCGCCGCCTCCCCCACCTCCACCTCCGCCGCTTCCGCGGACGTCGATCACATCACGGCTCTTGCCAGGCTTCCACTTCACGGGGCGGAAGCTATCGCCTGGCCACTCCTGCCAGCGGCTCGCCTCAGCCCGCCAGGTGCTCCCCGAACCACTCGATGGCCTGCCCCAGCGCGTACTCGGACTGGGCGCCGTAGACCTCCATGTGGCCGCCCTTCAGCACCACCAGCTTCTTGGGCTCACGCGCCTGTGCGAAGCAGTCCTGCGCGATATCCGCCGGAGTCACGTCGTCCAGCGCCGTGATCACCATCAGGAGTGGTGCCCGGACGCGACCGACGTAGGAGCCCGGCTCGTACTCGGCCATCATCTCCACCGATCGCAGCGTCACCACGTTCTCCCAGAGCGGAGTGCCGATCAGCTTCTCGTTCGTCACCCAGTCGAACTCCTCGGGCGAGGGCAGGGCACACAGCGACCCGGCGGGGCCGAAGACATCCATCTTGGCCGGCTCCTCCCCCCGCTGCCGGGCTTCCCAGTCCTCCACGAACATCTTGCTCAGGCCGGCCTGCTCCTCCTCGCGGAAAACCCGGCGCGAGTTGGCCCAGCCGGATATGAACGGGACCTGGCAGGCGAGCGCCTGCACGCGCGGATCCAGAGCGGCCACCTGGATGACGTGCCCTCCGGAGTAGCTCGTGCCCCAGATCCCGATCCTGTCGGCGTCGACCTCGTCCTGGGCCGCCGCGAACGTGATGGCGTCGCGGTAGCCGCGTACCTGGGCGGGGGGATCCACCTCGTAGCGGGGCTCGCCTTCGCTGTCGCCGAAGTTGGGGTGGTCCCAGACGACGCACGCGAAGCCCGCGGCCGCGAAGGCGGTCGAGTACGCGTCGAGGAAGAGCTCCTTGAGGCCGGAGAAGCCGTGACTGAAGCAGATGGCGGGCAGCGGCCCGCTCGCGTCATCCGCAGTCTCAAGCCAGCCGCGCAGCAGGTTGGGTCCGGACCGGAACTCGATCTCTCGCTTCATGCTTTCTCTCCTCCGCTTTGGTGAACTTGCGCCTCCCCCGAAGCGCACGCGCGAGTCTATTGACGCCTCAGCGAATGAGCTGTCTGCGAGCCCGGCGGTCCATAGGACCTAGCGCGATCAGGGGATATCGCCCGATCTCCCCTGCCGAGGGGATTGTCCTCCCGCTAGGCACCCGGAACGCTTGACGGAGGTGTGGAACCACGCCGCCAACTACGCGGAGCCACATCGCTTTGGCCCCGGACGAAGAGGTCGCGATGACGCTCTCCAAGACGCGAGACCACAAGTCGAGTACCCCGCCATCCGGGGTTCTACCTCTCCGGGTCATGGAGCCGAAACAGGCCGTGGCACCGCCCGGCCCCACCACAGGACCGCACCTGGACCAGATCGGTTCGATCAGCGCCTTCCTGGCAGGGGCAGTCGGGATGTCCCCGACTACCGTCCGACAGATCAGGATCGCGGCGCCCATGCGCGACGTCGGGAAGATCGGCCTGCCCGGCTCCATCCTTCGGAAGCCCGGACCCCTGACCCCGAGTCAGCGGACCGAAATGCAACGCCATGCGCAGCTTGGTTTCCATCTGCTCAGTGGCTCGCACAGTCCGGAGGTGGAGATGGGTGCACTGATTGCTCTGACGCACCACGAGCGGTGGGACGGCACCGGCTACCCGAACCAGCTCGCGGGCACTCAGATCCCGATTGAGGGCCGGATCGTCGCCGTGGCCGACGTGTTCGACGCGCTCGTGTCCGGTCGCGTGTATCGGGAGGGCGTGAGCGTGACCGAGGCTGCTCGGGTGATACAGGCCGGATCGGGCACGCATTTCGACCCGCAGATCGTGGAGGTCTTCCTTCGGGATCTGCCCGTGATCCTCGGCCTCCGCGATCTGGGCCAGGAGCGGGAAGGGCGCTGAGCCCGTCGCCAGGTAGCGACGGGCTCGTCAGCCGCCCCTACCTGATCCTGAAGCGGTGTGCGGCCGCTGTTGGATCAACGTTGCCGGCCGGGTCGATCGCCCTGACCTCGAATCCGTGCTTGCCCGCCCCGACCTTGAACCGCTTTCCCGACCTGCAGGGCTTGAATGACTTCTTGTCGATCTTGCACTCGAAGGTCGAGTCGGCCTCCGATGAGGTGAACCCATAGGTGACCCTCTTCGACCTGCTCTTCCTGGGCGGTCTTGTGGTGATCGTCGTGTTCGGCGTCGTCCCGCCCTGCGGGTCGGTCGACGACGGTGGAGTCGAGCCGGGTGGCGTCGAGTCAGGTGGGGTCGATGTGCCGTCGGTTGTGATGGTGAGTGCCTGCGAGTCGCTGCCCACATTGCCCGCGGGATCTGAGGCCGAGGCGAGCACCGACCAGGTGCCCTCGCCAACCGTCGCTGGAGTCGCGTTCCAGCCGCCATTGGCCTGGACGAGCGTCGTCATCGTCTGACTCGCGATCGACACCGTCACCGTTGTTCCAGGCGCCGCCTCGGAGGTTCCCGTGATGGTCGGGTCCGGATCGCTTGTGGTCGCACTCGCGCCACCCGCGATGACAATCCCGGGCGACACGGTGTCGACCGTCAGCGTCTGCGTGGCGGTGGCCACGTTGCCCGCCGTATCGGAGGCCGACACGACCACCCGGTGCGGCCCGTCTGAGAGCGCGGCTGCGCTCACCGACCAGTCGCCCGCCGCTCCCACGAGTCCGGTGAGGGTCTCGTCGGCGAGGGTCACCGTCACCGGCGTGCCCGGCTCGACGCCGGCCGTGCCGGAGATCTCCGGTGTCGGATCATTGGTCAGGGCGGTGGCTCCACCCGTGATCTGAAGCGCGGGCGCGGTGGTGTCGATGGTCAGCTCCTGCGTGTCGGTGCCCTCATTGCCCGCGGGGTCGAGCACAGAGGCGGTGACGGTGTGGGGGCCATCCGTCAGCGCTGCCGGCCGCCTGTTCCAGGTCCCGTCTGAGTGCACGAGTGCGCGAAGTTCCTGCGAGCCGACGGTCACGTGAACGACCGTGTCGACCGCCACGTCACTGGTGCCGGAGATAGTCGGGGTCGGGTCGTTGGTGGCGAAGACCGGCCCATGGTCGAGGGTGACGACCGGCAGGACGGTGTCGACCGTCAGCTCCTGGGTGGCGCTGCCGGCATTGCCGGCGCCGTCCGTGACAGAAGCACCCACCGGGTAGGTGCCGTTCGCCAGGATCGCGGAAGTCACCGACCACGCGCCGGCCGAGGGGGTCGCGGTAAGCGTCTGACCCGCGATCGTCACGGTTACGAGACCGGGAGCTTCGACATCGGTCGTACCGCTGATCGTCGGCGTCGTGTCGGTGGTGAAATCGGTGGGCCCGTGGGCGATCGTGACCACGGGGGGGCTGCTGTAGAACTGGTTGTTGTCCAGCGTGAGCGCGCCGTTGCGGGCGAAAGCGCGGCCGTTGACCTGGGTGTTGGCCCCGATACCGACTGCGTCGAGAGCCATGAGCGTGCCCGCGAATGTGGCGTTCGCGCCGAGGGCGCCGGCGCCGTTGACCTGCCAGAACACCCGGGATGCCCGGGCGCCGCCCGTCAGGACCACGTGGCTGCCGGCGGCAAAGGCCATGGCGCCGTTGATCTGGATGACGAAGACGGCGTTGGGGTCACCGCCACCGTCGAGGGTCAGCGTCCCGGTGTTCGACGCGGCCATGTTGATCGTGTACAGCCCCGGCGAAAGGGTCACGCCGCCGAGCGCGCCGGCAAGGGGCAGGCCGCCCGTCCGACCTGCGACCTCGGTGTAGGCGGCCACGAGGTCGGCATGTGCCTGATCGGCACTGCTGCCGACCCGGGTCACGCCGGTAACCACGCCGGGCGGAAAGCCAGTCGGCTGAGCGTTCGCCTTGACTCCCAGGTCACCGCGGAGTGTGGTGTGCGGGGCCCCGGGAGCGCTCACGGTGTTCCCGACGGAGGCGCCACTCAGGACGGCGTAGCTGGACGCCTGCCCAAGGTCCACCATGCTCGTCCCAGCGGCACTGGCGGAAGTTGCCCCGAGCGCCGTGATCATCAGCGAGAGGGCCAGGATCAGCCGGCGGTTACAGGGGTGCGAGAGATTCATTGGGGCTCCTAGGTGTCGGTATGCGCGGCGACGCGCTCTGTTCAGAGTCGGCAGCAGCCGCCCACCAGACAATCCCCCAGGGGTGGGAGAGCCCCCGAGTGCCCACGTTCGCCCTAACCCGACGGGGGGATATCCACCCCTGCAGTACCGACGGGGGATGGTGGCGCCCCGTGTCCGGTCCCAGGATGGACAGAGGGAACGGCGCCCACGTCTTCCATTTCAAATGCCTCTCCGTCGCCGAATCGGGGAGGGCCCAAGGGGGCCTTGTCGATGAGCACCAAGTTCTTCACCACGATTCGAGAGTCAGCCGCCATCAGAAGCTGGCTCGTTATGGCTGTTGCGGTGCTATTCGGATTTGCCCTGATGGCGCTTCAGAGCACTACGGCTCAAGGCGATCAGAGCGGCGCTACAGCTTCCGGCGAAAGCTCATCCGCCGGCGACGCTGCGCCTGGGCCCAAGAACGAGTCAGAGCCCAAGCCCCAGGGCGGCGATGCCCAGCCGGCCGACGGCAATGGCGGATCAGACAGCCCGCAGGAGCCTGACAGCGGACCGGCGCCTGACAGCGGACCGGCGCCTGAGAACAATCCCGCTCCCGACAGCGGACCGGCGCCTGAGAACAATCCGGCTCCTGACAGCGGACCGGCGCCTGACAGCGGACCCGCGCCCGACAACAATCCGGCGCCTGACAGCGGCCCGGCGCCTGAGAACAATCCCGCGCCCGACAGCGGACCCGCGCCTGACAACAATCCGGCGCCTGACAGCGGACCCGCGCCCGACAACAATCCGGCGCCTGACAGCGGCCCGGCGCCCGACAGCAGCGCGCCTTCCGATGATGGACCTGCCTCTGACAGCGGCCCGCAGCCGGAGGGTGACCCAGCCGTGGCGCCCGTCGAGGACCCAGCGTCAGCCGGCGGCTCCGATCCGGCACAGGGTGAGGCACCTGCGTCCGCCACCGACGCAGCTGACCCCGCGCTGACGCCGCCGGCAGCCGACCCGGTCGAGCCGACCGACACGCCCCAGCTGGCAGCGATCCAGGATGGGTCCGAGCAGGCGGGCCGCCAGGCACTGGCTGCCCCCGTGGCCCTGGCTGCTCCGGTCGCCGGCTCGGTGGACCAGTGCAACAACACGGGCACTGCGGGCGGGGACACCATCACCTGCTCGGTCACGATCACCAACAACTTCACCTACAACGCCGCGACGCCCGGTTCCCCCACGGGCCTGGCAACGATCGTCACCAGCATCATGTGCACCGGGTCGGCGG
>JAXDIE010000139.1:0-40790 GCA_034664165.1 Thermoleophilaceae bacterium | reverse complement strand
GGTTGTCGCCCTCACGCCAGTCGGAGGCGAAGTACTGCTGGTCGTAGTGCGCGGCATCGACCTGCTGCTGCGCGAATACCGCCGCCGAGAAGCGGTCAACCAGGTCCTCGAGGGATGTCCCGTCGTCGGGGCTCATCGGCTCACCACCCCGGCAGGATCACGGCGGGTGGTTCCCAGTTCCTCTGCCGCGCGCCCGAGTGAGTGGGCCAGGGAGCGGGCGTTCTGGTCCGAGCGATCGACCAGCACCGGCGCTCCCGGCAGACACCGGCCGCGGGCCGCGTGGAGGAACCGGAGGATCCGCTCGCGATCTGGCTCATCCCTCAAGAGGCGTGGCACGGCCTCACGGATGCCGCTGGGCCCGTCGAGATCGCGGGTCACGCCGAACCCGGAGTAGAAGGGCCTGCCGATCGTCAGGACCGGCTTGCCGTGCAGCAGCGCCTCCAGACCGACCGTCGAGCTGATCACCGTCACGGCACAGGCTTCCCGGATCAGTTCGTGGGAGCTCGTTTTTGCCCCGACGAGTCGAACGTTTCCGATCCGATTCAGCTCGCGCAGGGTGCGGATCGGGGTGCGGCCGACCGACATCGGGTGCTCCTTGACCACGAGGTCATATCCATGCGGGAGCGCCTGGGCCACCTGTTTGACGATCGAGAGCTGATCGATGCAGTGGGGGATCACCGCTTTCAGCTTGTAGTCGTCAACGATGTGGAGCGGGAAGTAGACGTAGGGCCGGCCGCTGCGTGGGCTCTGGTACTGGGTGCGCGCCCGGAGGGCGCGCACCGCGTCGCGAATGGCGCCCGCGGTCCACTGGATCGGACGGAGGTACTCGTTGCCGCGGTCGTAGAGCACGCTGACCGCCAGATGGCGGGCCAGGGAGCGCCCCTGGCTCAGACCCGGCATGGCCCGGCGGTAGTCGCGGATCGGCTTGTTCCGGGCGATGAAGGATGAGGCGAACTCCTCGACCGAAGCCCTTTCGGCCGGGCTCAGCTCAACCACCGCGTCGGGCTCGACGATTGGGGCGTCCATCGTGTCGACGTACAGCCTCAGCGGGTCGGGAAAGATCGTGTAGAAGAGGAAAAGGACCGGAGATCCGTGCCGGAGGCCGACGAGGTGAGCTGCGCGGCGAATGGTCTCGTTGCCGACCTCCGGGACCACGACCTCCGGATCCCAGATGTCGAAGATCCGCTCGAAGGCCATGACATGGCGCACGGTTCGCTCCACACACCAGTCCTCACGGGCTTTATCGCACACGAAGTCGGTCCGGTAGATGTCGCGGAAGGTCGGGGTGTCGTACTGCTCGGCTATCCGCTCGGCCTCCGCCGTCCAGTTGAGCCCGTCACCCAGGCGCCGCATCTCGTCCGGGAGACACCAGGCTCTGAACCCACGGCGCTCCAGCGTCTGGGCCGCGCGACGCGAATAGGTGACGTGGCCCACCTCGTGGCCCAGCTCGGACAGCTCCCGGCCGACCCGGCCGTAGAAGTCGCTCTCGATGTGCTGCAGGGTGGTGAAGAGGAAGCGGGACATCGGTCAGCCGCGAAACTACCTTGTCGGCACCACTCACCTCCGAGATGACATCGCCCTGAGCCCCCACAACCGATTCCCTGACTGGCCCTGGCTGACGTCGTTCGTGGCCGTGCTCTACCTCGGCCTCGACGCCGGCGGGTACGCGCCAACGGCATTCGGCCCTGTCGGGGTCGTCCTGTGGTGGGTGATCGGCCTGGGCCTGCTTCTGGGGCTGCTGCCCCTGGGCCGCATCGGCCGGTCCGGCCTGCTTGCCACCGGCTTGTTGCTCGCGCTGGCGGCGTGGACCCTGCTCTCCGTGATCTGGACGGACACGGCTGCCGGGACCATGGTCGAGGTCGGCCGGACGGTCACCTACGCAGGCCTGCTGTGCCTGGGGCTGCTGCTCCGGCGCGATGCAGGGGCCTTGCGAGCCGTGATCGGCGCGGTGACCAGCGCACTGACCCTGCTCGCTCTGGTGGGCCTGGCCTCGCGCCTTCTCCCCGCGCTGTTCCCCGCTTCGGCGGGCGCGGTGTTGATGGGCCCGGGCGACCCGGCGCGGCTGAGCTATCCGCTGGGGTATTGGAACGCTCTGGCCGCAGCCGGGGTCATGGCTCTGCCCCTCCTGGCGGTGTACGCCGGCGGTTCGGAGCGGCGGCTGATACGGGTTTTGGCAACCGCCGCCCTGCCGGCGGTCACGCTCACGATCGGCTTGACCGTCTCCCGCGCGGGGGTGCTCTTTGGGTTCGTGGCAGTCCTGGTCCTGCTTGGATTGTCCCAAGAGCGCACCAAGGTGGTGACCGCACTTGTGATCGGTCTGGCGAGCGGTGTCGCCATGGTGGTGGTCGCGCTGGGCATGCCGGCGCTCATGGGCGGAGGGCAATCCGCCGGAGCCCAGGCCGCGGGCCTTACCCTCCTGTTGATCGGCGCCCTGCTCTCGGCCGTGGCGGTCCTGGTCCACGAGTGGGCCAGACGGCTCCTTTCAGGGTGGAGGCCACCATCTCCCCAGATCCCTGGCAGAGCCTTCGTGGCCGTGGCCGCAGCAATCCTCCTCATCGCCGTCCTGGCATTCGGCCTGCCGAGCAAGGCGCTGGACGCCTGGGAGCACTTCAAGGACCCGAATCTCTCGCTTGCCGAAGGCGCGGCGCCAGACGCGCGCCTGACGGCCCTGAGCGGAAACGGCCGCTACCAGTTCTGGCAGGCGGCGATCTCCCAGGGAGCCTCGCGCCCGCTGATCGGACACGGCGCCGGCTCCTTCGAAGGATGGTGGCTGCGCACCCGGCCTTTCAACAGCTTTGTCCGCGCCGCACACTCGGCCTACCTTCAAGCCTTCGGCGAACTGGGCATGGTCGGCGCGCTGTTGCTGCTGGCGTTCGTCGTCGTCGTGTTGGTTGGGGCGCTCCGCCGTACGTTGGCGCTCGCCGGCCCTGACCGCAGTCGGGCCGCCGCCGCGGTGAGCGCAGCCATGGTGTTCGCGCTCTGGTCCGGTGTTGATTGGGTGTGGCAGGTTCCCGCGTTGGCGGCGGCCTTTCTGCTGCTGGTTGCAGTGCTGCTCGGGCCTCCCGGCCCGGCGACGGGTGTGCCGAGCACTCCCAGGCGTGCATGCGCCGCCCTGGGCTCACTCGCAGCGCTCGTTCTCGTGGCGCTGCCCCTGGCATCGGCTTCAAGTCTCCAGGCCAGCCAGGCAAGCGCCGCCGCGGGTGATCTAGCCGCGGCGCTCCGGCAGGCGCAGTACGCAACGGTGCTCGAGCCATGGTCGGCGCCGGCGGCACTGCAGGAGAGCCTCGTCCAGGAGCGGCGCGGCGAGCTGGTGGCCGCCCTGCTCGCAGTGCACCGTGCCGTCGAACTCGAGCCGCTGGGGTGGCAGGGCTGGCTCGTGCTCGGACGCCTGGAGACTGAGACCGGGGACCAGCTTGCCGGGCGGTCCGCTCTGGCCAAGGCCGAGCGGCTGAACCCGCTGTCGCCGGTGTTCGAGGCGCCTTAGGTCAGCGTGCCCTTGATCTTCTCGCCGTAGGCGCCCTGGCCCTTGGCAGACACCTGGCTTGCCTTCTTGAGTGCCTTGGCGAAGCCCTTGTCGGTCTTGCAGTACTTGTCGTCCCGCGGCCGTGAGTCGTTGAAAGACCCGCCGCCGGCGACCGAGAACCTGACCTCTTCGGGCTCATTGGAGCTGGAGCTTCCCCTGTAGGAGACGCAGACCTTCTTGCCCTTGGCCTTGATGCTGTAGCTGGCGGAGATCCCGCCGCCGGAGACCGTGCCTGAGAACGACTTGGCCATAGCGGCGGGCGCCGCGATCAGCGCGACGACGCAGGTGGTGGCGACCGTGTACCGCAGCTTCATCAGGACAACAAATACCGGATTAAGGCCTCGAACGCGTAGGCTGGCTCCCCGATGGCGGCCCGGCTCGACGGACATTTGGCGATCGTCACAGGCGCCCTGGGGCAGCTCGGGCCGGTCTGGATGGGCGCGTTGGAGGACAACGGCGCGCGGGCCATCGGGCTCGACATCGCCGCCGGAGATGGAACGATCCAGGCGGATGTGACCGATCGCGCTTCGCTGGAGGCTGCCTTCGCCGCGGTTGAGGCCGAGCATGGCGCGCCCACTGTCCTTGTGAACAACGCCGGAATCGACCAGCCGCCCGGGCCTGCGGAGACGTCGCTCTTCGAGGAGATCGGCCTGGACGCCTTCCGCCAGACCCTCGATGTGAACCTGGTCGGGACCTTCAACGCCTGTCAGGTGATCGGGGCCGCGATGGCCCGCGCCGGCCGCGGGTCGATCGTGAACATCGGCTCGCTGTACGCCTCGGTCGCGCCCGACCCCGGCTTCTACGACCACCTGGGCCTCGACCCGCCATTTCTGAAGCCGCCGGCCTACGGCGCGTCGAAGGCCGGCGTCGTGAACCTGACCCGCTATCTCGCCCGGCTCTGGGGGCCGAAGGGCGTGCGGGTCAACGCCCTATCGCCCGGGGGCGTGGCGGGAGGCCAGGACCCCGAGTTCGTGAGGAAGTACGCCGGGCGAACGCCCCTCGGGCGCCTGGCTGAGCCGGCCGAGCTGGCCGGCCCGCTTGTCTTCCTCGCCTCCGACGAGTCTTCGTACCTGACCGGGCATGACCTCAGAGTCGACGGAGGCTTCACGGCGTGAGCATTCGCACCATCGGCAACTTCATCGACGGGCAGGAGGCAGGTGCGAGGGGCGGGGCCACCTTCGAGAAGCTCTCGCCCGCCACCGGCCAGGTCATCTCTCACGTCGCACGCTCGAACGCGGATGACGTGAACGCCGCGGTCGCATCTGCCCGGGCGGCACAGGACGCCTGGAGCCGGACGGGCGCCGTGGAGCGCGGGGCCATCCTCAGGGAAATCGCGGGACTGCTCCAGCGCGACCGCGACCGGATTGCCGGGATCGTGGCCGAGGAGACGGGCAAGGCTCCGGCCGAGGCCGCCGGTGAGACCGACGCTGCGATGGAGATGGGCTATTTCGTGGCCGGCGAGGGGCGGCGCATGTACGCGCGGACGACGACGAGCGGTGTGCCCAACCGCCAGGCCATGACCATCCGCCAGCCGCTTGGCGTGGCCGGCTTGATCATCGCGGCCAACACGCCGATCGCAAACGTGGCCTGGAAGGTCTTCCCCGCACTCTTGTGCGGGAACGCCGCGGTGCTGAAGGCCTCCGAGGACACTCCGGAGACCGCCACCGCCTTCGCCCTGCTGGCCAGGGAGGCCGGGCTCCCGGCGGGCGTGCTCAGCGTCATCCACGGTTTCGGCGAGGAAGCAGGCCAGCCGCTCGTGGAGCACCCGGATGTCGACCTCGTGAGCTTCACGGGATCCACAAGCGTTGGGCGGATGATCGCCCGGACCGCCGGGGAGCGCCTGGCCAAGGTGTGCCTCGAGCTGGGCGGGAAGAACCCGCTGATCGTGTGCGAGGACGCCGACCTCGAGGCCGCCGCCAAGGCGGCGGCGCTATCGGCCTTCAGCAACGCCGGCCAGCGCTGCGCGGCCGGGAGCCGGCTGCTCGTCTTCGAAGAGGTCTACGGCGAGTTCCGCGACCTCATGGTCCAGCACGCGGAGGCACAGAAGGTCGGGCCCACCGACGCGCATGACTACGGCCCGGTGATCAACGAACGCCAGCTGGAGCGGATGCTGGGCTCGGTGGCGGCGGCTCGCCAGAGTGGCGCGACGATCTTGACCGGCGGCATGCGGCTCAGCGGGCCTGGCCACGAGGGCGGCTTCTACATGAGCCCCACGCTGATCGAGCATCCCGGCCGGGCACCGGAACTGGAGGCAACCGAGTTGTTCGGCCCGATCACCACCCTCAGCCCGGTCGCCGGCTTTGAGGAGGCGCTCAGGCTGGCCAACGACTCGCCCTACGGCCTGACGGCCGCGATCTGGACCGCCAACGTGCACCGGGCCCAGGAGTTCATCACCAGGGTCTCAAGCGGGGTTGCCTCGGTGAACGGACCGACGTACGGCTCCGAGCCCCACATGCCCTTCGGCGGGCTCCGGGCATCCGGCACCGGTTGGCGCGAGGCGGGCACCGAGGCCCTCGAGGTCTACTCGGAGCTGAAGACGGTCTACGTGAACCACGACCCGGGGCGCATCTAGTGGCCGGAGCCGTTGCGCTGGTCCCGGCCCGCGCGGGGTCGACCCGCGTGCCGGGCAAGAACATCAAGCCGCTCGCGGGACATCCGCTGATCGCCTACTCGATCGCGGGGGCGCTCGACTGTGGCCTCTTCGGCGCAGTGGTGGTCTCGACCGACTCGGAGGAGATCGCTCAGCTGGCCCGCTCCTACGGCGCGGAGGCGGCGTGGCTGCGCCCGTCCGAGCTGGCGGGGGCAACCTCGCCCGACATCGAGTGGGTGGCGCACGCGCTGGGGCAGCCCGGTATGGAGAGCTGGGACATGTTCGCGATCCTGCGGCCCACGAGCCCCTTCCGCTCGGCTGCAGCGATCAGGCGCGCACATGCATTGCTCGAGCAGAACCCGGACGCCGATTCCGTGCGCGCGGTCAGGCGCTGCCGCGAGCACCCGGGCAAGATGTGGACGCTCGACGGGCATGGCCCCATGCGCCCGTTGCTGGACCAACCCGAAGGCCAGGTGCCGCTGCACTCGCGTCAGTACGCCGCGCTGCCGGAGGTGTATGTGCAGGACTCGAGCCTCGAGATCGCACGCTCCCGCGCCGTCCTCGAGCAGAACTCGATTTCGGGCGCGGTGATCCTGCCGCTGCTGAGCGAGGGGCACGAAGGCTTCTCGATCGACTATCCCGACGACTGGGACAGGGCGGAGGCGCTGGCGGAGTCCGGCGAGGCAGTTCTGCCCGCGTTGCCGGCGCGGACGTGAGCGGCGTGGAGGGAGCGCCGGTCGGGCTGCTCTGGGACATCGACGGGACCCTGATCACCACCGCGCGCGCCGGCGTGTTCGCCCTCGAGGCCGCGGCCGGGGAGGTCCTGGGCGTCGAGGCCGCGTTGAGAGAGATCCACACGGCGGGCCTGACCGACGCGGCCATCGCCGAGATGATCGTGGAGCAATTTGGCGGGAGCCCGGATCCGAAGCAGGCGGAAGCCCTGCTTGCCGCCTACGAGCGGGAGCTTCCGGCGGCGCTGCCGCGCCGGGCGGGGCAGGTCATGCCGGGTGTGCTGGAGATCCTCGAGGACCTGAGGGACGAACCCGGGGTCGTCTCACTCCTCCTGACGGGCAACACACCTGCGGGCGCACGAGCCAAGCTGACCCACTACGGCTTGTTCGACCACATCTCCGAGGGTGGCATGTGCACCGGCCCCGGCACGCGGACCGAGATAGCCGAGCGCGCCAAGGCGATGGCGATCGAGCGACTGGCAGGAGATCCCCGGCTCTACGTGATCGGCGACACCGCCCGCGACGTGGCCTGCGGGAAGGACATCGGCGCGTTCACCATCGCCGTGGCCACGGGCCCGGTACCGATCGACGAGCTGGCACAGGCGGAGCCGTGGGCGCTCCTCGAGCAACTGCCGGAACCGGCCGAGTTCCGTGCGCTCGTGGGGATCGGCTCATGAGCCTCCGATCATGTGGCGTGTTGGCCCTGCTTCTGCTCGCGCTCATGCCACCGGCCACCGCCGGCGCATGGGAGGTTCCGAACCCCGAGGTCGACCAATACCTGGAGGTCGTCCCTGACGCTCGCGGCGGGCGTCCTGCGGTCGACATCCAACGCGTGGCCCCTGCGGCCGACACCGAGCACTGCGTCAACGACCCGGACCCTGTCGTGGCCGCTGTAGCCGCGGCCTTCGTCACGGGCGGCGGCGGAGGCGGGATCATGCTGCCGCTGGCCCTCGTGGTCGTCGGTCTGGGTCTGGCAGGCGCTGCAGTGAGCCGGCGGCGGGCCGTGGCCATCGCCGCGCTGCTTGTGGCATGCCTGATCGTGCCGGCGGCGGCAGGGGCCGACGTCGACTTCGGCGTGATGGCCGGTCGTGATGGCGCGGGCACGCTGTCGCAGGATGAGTTCCAGCGGATGCGGCTGGGCGGCACCGACGTGGTCCGCACGACACTCGACTGGGAGCTGGTGCAGCCGGCCAAGGGCGGGCCCTACGACTTCACGAGCTTCGACCAGATCATGGCGGGGGCCAGCGGGGGCCAGCTGCCTCGGGTGCAGGTCTTGCCGATCCTTTTTGGATCTCCATCGTGGGTACGGGGCGCGGACACGAGCAACGAGCCGGCCACAGCGCCGGCCGACATGCGCGCCTGGGCGCGGTTCGTCCGGGCGGCGGTGGCTCGCTACGGGCCCCACGGGAGCTTCTGGGCGGAGAATCAGGGCGCGATCGACTCCGGGCGTCTCCACTACAACCCGGTATACGACTGGCAGGTCTGGAACGAGCCGAACCTGAGCCCGTTCTGGACCAAGGGCCGTCCCGACGCTCGCGAGTACGCACAGCTGCTGCGCATAACCGACGAGGCGATCAAGACCGAGGACCCGCGCGCAAAGACGGTGCTGGCCGGGATGCTCGAACGCCAGAGCGCACCACTGCCGATGTCCGAGTTCCTGCGCGACCTCTATCGCGTGAAGGGAATCGGGGATCACTTCGACGTGCTGGCACCCCAGCCGTTCGTGTTCGTCAAGGACTCGCGGCTGCTCGCGGCGGCGCTCCGCCGGGTTCGCAGCGTGGCCGACTCCAATGGAGACGGCGACAAGCCGATCTTCATCACCGAGATCGGCGTCGCCTCGAACGGCCCCAAGACGGACCTGACCACCGATGAGAAAGGCCAGGCGGCGGCGCTCCGGGAGTTCTTCGGCCAGATTGAGCGTCTCGCCGGCGGGGATCGGATTGAGAAGGCGATCTGGTTTCAGTGGCGTGACGGGGACGTGTTCCCGCCATCGGGCCCCGATAGCGACCGCTGGCAAACCTACACCGGGCTCTTCACAGCCGACGGCCGACCCAAGCCGGCCTGGCAGGCGTTCTGCGCAATCAACCGCGGCGTGCCGGGCCAGGGCGCTCTGCCGTCGCGGCCCGGCGTGCCGGCGAAGTAGGTGCGTTAGGTTCCGCTGCCCGTGATCGGCGCCCTCCAGACGGCCTCCGCATCCCGCCGGCCAGGCCCCCTGGCGCTGGCGGCGCTGCTGGCCATCCTGTTGGCCGGGCTTCCCGCGGCGCCGGCCCAGGCGCTGATGCTGGGGATCCACGCCGAGCGCGACGGCGACGGCCTGCTCAGCGAGGCGGAGGTTCTCCGGATGAGGCAGGCGGGCACCCGGACGCTTCGGGTGCCCTTCGAGTGGGAGGTCGTCCAGAGGGACCAAGACGGGCCGCTCGACTTCGACCGGTACGACAAGCTCATGACGTGGGCGAGCGAGGGCACGCTCCCCCGAGTGCGCATCCTGCCGACGCTCCTCGGGTCTCCCGGGTTCGTGGAGAAGTCCGAGTTCAACGCTCAGCCGCCCGTGACCGTTGCCGACCTGGAGCGCTGGCGGGTATTCGTGGCAAGCGCCGTGGCGCGCTACGGCAGAACCGGCACCTTCTGGACCCAGACCAGCGGTGTCCAGTTCAATCCCATGGTCGACTGGCAGGTGTGGAACGAGCCGAACCTGCGGACTTTCTGGACACACGGGAAACCGAGGCCCACAGAGTACGCGGCGTTCCTGGACCTCACCAATCAGGCGATCAAGAGCGTGGACCCGGCGGCCAGGACGGTCCTCGCGGGCATGCCTCAGAGCCGGATCACGCCAAGGCCCATGACCACGTTCCTCACAAAGCTCTACAAGGTCCCGGGCTTCCGCCACGACTTCGACGTGATCGCGGTCCACACCTACATCCCGCTCGAGGACCGGACCGGCCTGGAGGAGGCGGTGGGCCAGGTGCGGGCAGTGGCGGATGAGAACGGGGATGAGGCCAAGACCATCTATGTCACTGAGCTCGGCGCTGCCTCGGCGGGTCCCGTCAGCCCGTTCACAACGGACCAGAAAGGTCAGCGAAAGGCCCTCGTGCGCCTGTTCGGCTCGGTCAGGGAATTCGCGAGCAGGCTCAAGGTCCGGCGCGCATATTGGTATTCCTGGCGCGACGGGGACTTCACTCCACCGGGCTTCCCCAGCAACGACCGCTGGCAGACCTATGCCGGGCTCTTCAAGAAGAACGGTGTGCCCAAGTCGGCGTGGTCCGCTTTCGCCCAGCTCAACGGAGGCGACCCCGGCACCGACCCCCTGCCTTAGGGTCCGGGCGTGGTGATCACTCCGCCGAGCGTCGCGTCGATCGTCAGGGATGCGTGGCACAGCCGCCGCCTGGGCTACCTCTTGGGGGAGCGCCTGGTGGCCAAGAGCTACGTCCGCACGGTGCTTGGAAAGGCCTGGCTGGTGCTGCGGCCGCTCATGGAGACGGTCGGCATGGCGTTGATCTTCGGTGGCGTCCTCGGCGCACCCAGCTCCGGCGACATTCCCTACTTCCTGTTCCTGCTGGTAGGGATGATGGGCTGGCGCCTGTTCGAGCGGCCACTCCACTGGTCCATCCGCAGCTTCGACAGGTATGCCCGGATCGGGCGCTCGTTGCGTGCCCCTCTCCTCCTGTTCCCGGTGGCCGGGGCGGGTCCGGGGCTGGTCGAGTGCGCGGTCTATCCGGTCATCGTGCTCGGCGCGGCAGGCGTCTTCGCGGTCACCGACGGCACGTTCTACCTCCAGCTCGGTCCCGGGCTGTTGGCGGCGGCGGGGGGCCTGGTCCTGGCCTACCTGTTCGGCCAGGGTCTCGGGCTCGTGCTGTCGGTGCTCAACGCAAGGGCGCGGGACGTGAGGATGGTGTCGACCTACCTGCTCAACGCCTGGCTCTTTGCGACCCCCATCGTCTATCCGATCTCGAGTCTGCCTTCGCCGTGGCGGTCGCTGGCCCAGATCAACCCGCTGACGTCCATCGTCGAGCTGGTCAAATGGGGCATCCTGGGAGAGGGCCAATTCACGGCCGCCGGAGTGGCCTGGTCGATCGCGGCCACCGTCGGCACCCTTGCCGCTGGACTCTGGTTCTTTGCCCGTCACGCAGACCGGTTCACATCGATCGCCCACGGACAGGAGGACGACGAAGATGACGTCGACTACCTCTGATTCGCGGCCGGCCAATGAGCTCGGGATCCCGTGGGACACCCTGGCCGACGGCGACGTCCACGGGCTCAAGCGCGGTGTCGACTTCGATTGCGACACTCGTTTCGTGGTGCTGGCCGCCCGGAACGCGGCGTCGCGTCGCGGTCAGGTGGTTCGCTGCGTACGCGACGACCTGCTGCGGCATGGCGCGTATGTGTGGCTGCAGTTCTTCGACTACGAGGTCGAGCGGGGGCAGCCCTGTCCCCGTTGCGGCTCGGCCGAGCTGATCGGCGCCCGCACGGGCTTCCCATTCTGTGCCCACTGTGGGGCCAGCCTGGTGGTTGTCGCACTCGATGAGGCCCCGCCGTGGCTAGTGGATCCAGAGGACCCGGCGGCGCCGGAGCCCGAACCCGATGCGGCCGTTGTCCGGTACGCCGGCCCCCAGCGCCGACAGGATCTGTGGGATCCGGCAACAGCCAGCCGTCGCCGGCTCGAGTGCTACGAGGAAGTCCACATCAACGCGGCTCTTGGCGTGGGAGCGGCCCGGCTCTTCGGCTGTGCCCGGTTCGGCCCCAAGAAGTGGGTGCTCTTCATGATGCACTTCCTCCCTCACCCCCACGACGATCATCTGGCCCGCCACACGATCACCCCGATCCCCGCGAGTGCATTCTTCCCGGCCT
This sequence comes from Thermoleophilaceae bacterium, assembly GCA_034664165.1. Taxonomy (GTDB): domain Bacteria; phylum Actinomycetota; class Thermoleophilia; order Solirubrobacterales; family Thermoleophilaceae; genus JACCVG01. The sequence continues at coordinate 29,101 of JAXDIE010000139.1, read as the reverse complement.
TCGATCTGGCCCGGGTCAGCGATTGGCCACTGGTCCAGATCGGCCCGCCCCGGCCGGAAGACGGCGAGATCGTGGCGGTGAGCCAGTACCTGTCCTACTGCAGCGCCACTGGCGCTTACCTGGTCCCCGTCGCCGACTCAGCGCTGCCGGAGGTCAGCTCTCGAGCCACGACAGCAGGCTAGCGATGGCGTCGTCACCGGCGGGGATCGTGTGGAAGGAGCCACAGCCCTTCACGGCGAACGCCCTCCGCGCGGTCTCGATGTGGTGGGTCTCGAAGGCCACGGTGGACGAATACAGCGCGGCGGTCGGGATCCCCAGCAAGGGCGGCAGGTAGGACAGCCCGCCATAGCTGCCGACGTACCCCCGCGCACCGGCAAGGATCACCGACTGGGAATTCAGGTTGTCGTCCCTCGGGATCCGTGCGCTGAGGTCAACGATCCGGGAGTCGGCCGGAGGACGGTGTTCGGTGTGGTCGTCCAGGACAAGGCCTGTGTTCAGGAGAGCGACGGTTTCCCGCTCGGCCAGCAGCTGCTGCACCTCTCTTGCCAAGTCGTGGTTCGACGGCTCGTCCGGAAAAGCCGTGCCGAAATAGAAGCGGCTCGCAAGATATTGGTCCGGCAGGAGGCCGCGGATGCCGCGCGGATCGTTCAGTGGGCCCAGCGGCTCGTAGGTCGCGAACTCCTCCAGACGGCCGAACTGGCCCCGCTTTCCGAGAGTCCGGTAGGTGGCGAACCAGCTCGATGGATGGAGCACCGCGAGCTCCGCGCCGATTTGCGCCTCGACCCGGCTGATCAGCGCGCGATCAAAGGCCGTGGGCCGGATCCACTTCGCACGCGTGAGGAGTCCGTCCTCGCCCGCGACGCGGGGCTCCTCGGGGTGAAGCTCGAACAGATCCAGATAGTCCGCGGCGATCCCCTGGTACCAGCTGCGCACTCCTCCCCTGGAGAGAGCGATGGTGCGCTTGGCCGCGCCTGGGTGGCGTGCCATCGCCCAGCGCAGGAAAGGGATCCAGTACAGGAGCTCGAAGCCGACCTCGCCACGCCATGGACCGAGGAGAATCGGCCCAGGCTGTTCGAGAATCCGGTCGACGCTCTCGATCAACCCCGGTACCGGATCGTCACGATGCGCCGGTTGTGTCCTGGATGTGGCACGAAGCCCCTTGCGTTCGTCGCGCCGGCGCCGGTCTGCGATGGCGAGGTCGCGGTTGCCCTGATGCACCAGCGACTCAATTGCACCGACCAGGCGCGGCGAGCCCGCGACATCCGGTCCGAAAGGCCGGACGAAGCGGCGGACGAATGCGCGGCCTCCCTCGTCCTGGCCCTGCTCGAGCGCGGTCTCGATCTGCGCGACGTGCTCGTCCAGGGACCCGCCCACGATCAGCGGCCCTCCGTTCTCGGGGAGCAGGTGGCGGAAGTGGACGGTCGCCATCTGCCCGTCGTGGAACTCCTCCGCGATCGGCGCCAGCACGGGCCGGCCGGCGATGGCTCCCTCTATCTGGGCGCTGGTATTGATCCCCACGACCGCCGCCGCGTGGTACAGCGAATCGAAGTAGTCGTCGCGGGTCCCGGCATCGTGCGGGCTGATTCCCGCGGGCGGCCAGACCACGACCCCGGCCGCCGGCTCAGGCCCAAGCGACAGGCGGTTGACGGGGTGGGGCCGCACAAGCAGGCTCGCGTCCCTGGCCAGCGGGCCCCCGTTCTCCCTGATGTGACGCGCCCAGCGCTCGATGAAGTGCTCCTCCTGGGGTGATATCTGGCTGGACGAGCAGACATAGAGGACGATCGGGCGGTCCCGGTCGAGGCCGGCCTCGGCGCAGAACACCGCTCGACTGCGACTGGGCTTGCGGCCGAACCAGTGGTCGAAGGCATGCGCCCCCACGACCTCGACCTGGTCGGGTGAAACGTCGTGCATCTCGACGGCTTCCGCCAGCTGGGCCTCGTTCCACACCGTCACCAGGTCGGGCTGACCGTGGATCAGGCCCTTGTTCGTCAGGTTGTCCCAGCTGTGGACGCAGAAGACGGTGGGGATGCCGAGCGCGTGCGCTGCCCGTAGCCATTCGGGTTGGTCCGACCCCAGGGCGACCAGCGGCGTGATCATGAGGACGTCCGGCCGGCGCTCGCGCAGATATTCGGTGATCTCGGGCAATGGGGACAGCGACCGCTCCCTGCGCATCAGTCTTTCGTGGACGTGGCGTGACAGACGGGAGCTTCTGGCCAGAACCACGTCGGCGAACAGCGCGAACGGCCGGGGAGCGTAGGCCGCCGCCCTGTTGCGGAGCGCCTGCGAGGATTCAAACGGCGGTTCCAGGTAGCGCAGGTAATCGACCGAGTTGCGCAGCCGGCTTCGCGGCTTTGCAACGCCGCCGGGGATCTGGGGCGCGAGACGCGAGCTGACGTCGTCCCTGCTCCGCGTGATCTCCTCCATCATCGCCGTATCCGTCTGGTTCTTGTGCCGCTCGTAAACCAGCTCGACCTCGTGCCCGCGGTCGGCCAGCCGCTCGACTACGCGCTGGAAGTTCCGGAGGGCGCCCGGATGCGCCATGTGGAAGAGGACTCTCACGTGTGGAGGGGCCGGTCAGCCCGTCGATCCACTACGCATACGGGTGAGGATGCGACGGACCGGGCCGTCGGTCCGCTTGGATGCCCGCCCCTTGGCTTTCTGCAGCCTGGCCTCCGCTTTTCTGGCCTTGGCCTCGGCCTCCATCGTGCGCTTCTCCAGGCGTGCCACCACCTTCCGCAGGTCGGCGTCCCCCATCCAGCTGCGTGCCCGGTGGTGGATCGCGACCGCCTGTTCCTCCTCGTCGATCCCGGAGGGATAGAAGATCCCGGGCCCGAAGATCTTTACCTCGGGGTGGCCGGCCAGCTGGTCGGCGAAGAAGAGGGGCCCCGTGCCGCGCTTGTCATGGCCGAAGAACTCTCGGGGCCGCAGGTCACGTAACGCGCGGTCCAGGATCGGGTGGCCGGCGACGGACCCGATGATGGCGTTGTTCACCCGCCCGGGCTTGGCGTAGGCCGCGAAGAACTCGCTGTCGCCGATGAGGTCGTCAAGGGGCTTTCGGCATTCGAAATCGGTGTCGATGTAAACGCCCCCGAACCGGTAGAGGAGGTCGAGCCTGAGGATGTCCGAGCGCTCGGCCGGCATCCGGATCCGCTCGTAGACCTCCGGACGCCGCAACCCGTCCGGCAGGTTGTCCTCGACCCACATCCGCATCTCCCAGCTCGGATGGTGCCGGGCCCACGTGCGGGACCAGTTGGCGAACTCATCCGGCATGGGATCGGGGCCGACCCAGATCTGATGGAACACCCGAGGGATCAAAGTTGGCGCTAGCCTAGCCTCAATCCATGGCCCAGGCGTCCGAAGACCACGCCGACCAGGCTGCCGCCCGCAAGGACCTCAGGGCCCAGGCCCGGGCGGCCGTCGCGAGCAGAGCCGAGTTCTTCGAGATCGCGTCCGACCTCACTCCGTACGTGGCGGTACGGAGCGGGTCCGCGATCTACTTCGTCAGCACCACGGACGATCACATCGGTCGCGATCTGTTCGCGAAGCAATCGCGCAAGGAGATGAGGATCCTGAGCAAGGCCCTCTCCGCGCTGGCGGCGACAGGGGCCGACGCGGGGCGAGGGATCTTCGTCGATGCGGGAGCCCACATCGGCACGACCTCGATCGATGCCCTCATGACCCACAGGTTCGCGTCCGCCGTCGCACTCGAGCCCGACACGGCCAATCTCGAGCTTCTGCGCATCAACTCGATCGCCAACGGCCTTGGCGATCGCCTGCTGGTGATCGATGCCGCCGTCTCGGATTCTGAGGGCTTTTCCGAGCTCAACCTTGGCGCACGCTCGAGCGCCAAACGGGCCCTTGCGACCGGTGCCGATCGCGACGGCGCCGCGACCAGGCGCGTTCGCACCACCACGCTCGACGCGCTTGCCGCCGACGGCACGATCGACCCCGGGGAGGTTTCGCTGGTCTGGATGGATGTGGAGGGGCACGAAGGCCATGTGCTCGCCGGCGCCGGCTCGTTGCTCGAGCGCCGCGTCCCCGTGGTCCTGGAGTTCTGCCCCCGGCTGCTGACAGGAACCGGCGGGCTCGACATGCTCCTGCGGGCTGCCGCGGAGCACTACACGCACCTGGTGGACCTGAAGCACCGCTGGAAGGGCGATCCGCCTGCCATGGCGATCGACCAGATGCACAGGCTTGCCGAGGACTACGGGCGCGAGGGCGCTCGGCCGGAGTTCACGGATCTGCTGCTCTTCGCCTTGAGCTGAGCACGCCTGCGGCGCTCGCGGCGCTCCACCATGGGTGTCATCCACCGCATGACATGCGCGAGGAGGCCAGTCCTGGGCGCCGGCACGGACAGTCCGGCAGCGGCCTCGATCAGATCGGCCGCAGCAGGGGCGGCGGCCGTGTCGAGCCCGTTCGGCCTGATGAACGTGCGGACGAACCCGTTGAGCCGCTCGTCGTGGGTATCGGCCGGGCCGGCCAGGGCTTCGGAGAGCTGGGCCAGGTGCGTCTCCCACGAGTCGGCCACGATCAGCAGGTCCCGGAGGTGAGAGAAGTGCAGCGTTGCCTGTTGGGTCTCGTGGAAACGGTCGAGCAACAGCGTGAGCACGGGGGTTCGCACGATGGCCGCCTCGACCTGCGCGCTGGTGTTGATCCCGACGACGGCACTGGCATGGTGGAGCGAGTCGTAGTAGTCGTTCTTCCGCTCGTCGTTGGTGGGGGCGGCGCCTTCACGCGGCCAGACAAGGGCACGCGGATCGCCAAACTCGGTGTCGGCCCACATGACCGTGTTCTGGGGATGGGGCCGCAATATGACTCCGGCATCGCGCAGCCGGGGGTCTCCGCTCGATCGCAGCCGCTCGAGCCACTCCCGGACGAAGTCGACCTCGTCGGACGCGATGAAGTTCGACGAGCACACGTAGAGGATCAGCGCCTGGTCGGGAGCCAGGCCGCGACGCCGGGTGAACTCGGCGAAGGTGGTGCTGGGCACCCAGTCGAACCAGTGGTCCCAGCTGTGGGCTCCGGTCGCAAAGGTCGTCTCGGCGGGCAGGCGCTGTAACGACGCTGCCTCCTCCAGCTGGGCCGGGTTCCACACGATGGTCCGATCGGGCTGGTCGCGAATGACGCCCTTGTTGCTGAGGTTGTCCCAGCTGGCGACTGGCAGGACCGAGGGAATTCCCAGCTCGCGGGCGACGCGAATGTAGTCCCCCTGGGAGCTACCGACGCCGACAAGCGGAGTCACCAGGATCACATCCGGCGCGAACGCCTCCATGTAGCTGCGGATCCAGTCGGCGGGAGGGAGCGACCGTTCGCCCATGCGAAGCAACCGGTCGAGGATCGCGCGCCCCCGCGCGGTCTTGACCACCGGCAGCGCTGCGAGCCGGCGTGCCCACCGTGGCGTGCGCGCCTCGACGCGAGCCCTCAGTGCGTTGGCGTCGGCGTAGGCGGGCTCCAGATAACGGAGGTAGTCGGTGGCCACCCGCAGTCCCGTGGCCAGCCGCTCCCAGGGGTTCGGCGTGATGGGAGCCATCTCGTAGCTGAAGCCCGGGTACTCCGCTGCGAGAGACTCGAACACGTACGTGGCGTGATCGGGTAGCCCCGCCTTGTGCCGGTCCAGCGCCGCCGTGACGATGTGGCCTCTGCCCAGCAACTCACGCAGCAGGTTCTCGAACGCGCGGTCGAAATTGATCCGCAACATGAAAAAGAGGAGCCGCCGCTCCGCATCCTGGCCCATCCGGTTCTACGATAACCCGTCGCTGTGGTCAAACCGAGCCGGGTCAGAATCAACAAACGCGCGCGAACCTGGCGGAAGCGTTGGCTGCGTTGGAAGAAGCGCGCCCAGAAGCGCCGGCGTGGAATGGCCAAGGGCCGCCAACGTGCACGCCGGAGGGTTCATCGCGCTTTCAACATGCGCTTTCGCCGCCACTACAGCCGAAGCTTGGCCCGGGTCCCCGACCGCGACGAGATTCCGGTGGTCCTCAATCGCAGGGGGTTGACGGGCCGGGGCGTCGAGGTCGGCGTGAAGGTCGGCCGCTTCTCCGACCTCCTGCTTTCCAATTGGGATGGAGAGCAATTGATCTCGATCGATCCGTGGCTGGAGGCGGAGCCGGATGCATACGTGGACCGGGCCAACGTCGAGCAGGGCAGGCACGAAGAGTTCTACGGGCGCACATGTGAGACTCTCGCGCCATATGGACCCCGCAGCCAGATCTGGCGGATGACCTCCCTGGAAGGTGCGTCCCGAGTCGAGGATGCGACCCTCGACTTCGTCTACATCGACGCCCGGCACGACTACGACTCGGTCAGGCAGGACCTCGAGGCCTGGTTTCCAAAGGTTCGCAGCGGCGGAATCATGTCTGGGCACGACTACGCCGACGGCCAGTTCGCACAGGGCGACTTCGGGGTCAAGCGCGCAGTCGACGAGTTCTTCGGCGCGCGGGGGCTCACTGTTCACGCGACGGACGGGCGCCCGCCCGTCGAGATGTTCGCCTCGTGGCTGGTGGAGGTCGGATGACCCCGGAGCCCGGGCGCAGTGAGGAGCAGGAACGCGCCCGCAAGGCGCAGAACGCGCGCGCCAAGTCGGAAGCGGCCGCGGGGAAGGCCCAGGTGGCCGAGGCCAAACGGCTGCACGCCCTCCAGAAGCAACGGAGCATCGAGGACCGTCTGCGGAGGGCCGAGCTCATCCACGACGAGATGCAACGCCTCGAGTACTTCGATTCCGCGGACGCGTTCGCGCCGTATCTGGGGGTCGAGACACCGGAGGGCTCGTACATCGTGGACACGAGTGATCCCTCGATCTCGCGGCGGCTCTTCGCGGAGCGGACCTACGCCGCGAATCAGATCCCGATCGTCAAGGACATCCTCGGTCGGCTCGGCCGCCCCGTGCCCGAAGGCTGCGCAATCGTGGATATCGGCGCCAATATCGGGACGGTTGCGATCGGCGGCATCGTGGCCTACGGCTTTCGCCGCGCCATCGCCGCGGAGGTGCATCCGCCGAACCGTCGCCTGTTGGAGATGAACATCATCCTGAACGGCCTTGAAGAGAACGTGCAGGTGCTGGGAGGCCTCTCGGACGTCGACGGATTGGGTCGGTCCAGCGGGCGCCCCGGAGCGAGTGGCTCCACGGCGGTCGTGCTCGGTGGGGCGGACCAGAAGGTCAGGGAGATCCGGCTCAGCCGTCTGGACTCGCTGATCGACCGTGGTGAGGTCTCCATCGAGGACGTGGGCCTTGTCTGGATGGACGTCCAGGGACACGAGCCGCTGGTGCTCGAGGGCGCTCGGCAGCTGATCGCGCATCGCGCGCCGATGGTGGTCGAGTTTTCGCCCGACCACCTCCGGGAGACGCCTGACGGGCTTGCGCGGATGCAGGCGCTCGTGCGCGAAGGGTTCTCGGGACTCGTTGACCTGCGGGCCGGCGCCGGCAAGAACCCTGACGTGCGGCCCACGGCTGAGATCGATTCGATCGCCCGCGACCTCGGCGACCGCTTCACGAATCTGCTGCTGATCCCGAAGTAAGCCTGGCTGCGATCCCTCGGGCGTCGAGGGCATGGGCCTCCAGCACCTCGGGGTTGGTGCCGCACACCGGCACGGCCGTCACGCCCGCCAGGCGGACCCGAACATCTGCTCCAGCATCAGCCAGGGCTGTGAGGATCGCCTGGCCCTGTCCGCCGGCCAGGTAGTGGTTGTCGATGGCAAGCAGTGCGGCGCCGCCCGCTGCCGACGCGAGCCACTCGCCGTCGATATCGCGGAGCCAGGGAAGGGCGATCAGGCCCGCGTCGACGCCGTCCGCCGCCGCCAGGTCGCAGGCGGCGTGCGCCTCGGCGAGCATGACCGGCCCATAGGCCACGAGCATCACGTCCCGGCCGTCGCGGATCACGTTCCCGCGGCCGGGAACAAGGGAGTCACCGGCGGGCTCGAACGGAACCTCCCAGGGCACGGACACCAGGCGTATGTACACCGGCCCGTCGGCCTGGTCCACTGCCCAGGCTACGGCCTGTTCGACCTCGAGCTCGCTGCCCGGCTCGATCAGGGCCATGCCCGGCATGGCGCCCATCGCGGAGATGTCGCGGACCGACTGGTGGGAATGGCCTGGGCCGCCGGGGACCAGCCCGGCCAGAGAGCCCGTGTAGATGACCTTCGTGCCCTCCGTGGCGTTGTTGTAGATCTGCTCGTTGGGCCGGGTTGTCAGGAAGCAGGCGAACGAGTGCACGACCGGCAGCAGGCCGGCGAGGGCCATGGCCCCGGCCTGGGAGACCATGTCCTGCTCCGCTATCCCGCACTCCACGAAGCGCTCGGGGAACTTCGCCCGGAACGCGAGCAGACCGGTATCGAGGGCGAGATCACCGTCGAGCGCCACCAGGTCCCTCCGGCGCCCGCCCGCGTCCACCAGCGCCCGCGAATACGCGTCGATCAGTCTCTGGGGGTTCTCGGGCGATCGCAGTGCCTCGATCTCCACCACTTCGAGCTCGACCTGGCCGGCACCCAGTTCCCCGAGCCGCCGTGACAGGCGGCCGAGCAGTTCCTCGAGTGCTTCGGCGTACTCCTCCGGGCTCGGGGCCCCGGAGTGGAAGCCGTAGAGCGAGTCGCCGGCGACCGGCAGTTCGTGGGGCTCCATAAAGCCCACTCCGGCTCCCTTCAGGGTGTCGGCGACGATCAGGCGGGGAGTGTCGGGCGCGCGGTCGCGGAGATCCGCCAGGCAGGTCGAGAAAGCGGCCAGGTCGTTGCCGTCGGTTCTGGCCGCGGCCCAGCCAAAGGCCTCCACCTTGCGCACCAGGTCCCCGAGGTCACTCACCTCGGACACCCAGGTATCGGACTGCAGCTTGTTGTGGTCAACGATCACGGTGATCTCCCCGAGCCCCCGGTTCGCGGTCGGTTGGAGCGACTCCCAGAACTGGCCCTCCTGCAACTCGCCATCGCCGGTCAGCACGAATACCTGGCTGCGCGGCCGGCCCAGCGCGCGGTCGGCGAGCACGAAGCCCCGGGCCTTGGATATGCCCATGCCAAGGGAGCCGGTGTTGGTGTGAACCTCGGGAGTGCTCGGCACGTCCGGGTGTCCCGGAAGCCCGCCCAGGCGCCGCAGACGATGGATCAGGTCGAAATCCAGGCGCTCGAGGCCGATCAGGACCGAGTACAGGCCCGGGGCATCGTGACCCTTGGAGGAGAAATAGCGGTCGCCCGGCCCCATCGCCTCCAGGTGCAGCCAGGACACGATGTCCATGCAGCTGAAGCTGGTGCCGAGGTGTCCGGACCCGGCTCGGCGGATCATGTAGAGGGTGTTGATCCGGCAGGCGTCGGCGAAGGCCGATGCGCGTGTCACAGGGTCGGCGTCGAGGCCCCGGATCCGTAAAAGCTCGTTCGGCCCTATGTAGGACAACCTCATAACCAGGGCGGACGTTAGCCTGCAGCGGGATGACGACGGTCGGGCCCCATCTGCGCCGCCTGCGAGACCGGCGTTCTCCGGTCTTGATCGCCGAGGCCGTGGCCCGCGAGATGCGGATCCGCGGCGGCGCCAGGTTGACGCGCGCACAGCTGGCCAGGGCGGGGAAGACCGGGGCTCCGGTGGTTGTCGGGCCTTTCATGGGGGAGGTCGGATTCGAGCTTCTCTATTGGATTCCGTTCCTGCGAAGCATCCTGGGCGGCCACGGGATCGACCCCGCACGGGTGACCGCCATCTCCCGCGGCGGCGCCGAGTCCTGGTACCGGGGCATTGCCGACGGCTACGTAGACCTCTTTGACCTTTACTCGCCCGAGGAATACCGGCAGCGGCTGAAGGAGCGCAGGCGCGAGGCGGGTGACAGCAAGCAGCTGGTCGAGCTCGCGTTCGACCGGGAGGTGCTGGCGCGGGCACCCAGGGCCCACGGGGGTGAGCCCGTCGTTCTCCACCCTTCACTGCTCTTCTCCCGGCTGCGGTACTTCTGGGCGGGCGAACGCCCGCTCGAGACCGTGCTCGACAGCGCCTCCTACGCGCGGCTCGAGCCTCCAGACCGGCCCGCCGGCCTGCCCGACGCACCGTATGTCGTGGTCAAGCCCTACTTCAGCAGCTGTCTCCCCGACACCGCGGCCAACCGCACGTACTTGAGGGATTTGGTTGGTGAGCTCGCAAAGGGCGGCGAGGTCGTCCTGTTGCCCAGCTCGTTCGATTTCGACGACCACGACGCACTTTCGGCCGAAGACCTCCCCGGTGTTTGGCCGCTCCCCGCCGCCGAGGGGCCCAGGACCAACCTCGCGGTCCAGACTGCCGCGATCGCTGGTGCCCAGGCGCTCGTGGGCACCTACGGCGGGTTTTCCTACCTTGCCCCGCTCCTCGGGGTCCCCTCGGCCACGGTGTTCTCGGAGCGTAACTTCAACCCGGCCCACGTCGAGGTGCTCCGGGTTGCCGCGGGACGGTTGAAGAGCGATTGGCGGGTCGAGCACACGGCGGATGCCTCCCAGGCAGCGGTGAGCGCCTCGGTGTGGTCCAATCGAGACAGGTGAGCCGATGCTGATAGAGACAGCCGACCTCCACATCCACCGCGGGCAGGTCTCGATGGTCGATGGCGGGTTCGATCCGCTTCACCACGGACACATCGAGTACTTCGAGCAGGCCGCCGGCCTGGGGCTGCCGGTGCTGTGCAACCTGGCGCCGGACGAGTGGATCGCCGCCAAGCACCCAGTGCTCCTCACGCAGGCGCAGCGCGGGCGCGTGGTCGACTCCATCCGGTTCATCAGCTTCACGCATCTCGCCGGCGGGACCACCGTCGACGTCCTGGCAGAGCTGCGCCCGCGCTTCTACGCCAAGGGTGCCGACTGGGAGGGTCGCCTGCCCGCCCCGGAGCTGGAGATCTGCGCCGAGCATGGGATCGAGGTGGTCTACCTCGACTCGCTCCTCGACTCCTCGAGCGCGATCATCCGCCGTCGATGAGGCGCCCACGTTGGCGCTTGTGGCGCCGACGCTGCGTCAAAGCTAGGGGCTACTCAGCTGGGCGTCGACCGGAGCGATCTGGTCGCCGGCTCGCACGCATGAGCTGGAGTCCAGATGCCACTTGCCGAGCTTCGGGTCGGGCCTGAACGTGTAGTTGCTGGTGCAGAGCACCGCGTCGTTACAGGCGTAGACGGTCTTGTGCTGGCCACCGGGGCTGTAGACGACGAGCTCGCTGTGGTTCGCCACCGCCGTGCCGTCGGGAGTACGGCAATCGGAGAGGGGCCGTGCCTGGGCGACGCCCGGGAGCGCGATCGCCGACAGGCTGCAGGCTGCTGCGGCGACGATGACGGCGGTGCGGATCTTGGTGGCGCTGGGCATTCGGGGCTCCCTCGGTAGGCAAGTCTTGGCTGGTAAGGCCAGCTTCCCCCGACGCGTAAAGAGCTGAAAGCCCCCCTGGGGTGTGGGTTCCCACACCTGACCTTCCAGGCGCGCTCGGCCAGTCACGCACGACTGCAGCGGTCCAGCAGCAGCTCGCGCGGCGGCCCCGGCGGCTGTGGTGGCCCGAGTCGGTCCAGAATCGCCTCGATGCGCCCGTGAAGGTCGTGGTCGTTGTCGAAGACGGCGAGGGGATCCAGGAGGCCGATCCGGCGGATCGTCCGTCGTAGGACGTGATCGTCGTGCGGCGAGGCCGCCAGCGCGCCCACGAACGAGAACAGCGGATAGCAGCCATCGCTACGGCCGACCGCAAGGCTTTCTCCGCTCCAGCGGCGCGAGCGCGCCTCGTCGGTGAGTCGCACGAGCTCATGACGCTCGCGGGCCTCCGGTCCTGCGCTCGCCCGGTAACGCTCCGAGACGGCATCCACGTCGGGAGCCTCGGCGGCCGCGTCGGCGAGCGCGAACGCGTGCGCCAGGGAGAAAGAGAGCCCGTAGGCAAACGCCGGATCCGTGTGGCAGAAGCCGTCGCCCACCGCGACGATTCCCCCGACGCCCGGATCGCCGGTCCTGTCGACGTTCATCAAGCCGCCCATCGGCATGACGCCGGTGATCGGCCGGCCGTACTCCGCCGATGTCATCTGGTCGAGCGGTGTGATCGAGCTGCATGCTGTTTCCCATGCCCGCTCGTGCCGGAGCACTCTCAGATCATGGTCGGCTGCGGGTGCCAGGAGGATCACCGCAAAGGTCCGATTGTCGCCGCGGAAGACGTTGAACCCCATGTAGCCCAGGTCACCGCGCGGATTCAGGATCGGAGCCTCGAGATGCTGGACGCCGTCCTCCAGCTGGAAGTAGCGGCAGTAGTACACCGCCCCGGAGTCCGAGGGCTCCCCGGCCGCGCGCGGCCATTCGGGCGGGCAGCGGTAACGGCCCAGAGCGTCGATGACGAGGTCACCGAGCGCCGGTTCACCGCCCTCTGTTGCCACTCCCTCCGCGCGCGCGACGCCGTTCCCGCTCTGCAGGAGGCCGCTCACCTGAACTCCCGAACGCAGCTCGATGCCCGGCTCGGCGGCCACGGCTCGGCGAAGCGCCCACTCGATCATGGGTCGCCGGGCCCATAGGTAGACGAGGTCCTCATCACCCGGCTCGGCCGGGCCGCTCAGTCCCTGGGTCAGGTCCTGCTGCTCAGCCCCGGCTTCAAGGAGAGCTTCCAGGACATCACGCGCCCGTGTCCTCAGCAGCTGTCGCCCGCGCGGGAGAAATGCATGCGGCTGGAGGTAGTGGGGGATTCCCCGCCGGTCGACGTCGAAGGCAGCTGTTGGAGGGATTCCAGGATCGACCACATCTCGTTCGAGGACGACGGCCTCGTGACCCGCGCGCGCCACGGCCAGGGCCGACGCGAGCCCGGCAACACCGCCACCGGCGACGACGAAGCGCATTGGGAGAACCTATCCCGACTCCGGCTGGGTCCGCTCCTGTCCGTTGTTCAGTCGGGCATCACGTAGGCGCCGGCGAGTGCCCGGACCTCGGCGTCGACCAGCCCGGCCCGGACTTCGTCGATCGCAGGCTTGCGAATCACTCCGAGCGCCCACTCCTGCTGCGCGTCTGTTGACGAAGCCTTGCCGTGCATCTCGATCGCAGTCGCGCTGAAGTCGCGGACGAGGGTTTCGAAAATGGCCTCGACGATCTGGCCGGGGGTGTCTTCGAGTTGCGCCTGCTCGAGGATCAGCTGCGCATAAGGGATCAGCGTGAATAGCTGGGACAGCGACTGCTGGAAGTCGAGGTCCCCGGTCATCTGCTCCTGCGTCAGGGGCGCCTCCGCGAGCATCGCGACGAAGGCCTCTGCCTGCTCGCGGAAGATCGCGACGTTGGCTAGCTCGGCGAACTCGTCGAATGCCTTCCGCCACTCGGGAAAGACGATCTTGCTGAGCCCTCGCGTCGGGCCCTGAGCGAAGAGGAAGGCGTCGTCGTCGGGGTCGCGGCGCGGCGGCGGCGCCTCCAGCGACTCCGTGCCGAAGAGGTACCCAGGCAGGAACTTGAGTGTCAGCGCCCGGTTCACGTGCACAGTGCCCTCGAGCTTTGGCAGGCCGTCGATCCCGTTCTTGGCGCCCATGAAGTAGCTGTCGCGCTCGAAGCCCTTCGCGGAGATGACCTCGGCGAGCAGCCGGATGATGCGCTCCCCCTCGGTCGTCACCTGCATCTTGTTGATCGGGGTGTAGAGCAGGTAGCGACGGTCCTCGCGGCTGGCCGAGCGGACGTAGTCGACCGCGCGCGCTCCGTATAGCTTTGCCGCCAGCAGGCGGGTGTATGCCTCGCCGAGGATGCGCCGTACCTGGCCGAACTCCGTTACGCGCTTGCCGAAGAGAATTCGGTTCTCGGCCTGCGTAACGGTCTCGTAGAAGCAGTGCTCGCACATCCCGATCGCGCAGAACCCGAGGTTGAACTTGCCGACGTTGATCGTATTGAGAGCGGCCTCGAACGCCTCGACGCCCGTGTGCAGGACGTCCTCTGCCCGCACCGGATAGCCCTCGAGCTCGAACGAGCTCACGTACATCTGGCCCGGGACAACGTTCTTCAGCAGCTTGTAGGCGGGGTGCGTGCTGTCGGCGGCGAAGAAGACGTACCCGGCCGGTCCCTCGACGTCGGCGCGGCGGCCGAAGACCGAGACCATGCCCGCCAGGTTGCCGTTGCCGATGTAGTACTTGCCACCGTTGGCGACGAAGCCGTCGCCGTCCGGGGTCAGGATCATGTCGGTCGAATAGATGTCGGCGCCGTGGTCGCGCTCGGACAGGCCGAAGGCGAAGATCGCACCTTCGTCAAGCAAGCCGGCGGCGCGGGCACGCGCGGCGTCGTTGTCCGACTGCCAGATCGGCCCGAGGCCGAGAATCGTGACCTGCCAGGCGTACCAGTAGGGCAGCCCATAGAAGCCGAGGATCTCGTTGAAGACGGCGTTGCGGGCGGTGTCCCAGCGCTTCTCGGGAGCTCCGCCACCGTCCCGTGCCGGGGTGAGCAGCGTCGCGAACACGCGCTCGCGCGCGAGGAAGTCGATGAAGTCCGCGTACCAGGCGTCGCTGTAGAGGTCCGCGGTGACCGCTGTCTTGCCCTTGGCCTCGAACCATTCGATCGTGGCGCGGAAGACGCGCTGGGTTTCAGGATCGAAGTCTGATCCGTCGAAGCTGGCTGGATTGAGTAGCCCGATGCTGGGCGCGATGGTGGTCATCGGCGCATGGTCTCATGGACGACGCGTTCGGGCGCGCTCGATAGCGGCGATACTGCGCGGACGATGTCGCAGGAAAACGTCCAGATCGTGCGGGCGGCCTTCGAGGCGGTCAACCGGGGAGACATGGACGGCGCCTGGGTCCGCGCCGCTCCGGATTTCCAGCTCGACCTGTCCCGTGCCCTCGGCCCCTACCGGGGCGTATACGGACTCAGCGACGTGCGGCGTGTGGCGGATGAGTTCTGGGGCACCTGGGAGTCGTCCCGGTTCGAGGTGGACGAGTTCCTGGACGCCGGGAACCACGTGGTCACCCCATTCACGAATCTGATCAAAGGTCGCGAGGCCATCGAGGTCCAGACGCGGGGCGCCTGGGCCTGGACAATCGTCGACGGAGCCGTAACGCGCCTCTGCCTCTATCAGGAGCGTGTCGAAGCCCTCGAAGCCGTGGGCCTGTCGGAGTAGACCTCACGGCCGCGCGCACGGTCGGTGGGTCCTGATTTTCCGAGCCCCACGCCACGAGTGGGCGCGCCGCCGTAGCGTGCACCGGCCGCCGGGAACAGAAGCCCGGAACTCGTAGGCGCCGATGTCGCAGCCTGCGCCCTGCGGGCGCTTGCCGCCGCGCTGGTCGCGGGCCGGACAGGCCTCGTGCCCGGCGGCGTTGATCGCCGGGCTGCCGGTCCGGAGTGCTCGCGTACGCGTCGGACCGCCGTTAGCGGCAAGGGGGCGCAGCCGCGGCGCACGACCCGGGAGGTCGCCGTCGGCGGAGAGGAAGCAGCTGCCGTCGCCGGCCAGATTGTGTCCGCGCGACTCGATCACCATCTCCGCCACATGGCAGTTCGCCCCGCTCTTGTCGGCGGTGTTGCCGGCGATGATGGTGTTCTCCAGATAGACGCGGAAGGGCCACAGCGCTGCGGGCACCACGGGGGCGTAGTCCTGGCCGGAGTTCAGGCCGCCGCCTGCCTTGTAGGCGTGGTTCTCGGTGATCGTCGAGTTGATGATCGTGAGGTTGGCCCCGCCCCGGTGATCGATGCCGCCGCCGTATCCGGTGATCTCGTCGGGGATGACCTTGCCGAATGGGCGCGACTCCAGCACGTTGCCGGTGATCGTCGTGTTGATGATCGTCCCGCCGGAGTCCAGCCGCAGCCCGCCGCCCTCGACGGCGCGGTTGTCCGCGATCAGGCTGTCGCGGACGGTGGTCGTGGTGGCGGGAATGCTGAACATGCCACCACCTCCATCGCCATGGTTGCCGACGAGCGCGACCCGGTCGAGCGTGATCGTCCCGGTGTTGAGGATCGCCCCGCCGAGCGCGATGTCGGCGTCGGTCTTGCTCGAGGTCGTGGCGTCGCCGTTGGTGATCTTGAGGTCGGAGATCGCGACGCGGGCGATGGGCTCGACATTGAATGCGCGGTCCAGGTGGCGGGCGTCGATCGTCGTGCGGTCCGCGCCGGCGCCACGGATCGTCAGCGACGCGAAGATGTCGATGTCCCCGGTGGCTGTGTCGAGCTCGAGATCCGCCGTCTGGTTGGGCAGCGGCGAGACGTTCGGGCGCGACATGACCAGGCGGCCGGCGGGAAGGATGACGACCCCCGTGCCACCGACCGCGTTGGCCTCCTGAACTGCGGCGCGCAGTGTGCACGTCCCCTCCGCCGTCCGACACTGGCCGTCACCGGGTGTGGCGTCGGTGGCATCGGTGAGCGTGTCGACGCGGTATGTGGCGGCCGACGAGGCCGGCGCGCTGACGAGCAGAGGGAGCACGGCCGCTGCCGCGACGACAGCGCGGCGAGCGCGTCTGTGATGCGAGGCGGTGGTGCGAGCTCGGGCCAAGGTGGGCCCTACCGTAGAGGTTCGAATCCGCTCGGGCGTCTCAGCAGGCGGGCCCTCGCGAGCCCGCCTGCTGATCCTCTCGTCCTAGGCGGCCGCGGCCGCCTCCTTCGCTGCTACGTCTTTGTTCTCAGGCGCGAACTGGCTGGCGATGAACGAAGCCCCCTGTGGGTCCTTCAGCACCGCCATCCGGACCCACGGCGCGTCGATGACAGGCACCAGCACCTCGGCACCCAGCTCGAGCGCCTTGGCCACCGCGGCGTCCGCGTCGTCCACGCCGAACGTGATGCTCCAATGCGCCGGGATGTCCGGCTGGTCGTCGGGTATCGGGGTGATCGCTGCCACGACCTCCTCGAAGCCCTGCGGCCCGCCGGCCTCCGCCATGCGCTCACGGTTTCCGGGGTTCAGCAGCTCCAGGTGGTCACCGTAGGCGGGAAGCGTCCATGCAGTGAAGCCGTCGAACTCTCCGGTGTCCCAGCCGAAGACCTCGCCGTAGAACCGCTTGGCGCCCTCCACGTCCCTCGTGTTGAGGCCGTTGAAGTTCACCGAGCCGTGCTCGTTGACGATCGCCGAACCACGGTGGGCGCGAGCTTCCCAGATGCGGAACTGAGCGCCCTCGGTATCGGCGATCACCGCCATTCGGCCCGACGGGCCCACGTCGAACGGCTCGGTGACGATGGTGCCACCCGCCTTGGCCGCCTTGAGGGCGGTCTCGTCCGCGCTTTCGACCCAGATGTAGGTGTTCCACGTGGCAGTGGACGGCACGCCCTCCGCGATGCCCGTCACGGCCCCCACGTCCTCGCCGCGGATGCGGCCGACCAGATATGTGGTGTCGGGCGCCCCGACGTTCTCGATCTCCCAGCCGAAGAGGCCGGCGTAGAAGGACGCCGCGGCGTCGGGATCGGGCTGGCTCGTGTCGGCCCAGCAGGGCACGCCGGCGATGTAGCGGTCCATGTCTTTCCTCCTGTTGTTGAATGGCACAGTTGGACCCTATGGGCAATTTAGGTCAGGTTCTGTCCTCAATAGGGAGGACCATGTAAAAGTCATGACCCAGACCTCGAGCCGCCTCCTGGAGCTGCTCTCGCTGCTCCAGGCCCGCCGCGACTGGACCGGTCGCGAGTTGGCCGAGCGGCTGGACGTGTCCGGGCGAACGGTGCGGAGGGACATCGAGCGGCTGCGCGATCTGGGCTATCCGGTGGCCTCGGTGCCGGGGCCGGCCGGCCGCTACTCCCTTCACGCCGGAACGGCCATGCCGCCGCTGTTGCTCGATGACGAGGAAGCAATCGCGATCGCCGTTGGGTTGCGGACGGCGGCGGGCGCCTCGGTGAGCGGGATCGAAGATGCGTCACTGCGAGCGCTCGTCAAACTCGAACAGGTGCTGCCCAAACACCTGGGGCGGCGGGTACGCGCGCTCGGCTCGGCCACCGTGACCCTCCCCACGTCCGGGCCCACGGTGGACCCGCAGCACCTGACCGTGATAGCGAGCGCGTGCCGTGACCTCGAGTGCCTGCGCTTTGCCTACACCGCGCGAGACGGTGCGCAGACCCGCCGCCTGGTCGAGCCCCACTCACTCGTGAACCGGGGGCGGCGCTGGTACCTGGTTGCCTGGGACACGGGCCGCGAGGACTGGCGCACGTTCCGGCTGGACCGCCTGAGCCGGCCGCTCGCATCGGGCCCGCGCTTCCAGCCCAAGGAGCTGCCGGCCAGGGACGCGGCCGCCTACGTCGAGGGGAGCATCACCGCTGCGCCATCGCGCTTCGAGGCCCGGGTCATCCTCCACTGTTCCGCCGAGGAGCTGTCCTCGCGCATCAGCCCCTGGTGGGGCACCCTCGAGCCGGTCGACGAGCGGACCTGCGCCCTGGTCACGGGAGACGACGACCTCCACTGGCTCGCGGTGCGCATCGGCATGCTCGGCGTGGCCTTCGAGGTCCACGACCCGCCCGAGCTCGTGGCCCACCTGCGGGAGCTGTCCGGCCGGCTCGCTGCGGCCTTGCCACCGTAGGCGGCAGGTAGATTCCGCGCAATGCCGGAGTTGCCATGAGCCAGGAGAACGTGGAGACATTCCGGGCCTTGCTGAGAGCGGTGGCACAGTTCGACGCTGAAGGACTCGTCGGGTTGACCGACCCTGACGTCGAGTGGCATTCGTTTTTTGCCGCCCTTCTGCCTTCGGGGAGCTACACAGGCCACCAGGGCATGCGCAACTACGTGGCCGACCTGCGGGAGTCGTGGGAGAGCATCGATCCGCAAGCGGATCAGACCCTCGATACCGGAAACATCGTGGTGGGCATCGGCCAGGTGGTCTACCGAGGCAAGGGCAGTGGCGTGGCCAGCGAGGCCGCCGCCGGCTGGGTCATGACGTTCCGCGCGGGCAAGGTTCTCAGCTTCCGGGCGTTTCGAAACCCGGATGAGGCCTTCGAAGCGATGGGCCTCTCCGAGTAGGCAGGCACAGGCTCTTCAGGCGTAAAGCGTGCTCATCCAGATTCGTTCGAGCATGTCGACGACCTTGGCGGTGTCCGTTTGCGGGTCGCGCCCGAGCGCCTCCGTGAAGTAGCGCTCGTTGAGCCAGATCAGCGCCCGGCCGGTTTCGTCGGGGTCCAGGTCAGCCGGGACCTGGCCCATTGCCTGCTGCTCGCGAATGCGCTGCGCGGTGGCGTCGATGAAACCCTGGACGACGCCGTTGTAGGCAGCTTCGACGCGCTCGTCGCTGCCCGCAGCGTCAGAGAATCCCCGCAGCACCACGCCGTGGTCGAGATAGACGCGGGCAAGTCCTTCGAGCGCCGCCCGGAGCCCGACCGCAGGGTCGTCGCTGGTCAGCCAGAGGTCGGTCTTGTCCGACAGCTCGGAGGCGATGTCCTCGAAGACGCGCAGTGCGAGGTCGTGGCGATCGCGGAAGTGGACGTAGAAGGCCGGTCGCTTGAGCTCGGTCCGGCGCATCACCTCATCGACCGTGAACTCGCGGAACGGGCGCTCGCGCAGAAGCTTCTCGGCCGCGTCGACGATCTCGCGCTCGGTCTGCTTCGGGTCGTGCCTAGGCCTGCGCTGGGGGCGTGCGAGAGTTCCCACAGGCGCCAGCGTAGCGAACCGGGCGGTCTAATTACGGATTGTCATTGACAGCGCGTAATTAGAGTGTTACGTTGCGAATCGTGACTGGAGGAGGGAGCCGGCTGTTACCCGCGTTGGCCGCGAGCGCCGTGTTGCTGTGCGCACTTCCGCCCGCATCGGACGCCGGCGACATCAAGTTCTCTGTCGCGCAGGACTATCCGTCGTCGACCGTCACCTACAACGGGACGGCCAGCCCGGGCGCCATCACGCACCTCTATCGCGACGGACAGGCCGACAAGAACGCCGACCTGGTCATCGGCAACATCGGCGGGGGCCCGGTCGTGCTCTACGGCCGCGGGGGCGGGAGGTTCTCCCCCGAGCGCCACGTCATCAACAACTCCGATACCGACGCCTCGGCCGTTCAGGTCGCAGATTTCAATGCTGACGGGATCCCCGACATCGTTTCCGGCGGCTACACCACCTTGCAGATAACGGTGATGCTTGGCCGCCCGGACGGGTCGTTCGGCGTGAGCGGGCACTACCCGCTTCGGGGTGTGTGGCCCTCCCAGTTCCAGGTAGCCGACCTCAACCGCGACGGGCATCTCGACATCGCAACCTCGTCCTACGGCGGCGGCAACATCACGATCCTGCTCGGCAAGGGGGACGGCACCTTCCGGCAGGCGCCACCCGTCCCGTCGACAAACCTGGCGCTGGCCCTGAAGGTCGCCGACTTTGACGGCGATGCCATACCGGACATGGCTGTGACGGAGTCGATTCCGACGGTCGGGACACCGCCGGCACCGGGAACCGCGGCCGCGGGCCTGCTCCACGGCTCGGTGCACGTTCTGTTGGGCAATGGCGACGCCACGTTCCGCCCGGCAGCCTCCTATCCGGTCGGTGCGTTGTCGGAGCTCATCCGCTACGGGGATGTCGATGAGGACGGCAGCGGAGACCTGTTCGTCTTCAACGCCATCGTCAGCAACGACGCCTCGATCCTGTTCGGGCTCCGCAGGGGTCGATTCGAGGCCGAGCAGAGGATGCGCCTGGGTGGACCAGGCTCTGTCAGCGTTCTGGACGTGGATACCGCCGATGGGTCCGAGGGTCTTCAGCTGATCGACTTCAACGGCGACGGCCATCTGGACATGGCCGTGACCCAGATGATCTCGAGCCGCCTGCTGATCTTCGAAGGCGATGGGCGTGGGAACTTCACGCCGGCCGGCTTCTACAACACCACGGGGTTCCCGGAAGACCTCATGGCCGGCGACCTCAACGGCGACGGTTGCTCGGACCTGGCCGTGCCCGGCAACGTGCCGCCCATCGGGCCGACCGACGTGGGCATCGCCCGGGTTTCGGTGCTGCTCAACCTCTCTCCTGGCTGCCAGAAGCGCCGCACTTTCGGCAGGCATCCGAAGAAGAGGACCCGGTCGAGGACGGCGACCTTCGAGTTCAGCTCCGCCGACCCGGTCGCGACCTTCCGATGCAAGATCGACCAGAAGGCGTTCAAGCCCTGCGGCTCGCCGGCGAGGTTCAGGAAGCTCAAGCGCGGGAAGCACACGCTCCGCTTGGTGGCGACCGATACGAACGGCAACGCGGGCGCACCGTCGATCTTCCGCTGGCGGGTCGTGGAGGAAATCGAACAGTAGGATCGCGCCGTGCCGTTCACGCTCACGAACATCAAGGACGATGTCGAGGACGTCGGGTCCAACTTCGACGGTGCGCCGGACCTTGAGTTCCGCCTCGGAACGAAGGTGCTCGAGCTCGAGCAGTCCGGCCTCTGCTATCAGCGGGTCCCGCCCGGCTACCGCTTCCCGTTCGGCCATACGCACAAGCAGCAGGAAGAGGTCTACGTGGTCGTGCGCGGGAGCGGGCGGATGAAGCTCGACGACGAGATCGTCGAGGTCAAGGAGTGGGACGCGGTGCGCGTGCCACCCGGCACGTGGCGAGGCTACGAGGCCGGCCCCGAGGGCCTCGAGATCCTCATCTTTGGCGCACCCAACCTCGGCGACGATCCGCGAGGGGACGTCGAGGGTCAGCGCGACTGGTGGTCTGACTAGCTGGCTGCACTCTCCCGGAGCCCATCCAGCTTCGTCGTGAGCCGGATGTCGAAGCGGTCGACGAGCGCGCCTGCCTGTGAGGCCTCGGCAACCGCGACCGAACGTCCCTGGGACGCCAGGAATGACTCTTCCGAGGCGCGCATCGTGTCCCTCGAGATCCAGAAGCTCACCGTCACGAGGCGTCCCTCCTCGCGATTCACACCGAGCACGAGCCCGGCGAACCCGGGAGTCGCCTCGATCGCTTCGAGGTCTTGGTTTCGGTACGCCTCCGCCGTGCGATCGAGCCCTTCGTCATCAAGGCCTTCGAAGCGCACGAACCGGAACGCCGAGTATTCGCCTGCGTCGGTATCCACGATGACGTCGAGCCCTCGCTGGAACGTGACCTCGTACTGATCGAAGATCGGCTCGTAGATGTTCTCGGCTGCCTGCTCGGCACGGTCGCGCGCGGTTTCGGCCAGACCCCGGCTGGCATCGATCGCCTCGAGGCTTTCCCAGAAGGCGACGGTGCACAGACTGCCGGCCACGTGATTCTCACCGAAGACCAGCCCCATACACCCTGGTGCAGCGCTGATCGCCGGCAGATCGCTTTCCTCGTAGGCCTCGATCGTCCGGTTCATGGCCGCCGAGGTGAGTCCTGGAGAACGGACAACCCTCATCCACATCGCTTTTCTCCCTTGTGAGGTTTTCGGGCACCTGGAATCGAGGGCCGTTCGCCAACCCTAACCCGGCGAGACCGGCGCGGTGTGAGGGTCCTCACGATCCGGGCGTCCCGATGCGTTGCCGGGCTGAGTTGAGTTCGTCCTGCACGCCGCTCCACATCCCCGCGATGATCTCGGCGACGGGCAGGATCTCGTGGACGCGGCTCGACACCTGGCCCAGGTTGGCCAGGCTGGCCTCCATCTCCCCGCGGAAGTAGAGGTCCTGCACAGCCATCAGGCCCTTCGCGGCGTCCTCTGCCAGCTCGGCCTGTTCGGCGCGATTGGTGCGCAGCACTCGCATGGTCGGCAGCCCCGGGGGAGAGATCAGCAGTGTCCCCGTGTCGTCGTTGGCCACCACGGCGTCCTTGAAGGCCTGATGGACGGTCGACTCTTCCGAGGAGAGCATGCGTGTCCCCATCTGTACGCCCTCGGCGCCCAGGACCATCGCTGCTGCCATCGAGCGGGCGTCGCAGATTCCCCCCGCGGCGATGATCGGGATGTCGAGCCGCGATGCCAGGAGCGGCACGAGGACCATCGTGGAAGGGCCCTGGGCGTGCTTGAAGCCGCCACCCTCGACACCCTCGGCGACCACGCCGTCGACACCCGCGTCCAGGGCCTTCATCGCGGCGCGAAGGGTCCCGACCACATGGAACACGGTGATGCCGGCGTCGTGCAGCTCGCCGGTGAGCAGATTGGGATCGCCCGCCGATGTGGTCACAACGCGAATGCCGGCGTCGTGGACCGTCTGGACGATCGCGGGGTCGGTGCGGAGCTTCAGCGCGATGTTGGCGCCCACCGGGCGGTCGGTGTATTCCCGGACCCGTAGGAGGTCCTCGCGCCCCTTGGGTGAGGTCGTCTCGATGATGCCGAGAGCTCCGGCGTTCGAGACCGCGCCCGCCAGCTCGGCGTTGGCGATGAACGTCATGGGGGCCTGGACGATCGGGATCTCCACCCCCAAGAGCTCGGCCACCCGGTTCGGCATGCGCTGGATTCTCACAGGCAGAGGCCGGGCGGGCGTCCGTCCCTGGCCATCTCGGTGAGCCAGCCGACGACCATGCCCGGGTCCGGTGGCGCTGCTGCATCGTCCGGGCGAGCGGGCTTGCCATTCAGGGTGAGCTGCCAGCACAGCGAAATGGACTGCATCCGCGTCGCCGTGACCGCCAGAGGCGAGGTCGTGAAGCGGCCCGGGGTGAGGTTGTCCGCGACCCACTGCCGCACCTGTGCCGGCATCGAGTCCAGGCCTGCGAGGGTGCCCTTCGGGACCTCGATCGCCCCGTTGTAGTTCCGGGCAATGTCGGTGAGGCCTCGTGGGCGCACCGTCTGCCGCAGGCCGTCGCTCGAGTGCAGGATCAGGTCGAGGCGGGTGCCGCTGCCGAAGGCGATCCGCAGACGGGCCGGCGAGCACTCGGGACTGAAGCCGGTTACGACCGCCGGCCGTCCGTCGATCGTGCCGGCGTAACGCAGGCGGTCGGTGCCTCCAGACCGGACGGGATGGGCAAGCGGGAGGCGGCGCCCGTGCAATTCATCCCCGCTCGCTGTGAACTTCCAGCGGCGGGCGTCGATCTGCTTCTCGAACCGGCCGGGGCGTCCCCGCTCGTCGCGTCCTTCCACCACAAGGAGCCGGTCCGATGCGTCGGGTCCGTTCGTCGCGATGCTGATCCTGTCGGTCACGGTGCCCGGAGGCCGGGGCTGGTGCTGCCAGCCGGCAGGTGGCATCTGCCATCGGGTGTCGCTTGCGGGGCGCGGGCGTCGCCAGGAATAGTCGCCGAAAACCGTGTTGGCGCCGGACAGGTCGAAGTCGTAGAGGCGGGTGAACAGCTCGCCGCGCTGGCCGATTGCCAAGACGGTCGAGCCGGATGCCGAGAGGTTGGCCAGTGGCAACGTGCCGCGGCGGGGCGAGCAGACCTCCCGGCTCTCGTCCGGTGGCAGCCAGGGGTCGAGGTAGGTGATCCGCCGCCCGCGGTCGCGCATCAGATAGACGGTCGCCACGCCGATCGGCTCGTGGCTGCGCCCCGAGCTGTCGGTGAAGGTCTCCGGCGGCCCAAACGTCGACGTCGCCCAGCGACGTACGTCGCTGAACATCTTGGCCCCGGCGCCGGCCCAGAACGGCGGGCCCCAGCGCCAGGTCCAGGCCGAGGCGCTCGGAGCGCCGCTCGGCATGTCGTTTGCGTAGATCTGGCGACCACGGCCAAGTGCCAAGAGCAGGTTGCCATCCGCGGAGATCGCCGTGATGTGGCCGTCGAGGCACGCGGGCAGCTTCAGCAGATGCCACGGCTCATCTGGCATCGGCTTCCCGGCCTTGGCGCGGCGGACGTAGATCCGGCCCTCGCGCAGCGCGAAGGCGTACGAGGTGCTGAACGTGGAGTCCTGGTCCTTGAACACAACCCGATCGGGGAGCGACTCACGCACCGCGGGCAATGCCACCGGGCCAAAGCCGGCGGGCTGGCCGGACGGTGGGTCCAGGCTGGGAAGACTGCCGCCGATGAAGGGGAGTCCGCCTGTGCCCGCGACCAGAGACAGGCATTCCGGCTCCTTCGGCGGGCCATCGGCCGACGGAGCGGCACCTGCCAGGCCTGCTGAAAGCAGCGCGATCACGACGGCCAATGCGCCCACTCTCGCCTCCACCGAAGCAGCATACGATTTGATGTCGAGAAGCTCTGATCGGCTCCGCTCACCAGGTGAAGGGCCGCGAGAGGCGCGGCCCACCAAACCAGGAGATCAACATGCCCAAGTACCTGCTTCTCAAGCACTACCGCGGCGGCCCCGAGCCGCACCATCCCTTCCCTCCGATGGACCAGTGGGCTCCCGAGGACGTAGAGGGCCACATGGCATTCCTCAGGAACGTCGCCGAGGTCCTCAGGGAGAGCGGCGAGTACGTCGACGGCCAGGCGCTCACCCCCGCGCGCACCTGGGTGCGCTACGGCGGCCCTGACGCCGCGCCGGTCACCACCGACGGCCCGCACCCCGAGACCAGCGACCTCGTGGCCGGCTGGTACATGATCGACGTCGACTCGTACGAGCGCGCGCTCGAGGTCGCGGCCTTCGTCTCATCCGGGCCTGGCCAAGGGGGCGAGCCGGTCAACGAGTGGCTCGAGGTCCGGGAGGTCATGACCGCATCCCCGGCCAGCTGACCCGCATGACCGAGGAGCCGATCCGAGGGCTGGACGAGGGCGCGCTGCGCGCCCTCGTCCCTCGGGTCCTGGCGGCCCTGGTGCGGCGGGGCGAGGACTTCGACGCCGCCGAGGACGCGCTGCAGGAAGCGCTGATCGAGGCGATGAGGGTGTGGCCGGACCACCCGCCCGACGACCCGCGGGCCTGGCTGGCCACGGTCGCGACCCGGCGGCTGGTCGATGCCCGCCGCAGCGAGGCCGCTCGCCATCGCCGCGAAGAGGCGATCCACGCCGAGCCGGAGCCGGCGCCCACCACCGAGGTGGGCGACGACACGCTCTTCCTGCTCTTCTGCTGCTGCCACCCCGAGCTCACGCCCGCGTCGCAGGTCGCTCTGACACTGCGCGCCGTCGGCGGTCTCACCACCGCGGAGATCGCCGACGCGTTTTACGTGCCGGAGGCGACGATGGCGCAGAGGATCAGCCGGGCCAAGCGCACCCTGCAGGGAGTTCGCCTGGACCAGCCGGGTGACCTGGCCGTGGTGCTGCGGGTGCTCTACCTCATCTACACGGCCGGCCACGGGGGTCGGGTCGACCTGGCCGCCGAGGCGATCAGGCTCGCCCGCCAGCTCACTCTGGCGACCGAGGAGCCGGAGGCGCGCGGGCTCCTGGCGCTGATGCTGCTCAACCACGCCCGCCTCCCGGCGCGGCTCGACGCCGAGGGCCGAATCGTCACCCTCGACCGCCAGGACCGCGCCCTCTGGGACACGCGCGAGATCGCCGAGGGTGTGCGCGTCCTGCAGACGGCGCTGGCTCTCGAGCAGCCCGGCCGCTACCAGGTCGAGGCCGCCATCGCGGCTCTCCACGACGACGCGGCAAGCGCCACGGAAACCGACTGGTCGCAGATTCTTGCCTGGTACGACGAACTTGTCGGCCTGGCCGACGACCCGGTGACCCAGGACCCCGCCGCGGTGCTCGGTCGCTCGGTCGCGGTCGGCCACGTGCTTGGCGCCGCAGCCGGGTTGCGCGAGACCGATCGGCTACGCGACGTGATCGGCGAGCGACATCGCTGGCACGCCGTGCGCGGTCACCTGCACGAGCTTGGCGGCGACCTCCCTGCGGCGGGCGAGGCCTACGCGGATGCAGCCCGCGTGGCCACCGACGTCGCCGAGCGCGACCACCTGGTCCGCCAGGCTGCCCGCGTGCGGGCGACCGGGGTCTAGTAGACGCCGAAGACCTTGGTGATTCGGCGGTTCTTGACCGCCACGTCGATCCGGCTGAAGCTGAAGTCCTCCGTGACCACCAGGTCGTTTCCGTTGCGCCGGACCACACGGATAGTGCAGTCGTGCTCGGCCGCCTGGCGTCGGGCGGACTTGGTCCGCTTGCCGTCCAGCGTGCGGGAGTCGAACGGGTTGGTGGGGGCGAACCCGGTCAGGGTCTCGACCGAGGGGTCCGGGCAGATGTAGTTGGTCGCGGCCGTGGCGGCAGTCGCCGGGCTGCTCAGCGCAGCGGCGGCCAGCAGGCCTGCGGCGAGATAGGCGGGCTTGACCATGTCCTATGAACCCTCGCACGGGGTGAAGGTTGCGTCCAGGGTGGCTGGCCACGGGTCTATGCTCACTCCATCGCCGAGCGCAAGGAGCTCCTGTCCGATGGGCCTGCCGTGATTCTGGCCGTGCTCTTCGCGGCCGCAACGATGGCCCTCTTCCTGGTCCTGCCTGTCGACGAGCGGCGCGCCGCGGAAGCCATCACTCTGGCGATCATCGCCGCGATCTACATCGGCTTCGCCCTGGCCGAACGCGACGGCCGGAACCTGGCGATCGAGCTCGTCTTCTCGATCGTGATCATCCTGGTGGTCTTCCAGGGCCTCTGGGGGTCGAAGTACTGGCTCGCGGGAGGCCTTGCCGCGCACGGCGTGTGGGACCTGCTCCACCACCACAAGCACCACGTGATCGGCACACGCGAGGTTCCACGCTGGTACCCGCCGGCCTGCCTGGCCTACGACTTCCCGATGGCGGCGTTCGTGATTCTCGTGCCGTCCTAGCCGATGTCGCAGGCGAATATCGACTGTGTCCGGCGCGTGTACGACGCCCTCAACCTGGGGGGATTCACCCATGCGTTCTCTGAGTTGTCCCCCGACTTCGAGTTGACGCTTGCCCGAGGTCCCATTGCCGGTGCACATACGGGAACCGAGGAGCTCGAGAACGTCTGGAACGACGTCATCGCGGGCTTTGACTACTTGAGGATCGAGATCGAGCGAATCCTCGCTGAGGACGACTGGGTCCTCGCAATCGTCCGTCGCGAGCAACGGCCGCAGGGCAGCACCGCTTCCTTCTCGTCCGTGAACGGCCATCTCTGGCGGTTCCGCGATGGCGTAGCCATCTCGATGGTCAACCACCCTGATCCGTCCACGGCCTTCGAAGCGGTTGGCGTGTCGGAATAGGAGCCGGCTCTAGCCTTCGGCTTGAGCGAGGGCGGAGCTGACGACTGCGCGTGCGGTCCAGGCGAGCAGGTCGGGGATCTGACTCGCAGGCACGGAGCTGTTGTCGCGAATCGCCACAATCGGGTCGATCCCGAACAACAGGGTGAGCGATCCCACAAGCCCCTCGTACGCCTCCGGCGCGAGCTCGCCCGCGAAAGAGGCCGTCAGCTGCCGGATGTACTCGCGCCGCCGCGCGGGACGCGCCGCTCCGCTCGCCGGGTCGAGGGAAACCCGCAGGATCGCGCGCAGGCGCGACTCGCGCCCCAGGGTCCAGACGGCTCCGCGACGGACGGCCTCGGCAATCCGTTCGGCAGGATCATCGATTTCGTGGGCCAGCTCGGGGAGGATGCGAAGTGCCTCGCTGTCGCCGAGATACTCCGTGGCGAGCAATAGCGCCTCCTGGGTGGGGAAGTAGCGGTAGGCCGTGGCGCGCGACACATCGGCGCGCTCGGCGGCCAGCGTCACCGTCGGAGCCAGTCCTTCGGCGAACAGCTCATCCGCGGCCGCAACCAACGCGCGGCGGGTGCGCTGGGTCTGACGCGGCCTCCCTGGTGTCTTGTCTCGCGCCGGCATCGCTAGAAATGATACAGTCGTCTCGTAATGAGACATATGTCTCACTAGACTGACCAGATCGACAAAGGAATTTCGATGTCTGTACAAGACCTTTCCCCCAGTCCTTACGTTTCCCTCGAGGGCGAAGCTCGCTGGTTCGGCGATTCCCTGCTCGAGTTCCTGGTTCCCGGATCGGCGACCGGCGGAAAGCTCTTTGTGTTCCGCGGGACCTTCAGGCGCGGGTTCTCGCCGCCGCGCCACGCCCACACCCGTGAGGACGAGGTCTTCCATGTCCTGGACGGCGAGGCGTCCTTCGACATCGATGGCGAGCGCCGCTCGGCCGGGCCGGGCGCGAGTGTCTACGTGCCCCTTGGGGTTCCCCACACCTTCGTCGTGGAGAGCCCTGTCGCCGTGCTGCTGGGCATCATGGCCCCCGCCCATTTCGAGCATCTGTTCCGCTCGCTCAGCCGGCCTGCAGCCGAGCGCACTCTCCCGCCGCCCGGAGCCGGCCTCCTGGACGTCGAGGCCGTGATCGCGACACAGGAGTCCCTCGGGACCCACGTCGTCGGCCCGCCGATGAGCCCGGAGAAGGACGGGCCGGCCGGGAGATACGCGTAAGCGCCCGCTCGGGCCGCGCCGCCTGACTCCTAGGGGACGGGTGCGGCTTGGCCGGCGGCCGCAGCGAGCATCTCGATCCCCAGATCCCGGAGCTTGTTTTTCTGGACCTTCCCGGTCACGGTCATGGGGAACTCGTCGCAGGCGACCACGTGGCGGGGGATCTTGTAGTGGGCGATCTTGC
>JAXDIE010000133.1:0-13979 GCA_034664165.1 Thermoleophilaceae bacterium | reverse complement strand
GCGGACCTGAAGATCGACCCGAGCTTCGGCGAGCGCGACTACTCGCCCAGCAGCCGCACCCAGATCCCGGCCGACGGCTACAAGCTGGGCATGGGCCAGCTCAAGGTTGATCTCCGCGACCTGGATTGGCGGGCCGAGCGGCCGCTGGACCTGCATCTGGACCTGGGCATGGGCCAGGCTCTGGTCATCGTGCCCGATGACATCTGCGTGAACGCGACCAGCGTGCTGCGGGCCGGGCACACCGACGTCCTCGGCGCCCAGGCCGCCGGCCCGGACATCCACCACAACGTGATCGGCGAGGCCTCGGCTCCATCGCCGCTGCTCAGGCTCGACTCTGATGTGGCCTTCGGCGAGCTGAGGGTGGTCAACGATTCCCACGAGGACCTGATCCACGACCGGCTTCACCGGTCCGATCACTTCTGGCGGTTCGGCGGCGAGGGCGAGACGTCGAC
Source organism: Thermoleophilaceae bacterium (assembly GCA_034664165.1). Classification (GTDB taxonomy): domain Bacteria; phylum Actinomycetota; class Thermoleophilia; order Solirubrobacterales; family Thermoleophilaceae; genus JACCVG01. The sequence continues at coordinate 13,527 of JAXDIE010000133.1, read as the reverse complement.
CGACCGGATCCCGTGCGGCGTCCAGGAAGCGGGCACCGGAGGCTGATGGAGAAGGGGGTCGACATCGCCACGCTGGCCGCAGGTGTCGCGACGATCGCGCTCGGCATCCTGCTCCTTCTCGACCAGCTTGGCCTGATCGACCTGACCATCGGCTTTCTCGTGCCGGCCCTCCTGGCCGCGGCGGGAGTGGTGCTGCTGGCCAGCGGCCTGTCCGGCCCCGGGAGGCGCGCGTGAAGGGCGCGCGACCCCGGCAGTGAGCACCACATCGCAGCGCGCCCTCCGCCGCGATCCCGAATCCGGGGTCGTGGCGGGGGTGTGCTCCGGCATCGGCGCCAGCCTGGGTGTCGACCCCCTGCTGCTGCGGGTGGTCTTCGGAGTCACTGCATTCGCGGGGTTCGCCGGGGTGATCGCCTACGGCCTCTGCTGGATCTTCATCCCGGTTGGCTCTCCGGGCGAGCCGTTGCAGCCGGCCCAGCCGCGGACCGGGGGCAAGAGCTGGCAGACCGGGGCGGGGGTCGGGCTCCTGGCCCTCAGCGTCCTGCTCTTCCTGCGCGAGCTCGGGATCTGGTCCGGCGACGCGCTCGTCTGGCCGGTCGTGCTCGCCGCGGCCGGCGGTGCGCTGGTCTGGCGCGAGCTGGCCACCCGCGGCGGCCGCGAGGTCCCGGCTCCGGCCCCCATCGAGACGATCGCTCTCCGCAAGGAGTCGCCACCGCCCCCGCCGCGCACCCAGTACCGCGGCTGGTTCGGCATCGCGCTGGTGGTCGGCGCCTGCCTGCTCTTTCTCTGGTCGAACGGGGCTCTGGGCGGCATCCGCGATATCGCGCTGGCGGTGGTCGTCGTGCTGGTGGGCGGGGCGCTGATACTGGCGCCCCTGTGGGTGCGGATGGGCCGGAGCCTCACCGCTGAGCGCGCCGAGCGCATTCGCTCGCAGGAGCGCACCGAGGTCGCCGCTCACCTTCACGACTCGGTGCTCCAGACGCTGGCGATGGTCCAGAAGCGCGCCGACGACCCCTCGGCGGTGGCGGGTCTGGCCAGGCGGCAGGAGCGCGACCTGCGCCGCTGGCTCACCGGCGAGCCACCCGCCGCCCAGACCTCCGACTTCGAGGCGTCGCTGCAGTCGGCCGCCGACGAGGTCGAGGCCGAGCACGGCGTGCAGCTCGAGGTAGTGGTGGTGGGGGAGGCCGCCCTGAACGCGCATTCGACGGCGCTCGTCGCGGCCGCGCGCGAGGCCATGATCAACGCGTCGAAGTACGGCGGCGGAACGCCGGTGTCCGTGTTCGCGGATGTCGGTGACGAAGGCATCACGGTCTTCGTCCGTGATCGCGGACAGGGCTTCGATCCCGACAATGTGCCCGATGAGCGTCGCGGCATCCGCGACTCGATCTTCGCCAGGCTCGAGTCCCACGGAGGCAAGGCCAGGATCTGGAGCGGGCGCGAGGAGGGGACCGAGGTCGAGATGTCGGTTCCGCGGAAATGACCCCGCTTCCAAGCGTCGTGATCGTCGACGATCACGAGTTGTTCCGGGCCGGGGTGCGTGCCGAGCTCGAGCCGCTCGTGCAGGTGCTCGGCGACGCGGGAGAGGTGGCGGTCGCGGTCCGCATGATCACGACCGAACGCCCCGATGTGGTCCTGGTCGACGTACACATGCCGGATGGCGGCGGCGTCGAGGTGATCCGGCGGGTGGTCGAGTCGAACCCGGCGCAGCGCTTCCTCGCGCTGTCGGCCTCCGATGCGGCCGAGGACGTGATCTCGGTTGTCCGCGCCGGCGCGCGCGGCTACGTGACCAAGACCATCGGCGGGCCCGAGCTGGCCGAGGCCATAACCCGCGTGAGCGACGGCGACGCCGTCTTCTCCCCCCGGCTGGCCGGGTTCGTGCTCGACGCGTTCGCCGGGGCCATGCCCCAGGCGGAGGTCGACCCGGAGCTGGATCAGCTCACCCCGCGGGAGCGCGAGGTGCTCCAGCATCTGGCTCGCGGCTATATGTACAAGGAGATCGCCCTGCGTCTGGGGATCTCGGCCAAGACCGTCGAGGCCCACGTCAGCGCGGTGCTGCGGAAGCTGCAGCTGAGCAATCGACACGAGCTGAGCCGGTGGGCGGTCGAGCGCCGGCTGGTCGACTGAGGCCGGAGTCCCGCGCTGGATAACCTCCGGCGTGATGGCCACCTATGACCTGATCTCGGACCTGCCCCTGACGATCGAGGGGTATGCGCTCGAGGGACGCGAGCTCCAGGTCGGGATGAGCGACCCTCGCATGACCACCCTCATCACGCTCCAGGGCGGCCGCGAGGACGGAGTCGGCGAGGACGTTGTCTACGACGGTCTCGATCACGTGAACCTGCAGGTCGCGGGACCGGTGCTGCCGCTGTCGGGTGAGTGGACGATCGACACGTTCTCGAAGCACCTCGAAGAGCTCGACCTCTTCCCGGACCCGCCCGTCCGCGATTTCTCCCGCCTCTACCGCCGCTGGGCGTTCGAGTCAGCCGCGCTGGACCTCGCGCTCCGGCAGGCCGGCAAGCCGCTTCACGAGGCCCTGGGCCGGGAGGCCTCCCCGGTCAGCTTCGTGGTGTCGATGCGCCTCGGCGAGCCGCCGACGCTGGACAGGCTCGAGCGGATCGCCGCCGGTCACCCCAATCTCAAGTTCAAGCTCGATCCCACGAACTCGTGGGACCAGGAGCTGGTGGATCGGCTCGTGGAGACCGGCAGGGTCGACTCACTCGATTTCAAGGGCCACTACCGCGGCACTCCCGTCGACGTGGAGACCGACCCCGATCTGTACCGGATGATCGCCGAGGCCTTCCCCGACGCCTGGCTGGAGGATCCGGACCTGAGCGTGCCTGCGGCCGACGAGGTCCTGGCACCCCACCGGGACCGGATCACCTGGGATGCGCCGATCCATTCGGTCCAGGACATCGACGACCTTCCCTTCGCCCCGAAGATGATCAACATCAAGCCCTCGCGGTTCGGGCCACTCAGCGCCCTGTTCCATGCATACGACGTGTGCGAGGAGCGCGGCATGGGCGCGTACGGCGGCGGCCAGACAGAGCTCGGAGCAGGCCGCGGCCACATCCAGTACCTGGCGTCGATCTTCCACCCGGATACTCCGAATGACGTGGCCCCGGGCGGCTACAACATCCCGGACTTCCCGGAGGGCCTGCCGGACACGCCGCTCGCGCCCGGCAACCGGGCTACCGGCTTCAGCTGGGGCTAGCTCAACCGAAGACTGCGTGGCCGGTGACCACGCAGTCGCCTCCGCCCGCGCCAAGCTCGGTGGCGAACTCGGCGGTCACCACCTGCCCGCCCGAGCCTATGAAGCGCAGCTGGCCCACCTGCGGCGCGTCGGCTCCCGGCAGCAGGTTCTGAACTCCGGCGGTCGTCATCGAGGGCACGTGAACGGCGTTGGCGGGCAGCCCGGTGGATACGTCGGTGGTGGCAGAGAGCAGCGCGCTGCCCGCGATGGTCGTGCCTGCGTCGAGGGACAGGTCGGGGCCGCCGGCGCAGCCGGCATTGAGCTGCAGGCCACCGAGGTCGAGGATCTTGATCGGGCCCGAGCCGGCGGTGCCGTGGTAGTTGATCTTGTCGATCTGGTTGCCGCCAATCTCCTCGGCATCGGGCACGCGCTTGAGCGAGCCCTCGTTGATGCGGGATCCGGTGATGGCGTTGGTGCCGATGTCGACGTTGCGAATCGTCCCGTTCTTGATCTTGGCGCTGGTGATCTGGCCGCTGGCGCCGCCCCCGCGCGGCTTCGGGGCGGCGACGCTCGCCGCCACAGCCAGGAGCAGCGCGGCGCAGGCAGCCGCCAGGGCGGGCTTGAATATCCGGTCGGCCATCGCGGGGAGCTTATTGACGCGTGCCGCTCAGAGCGCCAGGGCCGCGGTGTTCTCGAGCAGCTGCCCCACCCGCGCGAGGAAGGCCGCGCTGTCGGCTCCGTAGAGAATCCGGTTGTCGCAGGTCAGCGTCGCGCGCATGGTCTGGCGCACCACGATCCGCCCGTGCTCGTCCACCACGGGACGCGGCTTCACGGCGCCGACGGCAAGGGTCGCGGCCTGGGGCGGGTTGATCACGGCGCTGAAGGAGTCGATCCCGTACATCCCCAGGTTGGAGACGGTGAAGGTGCCACCGGCCAGCTCCGGCGGCTCGATCGACTGGTTGCGCACCTTCTCGATCAGCTCCTTGGAACGGCGCGCGATCTCGCCCAGCGAGCGCTCGTCGGCGTCGAAGATCGTCGGTACCACCAGCGCATCGCCGGCGGCCACCACGATCCCGACGTTGACGCGGGAGTAGCTCTCGAAGCGCCCGTCGCGGTAGGCGCCGTTGACTCGCGGGAACTCGCGCAGCGCGTTGGCGGCGGCCTTGACCACCATGTCGTTCAGCGTCGGCAGCGGGTCGGTCATCCCGTCCATCCGCTCGCGCAGGGCCACGCAGGCGGTCATGTCAACGTCCAGGTGCATCGAGTAGTCGGGGGCGGTGGCCTTGGATTCCGCCATCCGCCTGGACACCGACCTCTGCAGCCTCGTGGGCTCCGTGGTCTGGACCTTGCCCCGCGCGGCAGCAGCGGGAGCCTTCGCCGCAGGGCTCTTGCGGGCGGGCTTGGCGGGTGCCTGATCGCCGATGGTCGCGATCGCGGCGCCGACAGCCACCGAATCCCCTTCGGCGGCCGTGAGCTCCTCGATGACACCGGCCACCTCCGAGTCGTAGGTCACGTTGGCCTTGTCCGTCTCGACTTCCAGAAGCGGGGTGCCCGCGGCGATCACGTCTCCCGGCGCCACGAGCCACTTCAGGATCGTGCCCTCCTCCATGGCGTCGGACAGGCGCGGCATGAGGATCTGGCTGGGCACGACGACGACGATACCCGCGTCCCCTGGTTCAGCGGCTGTCGCGGAACGCGACGAGCCCGCCGATGACACCCACGTAGGCGGCGCCGTCGGGCCCGATCGAAACAGGCGCGAAGTTGTTGTTGTAGCCGAAGCTCAAGCCCGCGAGCCGGCGCCAGATGGTCTTCCCCGAGCGGAAGTCCAGCGCGGTGAGGTACCAGGGGTCGTTGGCGTCGCCCGGATCCTTCGTATAGGTGTAGACCAGCCCGTTGGCCAGTGAGAGCTTGGGGACCACGGAGGGCGCCCGCGAGTCGTTGTGCCAGACGGTGTGGCAGCCGCGCCCGTCGCGGTCGATGTCGACGCGCTCGATCCCGGGCTCGGTGGTCTTGCCCCCGAGCGTCGTGGCCAGCCCCGCGTAGCCGTAGTTGTTCTCCACCACCATCGAGCGGCCGGTGCCGATCAGTGACTGGTCGGTGCTGCTGGCGCCCTTGCTGAAGACCGGCTGCGTGCATACCCGGCGAGGGCCCTTGACGTCCTTCCCGCGCTGATAGACGACGATCTTCATCGGGTCGGCGTTGTCGGTGATCGCGACGTAGCGCTTGCCCATGAGAGTCGGGGTGGTGCCAGACCCCTCCTCGGTCTGCCCCGGTTTCTTGAAGCCGACGTTGGCGTAGCGCTCCCGCCAGGTGATCTTCGGCTTGCCGGATCCGCTCACGTCGAAGCGGTACATGGCGGCGTCCGTGACCACGAAGACGCCGCCGTCGTCGCCGACCGCGAACGAGTTGCCCACCGGCTCGCCCGTGTCGATCGACTGCACCTGCCCGGTGTCGGGGTCGACGAAGCCGATGCTTCCCCGCTTGCCGACGAACCAGAGCCGGCCCGACCAGTCCGGGAGCACGGAGGTAACCCCTTCGTCATCGTGGACCGCGCTACCGAGCTTGTAGTCGTGGACGGTCCGGAACCCGGGCTTGGTCCCCGTCTCGGCCACCACCAGGATGTGCTGGTTGGTGGTCGGCAGGACCGCCCGGTTCTGATTGTCCAGATAGAAGTAGCCGCCGCCCGAGAAGTCGGAGAACAGGCCGCTCGGGTTGAGGTCGCGGAACTGGCGCAGGGGAAGCAGGAACGTCGAGAGCGGCTCGAGGGTCACCGGGTCGAACATCACGAGCCTTGGTCCCTGCAGCCCCACGCAGACCGTGACGATCCGGCCGTACGTGTCGAAGGTGATCGAGCCGCACTCCGCCGCCTGGAGCGTCGTGGTGATCTGGATGTCCCGGCCGAGCGGCCCCGACCGCGTGTACGTATCCGTCTGATACGCGTCGTTGTGGATCACACTCGCGCCGTTCTTTGCCATGAACGGATGCCGCGGCACGTCCGGGGCCTTGACGGGATGGGGCTTGGCAGGCCTGCCGATGAACTCGGGCTCGCCACCCCCGAGCCCGACGCTGGGAATAGGCAGCGCGCCCGCCGGCTGAGCCGTCAGGCCGACGGCCAGAATCATCAGGACAGCGCCCATTGGCCCCCCACGCATGGGCTGAGGGTACAGGCACCTACGCGAGCGCCGCGGCGGCATCCTCCAGCCGGTCATCGCCCCAGAACAGCTCGTCCCCGACGCGGACGGTGGGCACGCCGATCACACCCAGGGCGGCGGCCTCGTCGGTCGCCGCGCGCAACTCGTCCTTGACCGACTTGGTCTCGATGGCCTTGAGCACCGCTCGCGGGTGCAGCTCGCAAGCCGCCGCGGCAAGCAGGACGTTGTCGGTCTCGCTCAGGTCACGCCCGCCGGCGAACGCCTGCCGGAAAGCCGCCAGGGAGAAGGCAACGCAGCGGCCGGTCTGCTTGGCGAAGGTGGCAACCCGCATGGCGGTGAGGGTGTTCGAGGGCCACGGGTCGGGCCAGCGGAAGGGCTGCAGCCCGTACTCCGCGGCGCGCCTCTCGCATTCGGCCATGCCGTCATCGCGACCGTCCGTGAGCGACCACGAGCCTCCGCCGGTGTGGCTCCAGATGCCGCCCAGGAGGATGGGCTGCCACTCGGGCATGACGGGCAGCACAGAGCGCGCGCGCTCGGCCGCGAGGTACGAGTAGGGCGATCCCAGGTCGAAGTAGAAAACCGGCTGCTCGCCCACGACGGGTCAGCCGTGGATCAGCCAGCCGTCGACGGCGCGAGCGGCTTCCATCACGGCCTCGGAGTAGGTCGGATGGGCGTGCACGGTGTGGGCCACCTCGCTGAAGCCGCCCTCCAGCTCGCGCGCCTGGACCAGCTCCTGGATCAGGTCGGCGGCCTTCGTGGACACGATGTGGCCGCCCAGCAGCTCGCCGTACTTCTTCTCGCCCACGATCTTCACGAGGCCGCCCTTCTCCCCGTACACGGTCGGCGCGCCGACGGCTCCGAGCGGGATCCGAGCCGCGACGACGTCATACCCGGCGTCCTTGGCCTGCTGCTCGGTCAGCCCGAAGCTGGCCACCTGGGGGTGGCAGAACGTGACCGCGGGGATGAAGTCGTAGTCCAGTGCGTGCGGGCTCAGGCCGGCGGCGTGCTCCACGGCGATCACGCCCTCATCGGAGGCCACGTGCGCCAGGGCGGGGCCCGGCACCAGGTCGCCGATCGCGTAAACGCCCTCGCGGGAGGTGCGCATCATGCCGTCGACGGCGATCAACCCAAGATCGTCGGTCTCGACACCGGCGTCGGCGAGCCCGAGGCCCTCGACATCGGCTCCCCGGCCGGCGGCGATCACCAGGTACTCGAAGGTCGGAGCGCCATCGCCGTGCGTGACCTTCACCGAGCTCTTGCCCACGTCCACTGCCGTGATCTCGGCTCCGGTGACGATGTTCACGCCCGTCTTGCCGATTTCCCTGGCCGCGGTTCGGGCGGTGTCCTTGTCCTCAAGCGGCAGGATCTGGGGGAGGGCCTCGAAAAGGGTCACCTCGGTGCCCAGCCGTGCGTATGCGGAGGCGATCTCGGTGCCCGAGGCTCCGGCACCGACCACAGCCATGCTCTTGGGCTGCTTGTCCAGCAGCCATGCCGCGGCCGTGTCGAGCACGCGGTCGCCGAACTCGAGTCCCAGGATGGGCCGCGCCACCGAGCCGGTGGCCAGCACGACGGTCTTGGCGCTCAGCACGTCGTCGCCGACCTTCACCGTGCCATCGGCCGTGAGGGCGCCATGGCCGTTGAAGACCTGGACCTTGTTCTTCTCGAAAAGCATCGCGACACCCCCGGTGAGGGTCTTGATGACCTCATCCCGGTGCGCGCCGACTCCCGCGAAGTCCACGGAGGCGCCGTCCACCTTGATGCCGAACGCCCCGGCTTCCTGGACCTCGGTGTACACGTCGGCGGCGCGGAGCACGGCCTTGGCGGGGATGCACGCGTAGTTGAGGCAACGGCCGCCGACCACCGAGTCCCGCTCGACCACGGCCGTCTTCATCCCCAGCTGCGTGGCGCGAATCGCCGCCACGTACCCGCCGGGGCCGGATCCGATGACTATGCAGTCGAAGCTCGTCTCGGCCATTTCCAAGAGCCTACATAGGACCCCGCGTACAGTCGGTCTTGGCCCGATGGACGTAGTCAGAAAGCGCTTCGGCGGCGACCGTATGGGGGTGGACCGGACGAGCGACAAGCCGGGTGTGGCAATTGTCCTGCCCGGCGGGGGCGCGCGGGGCGCGTACGAGGTGGGCGCCCTCTCGGTGCTCCTGCCGAAGCTGGAGGAGCGCGGGGAGTCCGCCGAGATCATCTGTGGTGTCAGCGTGGGGGCAATCAACGCGGCCGCTCTGGCGTCCTGGGCGCACCTGCCGGCGCGCGAGCAGGCCGGGCGCCTGCTGGATATCTGGCACGGGCTCGACCGGGCCGACATCTTCACCAGCCTGCTGAGTCCCAGGACGCCGCTGCGGCTGGCCATGGGCCTGGCGGAGACGCTCGGCGTGCCCGGGTTACGGGGCCGCAGCCTGCTGGACGCGCGCCCACTGCACGACAACCTCCCGCGCTGGATCGACTTCGACGCGATCAGCGCCAACATCGACTCCGAGGTGCTGCAGTCGGTGTGCGCGGTGGCCACCTCGCTCGATGGCACGGCCGTGGGGTTCGTCCAGGGTGCCGATCCCGCGGCGCTCCGATCGGCGTCGGAGGACATCCGCTACGTGGGCACGACCCTGGAGGCCGAACACGTCAGGGCCTCGGCCGCCATCCCGATGCTCTTCCCTCCGGTCCGGATCCGGTCTCCCAAGTCGGCGGAGGGGTACTACATCGACGGCGCGGCCAGGCTGAACACACCGATCAAGCCCGCGCTGGACCTGGGGGCCTCGCGGGTCATCGTCGTCGGCTTCGAGCCGCTGGTCGCCCCGCGGATGCGCACCAAGGCGCCGTTGCGCCCGCAGCTCTCGGACATCGTGGCCAACGTCCTCGACGGCCTGCTGCTCGACCAGGTCAAGTACGACATGCACCGGCTGGCTGCGATCAACACGTTCTTCGCCGATACGTCGGCCATGGGCTCCGTCGGCCCCGCTCGGGCCTATCGCGAGTCGCGCGGCCGCCGGCCCTACAGGCGCGTTTCCTACGCGTTCGTCACGCCGCGCCGCCGCCGGGAGCTCGGGACACTCGCCGAGCAGGTCTTCGCGCGGCGCTACTCGGGAAGGTCGGCTCTGAAGGGCATCGACTTCGCCCTGATGGGTCGCGTGCTGGGAGGGGCCAACGCCAGTCGGGGGGAGCTGCTCAGCTTCCTGCTCTTCGACCACGACTACATCTCGGGCCTGATCGACCTGGGCAGGCGCGACGCCAAACGCTGGCTGGCACGCCATCCGGGCTTCTGGTGCGCTGACAGCGCGCACGACTTCGACCTCGACCCCCTGCGCGCGGAGTCCGAGGCGGAGGTCGCGCGGCTGGACGAATGGCGAACCCTGCAGCGTCGCTGAGCTACTCGCGGATGTCCTGAGCCAAGCGCTCCCGGACATGGTCCGGCAGCGGGTGGGATCGGTTCTCCGTGTAGTCGAAACCCACGAGTACGCCGTAGCCCTCGGCCACGAGGCGTTCCTCGGGCATGGCGTGCATCTCGAACGTCAGATGCAGGCTCGCGTTTCCGATCTTCTTCGGCCAGACCCCGATCCGGATCTCCTCGCCGTAGTAGGCGGGCGACCGATAGGAGATCTTGCACTCCGCGAAAATGAAGCCGAACTGCTGCTGGCTCGTTGGCTTGTGCTCCGGGAACAGGGTGGTCATGTATTGGATCCGCGCGGTCTCGAAGTAGCGCAGGAACTGCACGTTGTTCAGGTGCTGCATGGCATCGAGGTCGCCGAACCGGACGCGCTCGGTGAGTGAGAAGGGCTCGCTCAACTTCGCTCCGGCATCTGGATCCGGGCCATCGCCTTGACGAGCTTGTAGAAGAGGTAGCCGGACGGGATCACCACGGCCAGCGCCACCGCGACTCCCTGCAGGTCGCCGAACAGCGTCGCGGTCACCCCGTAGTAGACGATCAGGAGGCCAAGTAGTGCCTGGAGCCCCAGAACCGCCCAGTAGCGGGCGCGCCAGAGGCCGTAGGACATCATCACCAGGATCAGCAGCAGCGGTGCGAACTGGGCGAACTCGACGCGCTTGCCCTGGAAGCTGACGCCACCGAGGTATCGCACGAGCACGAAGATCGCGAGGCCCGTCACCAGCACCGCGCCGACTGTCACGGCGCCTGGGCGCTCCCCGGGCGCCAGTGGCTCCAGCGACTCGCGGACGGCCTGGTTCTTTGCCTCCGAGCGCCCGGGCGGCTTGATCGTGCCGGCTGCCCGTCGGGCCTTCTTACGTTGCCTCGACGATTGCGCCACGACGCCCTCCCTCCAACAGGCCGGTGAGCTCGCGAACGGCGGCGACGGGGTCGTCGGCCTGGGTCACGGCACGTACGACCGCCACCCGGGTTGCGCCCGCGTCGAGCACCGCGGGGATGCCCGACGGCTCGATCCCGCCGATGGCGAAGAACGGCTTGGCGGCCAGCCGCGCCGCATCCCGGACCAGCTCGAGCCCCACGGCTGGGCGCCCTGGCTTGGTGGGCGTCGCGTTGACCGGCCCGACGCCGAGGTAGTCGGCCGCCGAGGCCTCGGCGGCGGCCATCTGTGCGGGGGAGTGGGTGGAGATGCCGATCAGTGCCTCGGGGCCGACTATCCGGCGGGCCTCGGCCGGGTCGATGTCGTCCTGTCCCACATGTACGCCGTCAGCACCGACGGCCGCCGCCAGATCCGGGCGGTCGTTCACGATCAGCAGCGCGCCGTGCTCCAGGCAGGCAAGCTGCGCAGTGGCCGCGGCCTCGGTCAACCGCCCGTCGTCCGCGTCCTTGTCCCGCAGCTGCACCAGATCGGCGCCCGCCTCCAGGATCCCGGGTAGCAGCCGCCCGAGGTCATCCGCTCCGGCGATCACGTAGAGCCGCGCGCCGGCCAGTAGCGCCCTCCGGTCCGCGCCGCTGCGATCGGTGCCCATCGGAGGATCCTCCCAGAGCAGGGGGAGTAGCATCGAGTGACTACGGGAGCTCGGAATGACCGGGCTGAGAGGGCGGCTGGGTCGCCGCCGACCGTCAAACCTGATCCGGGCAATGCCGGCGCAGGGAAGCCGGCCGGGCCCGCCGCAGGAAAGAGGGAGCAATGGGCCAGCCGCCGAAGGAGCACAGCTACGACGTCGTGGTGATCGGCGCCGGCGTCATCGGGCTCTCCTGCGCCTGGCGGATCGCGGCGTCGGGGCTGTCCGTGGCTGTGATCGACCGTGCAGGCCCCGGGGCGGGAGCCTCTGGCGTTGCCGCCGGAATGCTCGCGCCGGCAACCGAGGCCGACTTCGGTGGCCAGGGGCTTCTTGCCCTCAACCTGGCATCGGCCGCCCGCTGGCCCGGCTTCGGCGCCGACCTGAGCGAGCGCTCGGGCCGGGAGGCCGGCCATGTCCAGAGCGGCGCACTCACCGTGGCCGTCGACCGCGACGACGCGGAGGAGCTCGCCCGCCTCCATGCGTTCCAGCTCGACCTGGATCTCGATGCCCGGATGCTCACCCGCTCGGAGTGCCGCGAGCTGGAGCCGGGGCTCGCGCCCGGCATCGCCGGTGGAGTGCTCACCCCTGAGGACGGCTTCGTGGAGCCGCGGGCACTGGCGGCCGCTCTGGCCGTCGCGATCGACGCCGACGGCGGCGAGTTGATTATCGCCATGGAGCCCGAGATCGAAGTCACGGGTGGGCGCGTCACCGGCGTCCAGACCCTGGCGGGCCCCTTCAAGGCCGACAACGTGGTGCTCGCCGCCGGGGCCTGGAGCGCGGAAGTGGCAGGGCTCCCGCCTGAGGCGATCCCGCCGGTGCGGGCGGTCAAGGGCCAGATCCTGAGGCTTCGCGCATCCGGGGCTCCTCCAGCGTCGAGGATCCTGCGCACCCCGCGCTGCTACATCGTGCCCAGGGCCGGGGGCGAAGTCGTCATCGGGGCGACGATGGAAGAGCGCGGCGACAGCCACGTCACCGCGGGTGGCGTCCGCGAGCTTCTCGAGGCCGCCTGGGAGGTCCTGCCCGAAACCGATGAGCTGAAGCTGGCCGAGACCGCCGCGGGCCTGCGGCCGGCAACCCCCGACGGCCTGCCGCTGGTGGGCCGCTCGGCAATCGACGGGCTCATCCTGGCCACGGGCCACCACCGCAACGGGATCCTGCTCGCGCCGTCCACGGCCGACGGCGTGGCCGCCCTCTGCAACGGCCAGGCCATGGACCCCGCGCTGGCTGCCTGTGACCCGGCCCGTCTTGTCGCCGCTCCGCGCGTCGAGGCTTCGCCATGAGGGTGGTCCTCAACGGCCAATCGTGCGACCTGCCGGATGGCGCTTGCATCCGCGACGCGGTTCACGCCGCCGGGGCGCCGGCCGACGGCCGCGGTGTGGCGGTGGCTCTCGAGGGCGACGTCGTGCCACGCGGCTCGTGGGACACGATCGCGCTTGCGGAAGGCCAGCGCGTCGAAGTTCTCCAAGCGGTGCAGGGTGGATGAGATGAGCGGCCTGGCCATCGCCGGAAGGGAGTTCGGCTCGCGCCTGATCATCGGCACCGGCGGCTTCCGCGACCTCGACACCATGGCCGCTGCGGTCAGGGCCTCGGGCGCAGACATGGCGACCCTGGCGCTCCGGCGGGTGGATCCGGCGGCTCGAGGCTCGATCGTCGAGGTCCTCTCCGATGCCGGCTGTTTCCTGCTCCCCAACACGGCCGGGTGCTTCACCGCGCGCGACGCCGTCACCACGGCCCGGCTGGCACGCGAGGCGCTCGAGACCGACTGGGTCAAGCTCGAGGTGATCGGTGACGAGCGGACCCTGTTGCCCGATGCCGCCGAGCTGCTCGCCGCAGCCGAGACGCTCGTGGCCGACGGGTTCACCGTCCTTCCCTACACGACCGACGACCCGGTGCTGGCCAAGCGGCTCGAGACCGTCGGCTGCGCGGCCGTGATGCCTCTGGGATCGCCGATCGGCAGCGGGATGGGGATCGCCAACCCGTACAACCTCCGCCTGATCCGCGAGTCCGCCGGCGTGCCCGTGATCCTCGACGCCGGAATCGGGACGGCATCCGATGCCGCGCTGGCGATGGAGCTCGGCTGTGATGGCGTGCTGCTTGCCACCGCGGTCTCGCGCGCGGAAGACCCCGTGCGGATGGCCGCCGCCATGAAGCTGGCGGTGCAGGCCGGGCGCTCGGCCTTCGAGGCCGGCCGGATCCCGAGGCGCCTCTACGCCGAGGCCTCGACGCCGGTGGAAGGGA
>JAXDIE010000127.1:0-7315 GCA_034664165.1 Thermoleophilaceae bacterium | reverse complement strand
ATGTGATGATCCTGGACCGCTATGAGGTCGGCGAGCGCCAGACCTCGGCTTGCGGCGTCCCCACCGGCTGGCTCGAGGCGCTGGGCCTGATGGACAGCTTCCGCCAGGAGTTTGGCGAGCTGGTGGTACACACGCCACAGGCCACCGCCCGCTTCGACCTTCCCTTCACCTTCTCCACCTTCGACTACCGCGAGCTGTGCGCGCTGCTGGACGCGCAGAACGACGCCCGCTTCGAGACGGCCAAGGTCAACGGGCGGACCGGGATGACGGTCCACACCGACCGCGGGGATCTGACCGCGCCCATCGTGATCGACGCCCTGGGCTGGCGCCGGGTGCTCGGGAGTGGCTACCAGCCGCCCGACGCCCCACTCTCGCGCGGGCTCGAGGTGCACCCATGGGCGGCCTCCGAGGACCTGGAGATCTGGATCGACCGTCGCTACGTGCCGGCCGGCTACGGCTGGAGCTTCCCCGCAGGTCACGAGCAGCGGATCGGCGTGGGGTCCTTCGATCCGCGCTTTCACGTGAAGGACCCCACCGTGCTGCTGGCGGAGGATCTCGACCGCGAGCCCGTCAACTACCAGGGCAACTGGATCCCCCACAAGCTGCGGGACGGCACCGGCGAGGGGATCTTCTTCGTCGGCGACTCCGCCGGCCACTGCCTGCCGCTCACGGCCGAGGGCATCCGCACCGCATTCTACTTCGGCATAGCGTTGGGGCGGGAGATCCGCCAGGTGGTCGACGGAACGCGCACGCGCGAACAGGCCCTTCGCAAGTACCACGCGTTCAACGCCGCCCACGAGTGGAAGTACGAGTGGATGCTGCGCACGCAGAAGATCGTTCCCCGGATCCCGCCCCGCGCCCTGGGCCCGCTGATCCGGGCGGTGGGCACCAAGCGCTTTGTCGACTGGTCGTTCGGGCACTACCTGGACCTCGCGCACCCGGACTTCGCCAAGGCCGCGCCCGCGGGCCCGCCCAGCCGCCGGCTGCGCGTAGCGGCCTGACTACTCCCTGACGATCAGGTAAGTCCCGACCACGAGCAGGACGACGCCGGCGATCCTGCCGATCGAGAGCGGCTTCTCCGGGATCCCGAGGACGCCGAACCGGTCGATGGCCACCGCCGTGAGCAGCTGGCCGGTGATGGTCGCGGCCGTGATTCCGCCCGCTCCCAGCGTCCTCACCGACACCAGCGCGTTGGTCACGTACACCGCACCGAGCAGCCCGCCGATCAGGTAGTACCAGGGCAGGCCCTGGACCTGGCCGACCTGGCCGAAGCCGCCGCCGAGGGTCACCGTGATGGCCACCAGCACTACGGTGCCGACGATGAAGGAGATGCTGGCCGCTGCAAACGTGCCGACACTGCGCCCCAGGGTCGAGTTGATCGGAGCCTGGAGGGCCACCAGGCCGCCCGCCACGACCGTCGTGATGATGAGTAGGTGCTCGCGGCTCATTTGGCGCTGAGCCAATCCTGACCGACTCCGAGGTCGACCATGAGCGGCGGATCCAGCTCGAAGGCGCCCACCATCCCCTCGCGGATGATCTCGGAGGCCGCATCCATCTCGGCAACCGGGCCCTCGAACATCAGCTCGTCGTGGATCTGCAGAACCAGGCGGGTGTCCAGGCCGGCGTCCCGCAGCCCGTCTCGGCAGCGGATCATGGCCACCTTGATGATGTCCGCGGCCGTGCCCTGGATCACGGTGTTCACCGCGAGCCGCTCACCCAGCGAGCGTGTCTGGGGGTTGTTGTCCATGAGCTCGGGAATGGCACGGCGCCGCCCGAACAGCGTGGTGACGTAGCCCTCGGTGGTGGCGCTGGCAATGGTGCTCTCGATGAACTGCTGGATCGCGGGGAAGCGGGCGAAGTAGCGCTCGATCACGTCCGCTGCCTCCGGGATCGGGATCTGGAGCCGATCTGCCAGCCCAAAGGCAGACAGCCCGTACGCGATGCCGAAGTTGATCATCTTGGCCTTGGAGCGCAGGCCGGGGTCGGCGCCGGCGCCCTCCCCGAACATCTCGGCGGCCGTGACCGCGTGGACGTCCTCACCGCCCTTGAGCACCTCGCTGAGCGTCTCCTCCTCGGCCACGTGGGCCAGGATCCTCAGCTCGACCTGCGAGTAGTCGGAGGAGATCAGCCTGCGCCCCTCCTCGGCCACGAAGCAGGCCCGGATCTCGCGGCCCATCTCGGTGCGGATCGGGATGTTCTGGAGGTTCGGGTTGGTGCTGGACAGCCGGCCCGTTGCGGCGGTGGCCTGCCCGAAGGTCGTATGCAGCCGCTTGGTCCGCGGGTCGACCAGGGCGGGAAGCGCGTCCAGGTAGGTCGACTTGAGCTTGCTGAGCTCGCGCCACGACTCGATCTTGCCGATGATCTCGTGCTCGCCCCGGATCGCCTGAAGCACGCGGGCGTCCGTCGAGAAGCCCGTCTTGCCCCTGCGCTTCTTGGTCAGCCCGAGCTTCTCGAAGAGGATCTGGGCCAGCTGCTGCGGGGAGCCGATGGTGAACTCCTCGCCGGCCAAGTCCCAGATCTCGCGCTCCAGCGCCTCGATCCGCGCGCCGTAGGTCTCCCCCACCTCCGCCAGCCGGTCGGTGTCCAGCTTCACCCCGGCGGCCTCCATCTCGATCAGGACGTCGACCAGGGGCAGCTCGACGTCGCGCAGAAGGCTGGTCAGCCCGTCGCGCTCCAGCTCGGGCTCCTGCATGTCGCGCAGCAGCGCGGCGGCTCCGGCCAGCTCACCCAGGTCGCGTTCGAAGCCCTCGAGGCCCTTGACGTCGACCCCGGTCCCGCGCTCGGCCAGCAGGTCCTCGGGCGCGTAGCTGCGCCGCGAGGGATCCAGGAGATAGGCACCCAGCAGCGAGTCGAACGCCAGCGCCACGGCTCCCGCCTCATCGCCCTGCGCCCGGCCCGAGGCAGCCATGGACTTCCAGTCGTGGGCGCACACCGACGCCCCTCTGAGCGCGTCTCCCAGCTCCTGCAGGGTGCCGGCCTGCCCGTGCAGGATCGTGCCGTCGCCGGTGGTGGCGGCGAACTTCAGCGGCTCATCGCCGTCCTCGACGGCAACCGGCAGCGTCGGCTGGTCGGTGTCTTCGGGCTCCTCGAACGGCGGTGGCCGGTCGACTGCCAGCGACACCGTGCCGTCTCCCAAGCCCGTCAGGTCGGCCAGCGTGGCGGCCTTCGCCGTCATCACGACTCGCGTCTCCACCTCCTCGACCGGCGCCGCCTCACCCTTGCCGAGCTCCTCCTCCAGGCGCCGCAGAGGGTCGCGCAGCTCGAACTCCCGGAAAACCTCGCGCAGCCGGGCCCGATCGGGCTCGCGCTGCATCAGCTCGTCGATGTCCAGGTCGATCGGAACGTCGCGGATCGCGGTGGCCAGGCGCTTGGAGATCCGCGCCAGCTCGGCGTTGGCGGTGAGGTTCTCCTTGCGCTTGGCGCCGGAGATCTGGTCAATGTTGTCCAGCACCCCCTCCAGGTCACCGAACTGCTGGAGCAGCTGGGCGGCTGTCTTGTCCCCGATCCCCGGGACACCCGGGATGTTGTCCGAGGTGTCCCCCTTCAGGCCGATGAAGTCCGGAACCAGGGCCGGCGGGATCCCGTAGCGCTCCTCGACCGCGGCAGCGTCGTAGAGCTTTGTGTCTGTGATCCCGCGGCCCGTGGTCATCACGCTCACGCCGTCCTCGACCAGCTGGAACGCGTCCCTGTCGCCGGTGATGGCGATGACGGGGATCCCCATCTCCTTTGCGCGCCCCGCGAGCGTCGCGATCACGTCGTCGGCCTCGAATCCCTCGACCCTCACGTTCGCGTAGCCGAAGGCGTCCATCAGCGGCTCGAAATGCGGCCACTGCTCCCTGAGCAGGTCCGGGCGTGAGCTTCGCTGGGACTTGTACTCGCCGAATTCCTTGTCCCGCCCGGACATTCCGGCATCCCACGCAACGATCGTGGGCTGCTGTCCGTGCTCGGTCAGGAGCTTGACGAGCATGGACGCCAGGCCGAAGATCGCGTTGGTCGGCTGGCCCTTGGAGGTGGCGATGGTCTCGGGTAGCGCGAAGAACGCGCGGTAGGCCAGGCTGTTGCCGTCGATCAGGAAGAGCTCACGTGGTGTGTCGGCGGGCATCAGCGGCATCTTATGGTCGCTATCGTCCCTCGCCCATGTCGGCCACGCCAAGCGCACAGTTCTCCCTCACCCTCCGCGTCGAGCTGCCGCACCACTCGAACGTGCTCTCGAAGGTCACCGATGCGATCCGCCAGGTGGGCGGTGTGATCGTGGCCGTCGACGCGACCGAGACGACCGGTGAGGTGACGGTTCGCGAGATAACCGTCGACTGTCACAGCCAGGAGCACAAGGGCGACGTGATCACGGCCGCGGGCTCGATTCCGGGCGCCAAGCTGCTCGAGACCACGGACCGCACCTTTGAGCTCCACCGCGGCGGAAAGCTGCACACGGGCCTCAACGCCGCGATCAAGACGCGCGACGACCTTTCGATGGCCTACACGCCGGGCGTGGCGCGGGTCTGCATGGCGATCCACGAGAACCCGCGCAAGGCCTTCAAGTACACGATCAAGTCCAACACGGTTGCGGTCGTCTCCGACGGCACGGCCGTGCTCGGCCTGGGCGACATCGGCCCGGAGGCTGCCATGCCCGTCATGGAGGGCAAGGCGATGCTCTTCAAGGAGTTCGCCGGCGTTGATGCCTTCCCGATCTGCCTGAGCACCAAGGATCCGCAGGAGATCATCGAGACCTGCATCCGGATCGCGCCCACGTTCGGGGGCATCAACCTGGAGGACATCTCCTCGCCGCGCTGCTTCGAGATCGAGGACGCGCTGATCGAGGCCCTCGACATCCCGATCTTCCACGACGACCAGCACGGCACGGCGATCGTCACGCTGGCCGCGCTGGTCAACGCCTGCAGGCTCACCGGCCGCCGGCTCGAGGACATCAAGGTCGCCATGGCCGGCGCCGGCGCAGCCGGGGTCGCGGTGGCCAAGATCCTCATGAACTCCGGCATCACCGACATCGTGGTGTGCGACCGCCAGGGCGCGATCCACAGCGGCCGCCCGGATTACGAGGACGGCTCGATGAACGTGCCGAAGAAGTGGATGGCGGAGAACACCAACACCGGGCAGCGCGCGGGCAGTCCCGCGGAGGTCCTCGAGGGCATGGACCTGTTCATCGGCCTGTCCGGCCCCGGGATCATCGCCGCCAAGGATCTCCAGCGCATGAATCCCGACCCGTTCGTCTTCGCCATGTCCAACCCCAATCCCGAGGTGAGCCCCGAGGAAGCCGCGCCGTTCGTGCGCGTCATGGCCACCGGCAGGTCGGACTACCCGAACCAGATCAACAACGTGCTCGCTTTCCCCGGGATCTTCCGCGGTGCGCTCGACGTCCGCGCGCCGAAGATCACCGAGGCCATGAAGCTGGCCGCCGCCCGCGGCATCGCGGAGGTCGTGGCCGACGAGGAGCTGGCCGAGGACTACATCATCCCGAGCGTGTTCAACCGGGATGTGGCGGTGCGCGTGGCAGAGGCCGTCGCAGCCGAGGCAGAAAACGAAGGCAACGTCGGCACGGAGGACGATCGCGACGCGGTCGATCTCCCCACGATGGCCTGATCCGCCGGGCTCTCCCGGACGAAAGGACCTGACATGAGAATCGTTGTCACCGGAGCCACGGGGACGATCGGCCCTGCGCTGGTCAAGGAGCTGGAAGCGCGCGGCGACGAGGTCGTCGCGCTGGTGCGCGATCCCGCCAAGGGCCGGCGCCTGTTGGGTGTCGAGAGCGTGGCCTGGACCCACCCCAAGCTCGAGGTGGCCCCCCGCGAGGCCATCGAGGGCGCGGACGCCGTGGTCAACCTCCTGGGTGAGCCGGTGGCCCAGCGCTGGACCGAGGAGGCCAAGCACGAGATCCACTCCTCCCGCGTCCTCGGCACGAGAAACCTGGTCGAGGGAATCGCCCTGGCCGACAGGAGGCCGAAAGTCCTGGTGTCGGGCTCGGCCACCGGGTGGTACGGCGCGCGCGGCGACGAGAAGGTCGACGAGACCACGCCCGCGGCACGCGACTACCTTGCCCAGGTCACTGTCGACTGGGAGCACGAGGCGCGGCGCGCGGAGGACCTGGGGCTGCGCGTGGTGCTCACGCGCACCGGCGTGGTCCTCTCGCCCGACGGCGGCGCTCTGGCCAAGATGCTGCCGCCCTTCAAGCTGGGAGTGGGCGGCCCCGTGGCCGGCGGGAAGCAATACATGCCGTGGATCCACGTCGACGACGTAGTGGGCGCCATCCTCTTCAGCATTGACAACGACGAGGCAAGCGGGCCGATCAACCTGAGCGCCCCGACACCGGTGACGAACGCCGAGTTCTCGAAAGCTCTGGGACGCGTGCTCAAGCGCCCGGCCTTCGCGCCGGTCCCGGCATTCGCGATAAAGGCCCTCTACGGCGAGATGAGCGAGATCGTGACGACCGGGGCCCGCGCCGTCCCCAGGCGTCTGGAGGAGCTGGGCTACACGTTCAGGCAGCCGGAGCTGGAAGCAGCCCTGCGGGCAGCGCTCAACCGCACCTGATCACGCGGAGCGCGGTCTAGGGAGTCGTCGGCGCGGGATCCGGCACGGGATCCGGCGTGGGCGCGGCAGCCACAGGCTTGGGCTTCTTCACGTGGCGCTTGGTGCCGGTGAGGCGCGCGGTCAGCCTGCCGGGCTTGTCGCCCACGATCGACATGCTGACGAAGCAGGCCTGGGAGTGCTTCATGGAGGGCTTGATCCGCTTGCTCTGCCTGGGCTTGCCCCTGATGACGACGATCCTGGTCTTGCTGTGATCGCCGTGGCTGCAGTTCAGGGACACAGTCGACCCATTGAGGCTCATGTTCTTCGAGGACGTCACGGTCACCCTGAACGACTTCGGCGTCTCCAGGAAGCCCGAGGCGCTGATCGACGGGTTCGCGTCGGTCCTGCTCCGGACGACCGTGAGCACCTTCGCGGAGGCGAAGAGGGGCACTGCCAACGCGAGCGCGAGGGCAAAAACTAGGGCCAGGCGGAAACGCACGGCGACAGAGTACCCCATGCCACGGCGGAAAGCGCTCGTGACATGGGACCCTGCATCACTTCTTGCCATCGGGGCCCTTCTCGCAGCCCTTGGCACTCGTGCCGCCCGGCCCGACCGAGCACGTGTCCGTGCCGGCCCCGCCCGCCAGCGCGTCGTGGCCGGCGGCGCCCTTGAGCTTGTCGTTCCCGCCGAGGCCCTTGAGCACGTCGTTGCCCGGGCCGCCGTTGAACTTGTCCCGCCCGCTGCTGCCGAGCACTATGTCGTTTCCGAGGTCTCCCTTGACCTTGTTGTCGCCCA
>JAXDIE010000125.1:0-12754 GCA_034664165.1 Thermoleophilaceae bacterium | reverse complement strand
AGCTTGCGCCGCAGGGTGGAGATGAACACATCCACCGTGTTGGTCTCGGCGAATGCGTAGTAGTCCCAGACGTCTTCGAGCAGCTTCTGGCGCGAGACCACGATCCGCTCGTTTCGCATCAGGTACTCGAGCAGCTCGAACTCGCGCGCGGTGAGGTCCAGAACCCTGTCCCCGCGCTTGGCTTCGTGGGTCTCGGGGTTCAGGGCCAGGTCGCCCACGGACACGGAGGCGGAGCCGCGCGGGGGCCGGCGCCTGAGCAGCGCCCGCAGGCGGGCCAGCAGCTCCTGGCGCTCGAAGGGCTTGACCAGATAGTCATCGGCGCCGGAGTCCAGGCCGACCACGCGCGAATCAACGCCGTCGCGCGCGGTGAGGATGAGGATCGGCACGTCGCTTTCGGCACGGATCCGGCGGCACACCTCGACTCCGTCGAGCTTCGGCAGGCCCAGATCGAGAACCACGGCGTCGGGGGCGAAGCTCTTCGCCTGGGTGAGGGCGGCCTCGCCATCCACCGCAAGTTCCACGTCGTAATTCTCCATGCGCAGCGAGCGGCGGAGTGCTCCGCCGATATCCGGATCGTCTTCGACCACCAGTACACGTGGGTTTACGCCCATCTCCCAGATGGTACGCGGGTGACTCCGCCTGAAGGGGCCCTTGCACCGGCGTCGAAGGAGCACAGGCCACTTATGGCCACTCGACGTCCACAGACCAAGGGCCGCCCCAGGGCCAAGACGCGCGCACGCCGCTCGGCAGTGGGCATTCGGTCGATGCCGTCTCTCGAGCAGCGCCACTACGACCTGATCGGGCTGGGGCTGGTCGCCCTGGCGATCTTCTTCGCATTCGTCTTCTACTTCGGATGGGACGGTGGCCAGGTGGGGGAGGCCCTCGCCGATGGCTTCCTCTACCTCTTCGGAGGGGTCGCCTACCTGGTTCCGCTCATCCTCTTCGGCACCGGCGCGGTCATGGTTCTCCGCCCGATGCTGCCAAGGGTCAGGCCGTTCCAGACGGGCGCCATCTGCCTCGCCCTGGGGCTCATGCTGGGCATGGCTGGAGGCCTGCTGGGCCTTGGCGCCGACAAGCCGAGGCGCGCGAGCGCGTTGGAGATGGCTCCCGACTTCGTGCGCGTTCACGGCGGGATCACGGGCGAGGCGCTCCACTGGACCACCCAGACACTTGTTCAGGACGTCGGCACGGCGATCGTCTTCGTCTTCCTGATCCTCATGGGCATCCTGCTGCTCACCGGTGCATCGCTGGCCGGCCTGATGCAGTCCACCCGCCAGGGCATCGTCACGACCACCCAGCGGGTTCGCACCACGACCGGGGAGTTCTCCACGATCCTCGGCTCCCGCCGGGGGGCGGAGGCGCCCTCGAACCTTCCGGAACCGCTCTTCGAGCCGCTGGAGCCATCGCTGCCACCCGAGGTGGAACCGGTCGTCCATGCAACTCACGTGGAGATCCCGGTCTCCGACCAGGCCGACGAGCTTCCCGATGAGGAGTATCTGCCGCCCGAGCCGGAGCCCGAGCCCCTGCTCGTGGAGCCCGAGGCCGAGACCGAGGCATTCGACCCGGTGGTGCCGGAATTCCAGGCCGAGAAGGTCGAGTCCGGCCTCACCCCGATGGCCAACCGGCGTTCCACCGTCACCGAGTCCGATGACACCGTCTACCGGCTTCCGCCGGTCTCGCTTCTGAAGAAGTCGAAGGGCGGGGCCAAGATTGACAAGGCCGCCGACGCGCGCCGTGCGGGCGAGCTGATCGAGGCCCTCAGCCATTTCGGCGTCGAGGCGAAGGTCATCGAGACCACGTCGGGACCGCATGTCACCCGCTTCGCGCTCAGCCTTGCGCCCGGGACCAAGGTGTCCAAGGTCGCGGCCCTCAAGGACGACCTGGCCTACCACCTGGCGGCCACGGACGTGCGGATCCTGGCCCCGATCCCGGGCCAGAAGGCCGTGGGCGTCGAGGTCCCCAACCAGGTGAGGCGCGATGTCCGCCTGGGGGATGTGTTCCGGGATGCGCCTGAAGGCTGGTCTCCGCTCGCGGTCTGGCTGGGGCAGAACATCTCGGGGAGCGCCGTCGGCACCGACCTGGCCAAGCAGCCCCATCTGCTGATCGCGGGCACCACCGGCGCCGGCAAGTCGAGCTGCGTCAACTCGATGCTCGCCTCGATTCTGCTGCGGGCCGATCCCAACCAGGTGCGGATGGTCCTGGTGGACCCGAAGACGGTCGAGCTCAACTACTACGAGGACATCCCGCATCTACTCACGCCGGTCGTGACGAGCCCCCGGATGGCCGCAAACGTGCTTCAGAACCTCATCAAGGAGATGGAGGCCCGCTACGCGGTCATGGGCAGCGTGCGGGCCCGCAACATCGTCGAGCTGAACAAGATGCGCGAGAAGAACGGCGAGCCGACCCTTCCCTACATCCTCTGCGTGATCGACGAGCTCGCCGACCTGATGATGGTCGCCCCGGCTGAGGTCGAGGACGCCATCATCCGCCTGGCGCAGAAGTCCCGCGCGGTCGGGATCCACCTTCTCCTGGCCACCCAGCGGCCGAGCGCCGACATCATCACGGGCATGATCAAGGCCAACGTGCCGGCGCGGATCGCGTTTGCCGTCTCCTCCCAGACGGACTCGCGGGTCATCCTCGACCAGAACGGCGCCGAGTCCCTTCTGGGCAAGGGCGACATGCTCTTCAACCCGATTGGCTCCTCGCGCCCCTCCCGGATCCAGGGCAGCTTCATCGAGGAGGATGAAATCGAGCGGATCACCGAGTTCTGGCGGAAGCAGGGCACCCCGGAGATCCGGGAGGACCTGCTCGAAGCCGTGGAGCTCGAGGGGGAGGACAAGCCGGAGAGCGACTTCGACCCCGATGCCGACGACCTCCTGGGCGAGGCTGTGGCGACCGTGGTGCAGATGGGGACCGCCTCCACCTCGATGCTGCAGCGCCGTCTCCGGGTCGGCTACACCCGCGCCGGGCGGCTGATCGACATGATGGAGCGGCGCGGGGTCATCTCGGGCTACGAGGGCTCCAAGGCCCGCCAGGTACTCATCACCGAGGCCGATCTGCCCCGCGTGCTCGCCGGGCTTTCCGAGCCCGCCACGGCCTCTGCGGCCGCCGATACGGCCTCCTGACAACCCTCGCGCGGCGCGCCGCTCCCGTCCGCTGGCAGAATGCCGCCTGATGCCGCCCATCGGGGAGACCCTGCGTGAGGCCAGGTTGAGACGCAGCGTCGACATCGCAGAGGTGTCGGCGAGCACCAAGATCCGGACCAAGTACCTCCGCGCGCTGGAGACCGAGGAGTTCGACCAACTCCCCGGGCCGACTTATGTGCGCACTTTTCTGCGGACCTACGCCGAGTACCTCGGACTGGACGCCCATCTGCTGGTCGAGGAGTACAGGACCCAGCACCAGGGGCCGACCGAGGACGAGCCGATCACCCCGTTTGCCCCGCCGCCGGGGGGGCGGCGCGCCCGCGAGGGCGGCGGCCTGCGCCCACCGCCGCGGCCGCCCGGTGGTGTGGGAACGATCGCGGCCGGCCTGGCCGTCGCGATCATCCTCGTGTTCCTCCTGATCGGCGTCTTCACCGATCCGGAGCCATCGCGGGTACAGCCGACCGCCCCGCCGGCGTCGGCACCGGCCACCACGGCCACCAAGGGCGGGAAGGCTGAGAGGCCCAAGCCCCCGAAGGTCAACCCGGACAAGGTCGAGCTCTCGATCGCCCCCGATGGCCCGACCTATCTCTGTGTCGATGACGGCGCCGGCAACGTGGTTTTCGAGGACACGATCGACAAGACCAAGACGTTCTCGGGCAAGGTCCTCCGCATCAACATGGGTAGGGCGGCCGGCACCGTGAAGAACGGCGGAGACCTGGTGAAGATCCCCGAGGGCCCCGATCCCGTGGGCTACGAGTTCACCCCCGGCAAGACGCGCCCCCTGGCCGATGGCGACAGGCCCTGCCAGTGAGCGCGCGGGCCGGCATCGTCGTGACCGGCACCGAGGTGCTGACCGGCCGCGTGCGTGATCGGAACGGGCCGTGGCTCTCCGACCGCCTGACCGAGGTCGGCGTCGACCTGGCGCACCTCAGCATCTGCGGCGACCGGGCGGAGGACATGGAGGCCCAGCTGCGCTTCATGGCCGATCAGGGGGTCGACCTGATCATCACCAGCGGGGGGCTGGGGCCCACCGCCGATGACATGACGATGGCGGTGGTGGCGGGCTTTGCCGGCCGCGAGCTGATCCTGGACGAGGCCATGGAAGCTCGGATCGCCGAGATCCTGAAGCCGCTCATGGAGCGCTGGCCCGACCTGGACCCAGCGGCTGTGATGGATGCCAACCGCAAGCAGGCGATGCTTCCCGACGGCGCGGCGCAGCTCAACCCGGCCGGCACCGCGCCGGGCGCGGTGGTGCCTCCAAAGGACGGGGAGGGCCCCACGATCGTCGTCCTGCCGGGCCCGCCGCGCGAGCTCCACTCGATGTGGCACGCCGCGGTGAAGACCGAGGAGTTCAACCGCGCCATCGGCGGCGCGACCGAGTACCGGCAGCAGATGCTGCGCCTGTTCGGCATTCCCGAGTCCGAGATCGCCCTGACCCTCATCGAGGCCGAGAAGGCGGTGGGGCCGGAGTTCTCGCGGGTCGAGATCACCACCTGCCTGCGCCGTGGCGAGGTCGAGGTGGTCGCGCGCTGGGAGCCCGAGACCCAGGCGACCTGGGACGGGATCGCGGGCGTCATACGCGAGCGGCATGTCAAGACGCTGTTCTCCGACGACGGCGCGCTGGTGGACGACCAGGTAGCCGACCTGCTGGCCGGCCGCCGCCTCGCGCTCGCCGAATCGTGCACCGGCGGGCTGATGGCCGCCCGGATCACCGAGCGGCCAGGGTCTTCGGCGCACATGGCCGGAGGTGTGGTCGCCTACTCGAACGAGGCCAAGGTGGAGCTGCTCGGAGTGGATGCCGCGCTGATCGAGGCCAAGGGAGCCGTATCGCCGGAGGTCGCGCTGGCGATGGCCGACGGCGCCCTCGAGCGATTCGAGGCGGATACCGCCCTGTCGATCACGGGCGTGGCCGGGCCGGGTGGCGGCACCGAGGCCAAGCCGGTGGGCTACGTCTGCTGGTGTGCCAAGCGCTCCGACGGGGCCGTTCTGGCGCGCGACATCACGCTCCCCGGGGACCGCGCCGAGGTGCGAGATCGCTCGACCACGGTCGGCATCCACCTGCTGCGCAGGCTGCTGCTGGGGCAGGAATTTCCGCTTTAGAGCTGGGCGAACACGTGTTCGTCACGTTGTCGTGGCAAGCCCGTTGCAATGGGGCGCCCGTGCCGTCCGATGCCGTGCATACCTTTGCCGCTCCAAAAGACTTAGAGGAGCGGATATGGACAAGGAACAGGAAAAGGCAGCGAAGGCGCGCGACACGGCCCTGAACGGCGCTCTCACGCACATCGAGAGGGAGTTCGGCAAGGGGTCGATCATGCGCATGGGGGACCCCGAGGCCGCGGTCAACGTCCAGGCCGTCCCGACGGGCGCCCTCTCCCTCGATCTGGCGCTTGGCGTCGGCGGTTTGCCCCGCGGGCGCATCGTCGAGATCTTCGGGCCGGAGTCCTCGGGCAAGACCACGCTGGTCTACCACGTGCTGGCGCAGGCTCAGAAGCAGGGCGGCATCTGCGCGTTCATCGACGCCGAGCACGCCATGGATCCCGAGTACGCCCGCCGTATCGGCGTCGACGTCGACGAACTCCTGGTCTCTCAGCCCGATCACGGCGAGCAGGCGCTGGAGATCGCGGACGTCCTGATCCGCTCCGGTGCCATCGACGTGGTCGCCATCGACTCGGTCGCCGCGCTCACGCCGAAGGCCGAGCTGGAAGGGGCCATGGGCGACCAGACGGTCGGCCTGCAGGCCCGCATGATGAGCCAGGCTATGCGCAAGCTGGCAGGCAACCTCAACCGCGCCAACACGCTCTGTGTCTTCACCAACCAGATCCGCGAGAAGGTCGGCGTCATGTTCGGCTCGCCGGAGACGCAGCCCGGTGGTCGCGCGCTCAAGTTCTATTCCTCGCAGCGCCTCGACATCCGGCGTATCGAGACGCTCAAGGACGGCACCGAGGCCGTAGGCAACCGCGTCCGGGTCAAGGTCGTCAAGAACAAGTGCGCGGCGCCGTTCCGTCAGGCTGAGTTCGACATCGACTACGGCATGGGCATCTCCACCGAGGGCTGCCTCATCGACCTCGGGATCGAGCACAGCGTGATCGAGAAGTCGGGCTCGTTCTTCTCGTTCAACGAGGAGCGCCTCGGCCAGGGCCGCAACAACGTCAAGGGCTTCCTCAGGGAGAACCCGGACATTGCCCGCTCGATCGAGGACAAGATCTACGAGGCCCTCGGCATCGACCGCTCCCCGTCGCGTCCTGTCGCGGTGGCCGATCCGCCCCAGGAGGACGCCCCGGCGCCCGCTCCGGCCACCAAGGACGCCGACGATGTCCCGGCCCCGCCGGACGCGGAGATCAAGGCCGCCTGACGGCCTCTGCCGACCGCGAGCGGTGACTTTCGTGCCGTAGCGGCACGTTCTCACCGCTCGCGGATCACGCGGGACGAAACCGCGCCCACGGCGGCAGTGAGAGTGTCCGATGGGGCCAGCGAGCCGGCGCCCGGTGGCCTCGGGGGCGAGTGGTAGAAAACGTCCCTAGGCGGGACGAAATGCACCACTCGCGAACGGGTTGGCGGTCGACGTCCCCTCACTGCTGCCGGTGAGCCCCAGCATCCGTGATCGACAGTCGGATTACTCGCCCTCTGGGCTTGAAAGCCGACTTTAGATTCGCTGTCGCGGCAACAAAGCGCCCGCCAACGTGCGGGCGCTTGTATCTCCGGGGGGCGAGTCGTAGGCTTGACACGCGGCCTTGCAAGGGCCGGCACGTACCCAACACGCCGTTCAAAACGACACCCAAAACGGGGCCCGTCGGCCCTCTGAGAAAAAGTTGGCGAGATGGAAATCGTCTTGACTGGAGTCTTGGCTGCGGCGATCGCCGTGGCGGTCGTCCTCGTGCTGCAGCGCCGCAATGCGGCTCCGCCGGACGCTCCCGCAGCCGGCTCCACCGCCGCCACCGAGCTCGACGCGCGCCGTGTGGAGCTCGCTCGCATGGAGGAGCGGCTCCTGGCCAAGGAGGCGCAGCTGACCGCCCGCCTGGACGAGGCGGACCGGACCGAGAAGGCAATGCTGGAGCGCCTCCGGGACGTCGAGACGGAGGCCCAGGGGCTCAAAGAGGCCAAGGCCGACGCGGTACAGGGCCTCGAGCGGATCGCGGGCCTTTCATCCGCCCAGGCCAAGCACCTCCTGCAGAAGGAGCTGGAGGACGAGTTGCGCCGGGACCGGGCGCGTGCCATCCGCCAATCCGAAGAGGAGACCCGGCACGACGCCGACCGGCGGGCCCGCAGCATCCTCGCGGCCGCCATGCAGCGCATCGCGGGTAGCCACGCGGCCGAGACCACGGTGTCCGTTGTCCAGCTCGAGTCGGACGACATGAAGGGCCGCATCATCGGGCGCGAGGGGCGCAACATCCGGGCGCTCGAGACGCTTACCGGGATCGACTTCATCATCGACGACACCCCGGGCGTGGTCGTCCTGTCCGGTTTCGACGGGATCCGCCGCGAGGTTGCCCGCCTGACCGTCGAGAAGCTTCTTCAGGTCGGGCGCGTCCACCCAGCCAGGATCGAGGAGATATACTACCAGTCGCGCTCGGATATCGACAACCGGATCATCGAGGTGGGGGAGCAGGCGGTCTACGAGGCCGGGGTGGGGACGGTCCACCCGGAGATCGTCAAGCTACTCGGCCGGCTGCACTACCGGACGAGCTACGGCCAGAACGTCCTGGCGCACTCGATCGAATGCGCTCGCCTGGCGGCGATGGTCAGCGACGAGCTGGGCGCAAGCTCCAAGACCGCCAGGCGCGCGGCCCTGCTGCACGACATCGGAAAGGCCGTCTCGCACGAGGTCGAGGGCCCACACGCGCTGGTGGGCGGGCAGATCGCCCGCCGGCACGGCGAGCCGGAGGCCGTGGCGCATGCCATGGAGGCCCACCACAACGAGGTAGACGTACAGACGGTCGAGGCCGTGATCGTCCAGATCGCGGATTCCCTCTCGGGCGCACGGCCCGGGGCCCGCGGCGAGTCGCTCGAGCAGTACGTCGGCAGGATGCGCGACCTGGAGGAGGTGGCCACACGCCACGCAGGAGTCGACAAGGTCTACGCCATGCAGGCCGGCCGCGAGGTCCGTGTGATCGTCAAGCCCGAGACCGTGGATGACGACCAGGCCACGCTGCTGTCACGGCAGATCGCACGGGATCTCGAGCGCGAGCTGGAGTACGCCGGTCAGATCAAGGTCACGGTGATCCGGGAGAGCCGGTCCGTGGACTACGCCAAGTAGAGCTCAGGCCGCGCGGCGAGAGACTTCGCGGACCCGCAGGTCCTTCGGCGCGCCCGAGGCCCGCAGGCGCCTGGAGCGCCCCAGTTCGAACTGGCCGTCCTCGAGCAGTTCACAGGCGGCCTCCGAGACCAGCAGCTGGCCGGCCTTTGCGCTCTCGCCGACCCGAGCCGCGATGTTCACGTCGACACCCAGATAGTCGCCGCCGACCCGCTTCGGCGTGCCGAAGTGGATGCCCGCGCGCATCCGCGGCCGATAGCCGTCCACTTCCACCGCCGCCAGAGCCTCCGTGGCCTGCAGCACCGCCTCGACGGCCGGCTGTGGTTGCAGGAAGGACGCCATGATGCCGTCGCCGAGGCGCTTGACGATCCTGCCGTCGTGCTCCTCGATCGGCTGCTCGATGGCCTCGCCGGCCCGGCGCAGCAGCTCCACGGCCGCCTGGTCACCGGCCTCCAGCGCCCAGGCGGAGAAGTCCACGAGATCGGTGAACAGCAGCGCGATCGGGCTGGTTGTCCCGCCGCGCGTGCCCTCTGACAGGGACTGCCACACCTGAAGGGCGCCGAGGCCCAGCGCCTGGATGGCACTGGGCCGATCCGGCGAGAGCTCGGAGACCCCGCGTCCGGCCAGCTCGCTGGGGCGCTTGCCGTCGGTCGATATGCGATCGCCGAAGCGGTCATCGCCCGGCAGCCGCTGGCGGAGCTTGTCGACGGCCCGGACAACCGCGGGATCGCTGTCGAACTGGACCGCGCGCTCGCGGAGCTTCTTCAGCCGCTTCTCCGGCGTGGCATCCGGTCCGTCGTCGGTCAGCTGCTCCCCGGTATCCAGGTCCTCCGGGGGCTGCTCGGGGCTGTCCGGGGGATTGGAAGGGAGATCGTCCATCAGGGGGAACCGTATCCGTAGACCGCGTATCTTGGATCGGCGATGAAGCGCTACCACCTGACCACCTTCGGCTGCCAGATGAACGAGCACGACTCCGAGCGCATGAAGGGCATGCTCGAGTCCCTCGGGTATTCCGAGGTGCAGGAGCAGGATGACGCCGACCTGATCCTCTTCAACACCTGCTCGATCCGGGAGTCCGCTGACAACCGCTTCCTCGGGCGTCTGGGCCAGGCCAAGAGGCTCAAGGCCGAGGATCCCTCCCGCGTGGTCGGGGTCGGCGGCTGCTGGGCTCAGTCGGTCAAGGAGCAGGTCTTCGAGCAGTTCCCGTTCGTAGACGTGGCGTTCGGGCCGGGCCAGATCCCCCGGCTTGCCGAGTTCCTGACCTCCGACAGTCTCACCGCCCAGGGCTTCTTCGAGTTCGAGGGCTTCTCGGGCCACCTGCCGATGAAGCGGGCGCGCGAGTTCCAGGGCTGGGTCCAGGTCTCGGTGGGCTGCAACTGCGCCTGCTCGTACTGCATCGTGCCCTCCACACGCGGGCGGGAGGTCAGCCGGCCCGCTGATGAGCTGATCGCCGAGGTCGAGGCTCTCGCCGCCGACGGGGTTCGCGAGGTCACCCTGCTGGGCCAGAACGTGAACTCCTACGGCCGCGACCTCCCGATGGGCGCCAAGACCACCTTCGCCGAGCTGCTGGCCATGGTCGACCAGGTCGATGGCATCGAACGCATCCGCTACACCAGCCCGCACCCCAAGGACATGCGCGAGGACGTGATCCGCGCCCACGCCGAGCTCCCCGCGCTGTGCGAGCACATCCACCTACCGCTCCAGTCAGGGTCAAGCCGGATCCTCAAGGCCATGCGCCGGACCTACGATCGCGGCCGCTACATGGACCGTGTGGCGATGATCCGCGACATCGTGCCGGACTGCTCGATCACCACCGACATCATCGTCGGCTTCCCCGGTGAGGAGGAGGCCGACTTCGCCGAGACGATGGAAGTCGTTGACGCCGTGCGCTACGACTCGGCCTTCACGTTCATCTTCTCGGCGCGGCGCGGAACCCAGGCAGCCGACCTGACCGGGCAGCTTGGCCATTCCGTCAAGCGCGAGCGCATGGAGCGGCTGGTGGAGGCGGTCCAGGCGGGCGCGGTGGAGCGGGCGCAGCGGTTCGTGGGGCGGACGATGGAGGTCCTGGTCGAAGGCCCATCGCGCACCGATCCCGGTCGCCTGCGCGGGCGCACCCGTCACAACAAGACCGTGCACTTCGAAGGCGCAGCCGAGCCCGGTCAGATGATCCACGTGGAGATCGACTCCGCCACAAGCACGACGCTGGCCGGGACCGAACGCCTCCTGTCCGGCCTGCTCTAGGCCGCCCGGAATGGCTTCCAGGCGGCGACCGCCTGTGCTCATCGCGCTGTTCGGCCCCACCGGGGTCGGCAAGACCGCGGTTGCGGTTGCCCTGGCGGAGCAGATCAGGGCCCTTGGGTCGCAGACAATTGCGATCTCGGCCGATGCCCTACAGGTCTACAAGGGCCTCGAGATCCTCACCGGTGTCGCGTCGCCTGAGCAGCAGGAGCAGCTCGAGCATCGGCTGGTGTCCTGTGTGCCGCTCACGGAGACCTTTTCGGCGGGCCGCTTCGCCGAGCTTGCCCACGAGGAGATCGATGGCGCGCTGGAGGCGGGCAAGCGCCCCATCGTGGTGGGAGGCACCGGCCTCTACCTGAGGGCCGCCCTGGCGGAGTTGGACCTGAGGCCGCCGGCACCGCCGGAGCTGCGGGCCCGCCTGGAGGCCGAGGCGGACAAGCACGGAGTCCCCGCCCTTCACGCGCGCCTGGCCGACTACAACAAGGGAGAGGCCGCCAAGATCGAGCCCTCCGACCGCTCGCGGGTCATCCGCTGGCTGGAGCTCACCGAGATGGGCGTGAGCCCGGACCCGGTGAAGGGCAAATCGCAGCTGTGGGCGCGCCAGACCCGGCATCCGACGTTGCTCGCCGGCCTCATCATGGACCGCGAGGCCCTCTATGCGGCGATCGATTCCCGGGTGGACCAGATGGTGGCTGCCGGGGCGGCCGCCGAGGTAGAGGCCGCCGCTGCAGCCGGGGCCTCGGAGACGGCGCGCAAGGCGCTCGGCTTCGAGGAGCTGCTCACCGGCGACATGGAGGGGATGAAGCAGCGCAGCAGGAACTACGCACGCAGGCAGCTCACATGGATGCGCAAGCTCGGCGGGCTCAAGCCGATCGACGTGGCAGGGCGCGAGCCGGCGGACGTCGCGGCCGAGATCATCGACCGGACAGGCTGGAACGGGGCCTAGCCGGCGCTAGAGCAGGTTGGCGTGCGGCGTGCCGCGCTCGACGGTGAAGCTGGCGATGGTGTTCACCGGGCTGCCCTTGGTCTGGGTCGTCTTCGGCGAGCGGTAGTCGACCCGGAGCTCGTCGCTGTTGGCGGTGACCAGCCCGTATCCGTGGCGGATGAGGTTGCTGTAGACGAAATGCGGGTTGTCGACCGGGATCAGGGCGCCGTCGCCCGCCAGCGTGCCGACGTCGGGAGGCAGGCCAACTCCGGTCTGGTCCTGCAGCACGTGCAGCAGGCCGAGCGAGGTGACCGATCCACAGACGAACTCGGTGGCCACCGCATCGGGCTTGCCCAACACCGACTGGCGGCCCGTCCGCGAGACATCGCCCGCGAAGAAGGTGTGGATGTCACCCGTGATGAACGCGACGTCGGAGATGCCCTTGTCGTGGATGTAACCCAGCAACTCCGAGCGGTTGGCCCCGTACCCGTCCCATTGGTCGGGGTTGATCGGGTTGCCGACCGGCAGGTCCACGGACATGATCATCACCTGGTTGGCGATGCCCTTCCAGACCGCGTCGGAGCGGCGAAGCGCGCGCTTCAGCCAACTGGTCTGCCGCTTGCCGAGGAGCGTCCGGGTGGGGTCATCCCGCTGTTCGGGCGGACACGGGACGAGCGCCGTGTCGTTGCAGGGCTGATCGGAGCGGTACTGGCGCTCATCGAGCAGGAACATCTCGAAGTTGCGGCCCATACGGAGGCTGTCGTAGATCCGGTCGGGGTCCTTCGGGTCCTGCATGACCGGGTGATGCTCGAAGAACGTCTGAAACCCGTTGCGCCGGCGCTTGAGGAACGAGATCCTGGGGTCCTGCGTCTGGGTCCCGGGCAGCTTGCCCGCCCAGTTGTCCTCGACCTCGTGGTCGTCCCAGACGGGGACGATCGGAATCTCCGCGCGGATGTCCCTGAGGTTCCTGTCGGTGTGGTAGAGCGCGTACTTCTCGCGGTACTCGGCCAGCGTCTCCACCTCGCCATCGTGGTTCTTGCCGAGGGTGTCCGAGCGAGGGCCTTCGTAGTAGTTGCGCTCGTAGATGTAGTCGCCGAGGCACACCATGAGGTCGACGTCCTGCTTGAGGATGTCGGCGTGGGAGGTGAAGTAGCCGGCCTGCCAGTCCTGGCAGGAGAAGAAAGCGATCCGGAC
>JAXDIE010000120.1:0-7848 GCA_034664165.1 Thermoleophilaceae bacterium | reverse complement strand
GACACGTGAACGTCGACCCGTCCTCCGAGGACGAGAAGGCGAAGACCGCGGTCTTCTTCTTGACCTTCTTTGGGCCGGAAACGATGGTCGTCTCAGGGGCGGTCGTGTCGGCTGGAGGCGGAGGAGGTGGCGGAGGTGGCGGCGGAGGGTTCGAGAGCGTGTGGAAGACCTGGTCCGGACCGACTGCCACTACGGTGCCCGCCCGCAGCGCCACGATCCGGAAGTGGTGGTCGGTGTCCGGGGAAAGACCCGAGATCGCGGCGCTTTCCGCCACGGGAGACGCTCCCGATCCCACGGGTACGACGCTGGTCGTCTGTCCGTAGGCGGTCGTGGTGCCGTATTGGAACTGGAAGTCGGTGGCCACCCCGTTCGGGTTGATCGTGCCGTTGAGGGTCGCGCCGGTGGTGGTCACCGCTGCGGCCGGATCGGTGGCGGCGAGGGGCGGGGTCACCGTGGTCGCGCAGGTGTCCGGGCCGGATTGGATCGAAAACGTCGTGAGCGAGCCGGTGTCGCCGCTGTACGAGTCAAAGAGGCGCAGCGTCCAATTGCCCTGCTGGGACTCGCCCTTGAATGCCGACAAGGCCTCGTCGGGAAGCGTCGGGCCGGTCGGCCCAGGCTGTTCGAGGTTGGGCGTGTCCTGGAAGACGGTCGAGGCGCGATCGTCGAAGGTCACGTCGAAGTTGTTGGCCCCCGACCCGAACTGACCCGGTCCCGGCCGCTCGAACAAGACGATCCTGTGTCCGCCGGGGGAGGTGAGCTTGCCCGTCAGGTCGCCGATGAACGAGTGCGTGACCGCGACCCGGACCCGCAGCCGGTTGACCGTGCCGGCGGTGGGAATATTCAGGGTCTGCAGGACGCCGGCGCTCGGCCCCGGGGTCCCGGGTCCGTCCGAGATGGCAGCAGGAAGGCCAAACGACGGGAAGGTGCTGGAGGGTGCGCCCAGGGCAATCGACGACGGGGCGGGAAGGGACGGCCCCTGACCGGTCTGTATAGCGAGCGACAGGGCGACGCTCGTGTTGTTGCAGGGAGTCGCGGTGGGGACGGTGATCACGAATGGCGTCCCGGGCGTGGATTGACCACCGGCCGGGATCGTGCCGTAGGCGACCTGGCCCTGGCCCACGACGACCCCGGGCGTCGAGGAGGTCAGCGTTCCGGTCACCCCGGTGAGCGCGCCGGCGCCGGGGTTCTGGACCGGCAGCACCACGCGGAGGGTCTCCCCCGGCTCGGCAACGTCGTCGCCATCTCCGAGCGGCAGGGGATCCGTGAACTGCACCGGACCGGTCTCTGCCAACAGCGGCACCGCAGTCGAGGGATTCCCGCGCGTTGCCTCGGAGCTCGGGGTGGAGGCCCCAAGGCCCATGCCGCGGCCGGCGAACACCTGCCAGATCGCCGCATGGTTCGCGCCTCCTGCCACGACGTCGGCCTGGAGGATGGCGTTGCGCATGTCGATGAACGACGGATTTGCCGGCGAAAGTCTCATCGCCTCCGTGATCAGCCCCCGTGCGGTGGACGCTCCAAGCGCCGTGCGGAGGTCCCAGAGCGTCTCGGCCCAGATCTCGCCGTCGTCATGGACCTCGAAGCGGGTGAACTGGTCGGTCACGAAGGTGGTGTAGGAGCCGATCAGGCCCATGTCGTCGAAGCCGAAGCCCCCAGGGCCGGCGCGGGGGTTGCCGGACGAGGTAACACCGCCGCCCGGGCAGTGGGTTACGTCGGCCGATCCGACCGGGCAGTCCAGGGCGTTGTGGCGGATACCTGTGTTGGAGTTGTTGGTCGCGTACTCGGCTACCGGCACGTCGCTGACGGCGGGAGTGTCGGTCTCGAAGCCCTGCTGGACCAGGTAGTCCATCGCGTACCAGTCGCTCCAGCCCTCCCCCATCGCCTGGGACTGCCTGGCGTTCAGGCCATTGCCCAAGCCGTTGTTGACCAGTCGGTTCGAAAGCCCGTGCGTGTACTCGTGGTAGACGATCGACGCGTCATCGCTGCCGTTGATCGCCGGGAGCGAGTTCTTGAACATGAACATCTGCATCCGCGGCGAGAGCCCATCAGCCGGTGTGTTCATGTTTGCGTTGTTAGAGGAGGCCGCGACGTTGTCGTCTGCCTCGGCGTTCACGGGATCGGAGCCGCCCGTGCCACCGACTTCGAAGTTGTGGGAGGCGTTGGTGAAGCCGATCGGGGACTGGGCCAGCCAGTCGTGGTAGTTGTTGGCCAGGTAGAAGAGCTGGGTGGTCGCCTGGGCGCGGTTCGTCGGCTCGGTCCCGGTCGAGCCGTTCCATGTGCAGATCGAGGTGAACACCGAGGCGGTCTGCCCGCTGCACGCGACCCCAACCTGGGGGAAGTTCCAGTTGCCGCCGACCGCAGCAATGTCCTCGCCGAAGTCGACATCGTTCCCGCCGTCGACATCTGCGTAGGCGTGGGCGTTGCGGCCCGACAGCCGGGTGTTGACGTTCGAGTCGTTCAACCACTGCGGGTCCGCGTTCAGGTCGACCGTATGCGCAGTACCACCGATGGCCGCACCCGGGTGGTAGTCGAAGACGCTCGCGTTGGCCGCTACGTCACTGCTCAGCGAGTGGCGGGCGAGCAACTCGCCGCTCTGCGCGTCCACGACCTCGTCGTACATGCGCCCGTCGCCGGCTGTTGCCGTGAGCTGCCAGGCCAGGCGATCGTCGTCGGGCTGCGCGAAGATCACCCTGCCCGCGGCGTCGACGGTGCCCCCGACGTCCTCCGAGGCCACATCGGCCGCCTCGGAGCGCGAGAGACCGGGCTTTGCGGACTCGATCTGCAGGCCGTGGACAGGCGACCCGGTGACATTCACGATCGACCCGTCATGGGCGACGTTGACCGATAGAAACGTGTCGTAGGACGGAACGCCCTTGTCGGTCTGCTGCCAGGTCAGGTGGGTCACGCCGTTCGGCGAGGTGTAGCGGGCGGCCAGGCTCAGGGCGGCGAGATCGGCGTCATCGAGTCCGGTCAGACCCTGATGTGAGCCAACGTAGTCGAGGGCGATGTCGGCGGGGTCGCCCGAGGCCGAGCCCGTGAGCAGCCCATTTGAGCTCCCAAGGGTGCGCAGGCCACCGTTGGTTGAATCGACGTCGACCGTGGCCTGATCGCCGAGTCGGCTCTGGGCCCGCTTCAGGGCGCCGGCGCTGGGCTCCGGAGTCGCCGCCGGTGCGTCTGCCCGGACGTCCAACTCGCTAAGAGGAGCCGCAGGCTCAGCTGCCAGGCCCGCGGCCGGGCCAAGAACGCCAGGCATCGCGGTGGCCAGGAAGACCAAGCACATCACCTGCCTATGACCGAGCATCGTTCCTCCCTAGACCGCTCGGCGAGCCTACTCCGATTCAGCAGTCGCCGATACTGCCTGTGATCAGCCTCACAGTGGGCTGACGGGACGCACCGGCTGATCCAGGACGGCCCGCATCGCGTCGGCGGCGATCCGGCCACCCGGCAGCTCCAGCCCCGGCCTCAGTTCCAGGAGCGGCTCGAGGACGAACCTACGCGACAGGATCTCGGGGTGGGGCAGCGTCATCCGCTCCGACCTGACCTCCAGCTCACCCAGGAGCAGCACGTCGAGGTCCACGATCCTCGGGCCGTGGCGCGGGCCTCCAGGCTCGCGGCCAACCTGGCCCTCGATCTCCTTGCACGCCGCGAGCAGCTCCTCGGGCGCCAGGTCGGTCTCGACCTCAACAACCGCATTCAGGAAGTCGGGCTGGTCGAGCATCTCTCCCTGGGGGGCCGTCTCATAGATCGATGAGCGAGCCAGAACTGCAACGCCGTGGTCTTCGAGGCGGTCGCATGCGGCAAGGAGGTTCGCCGTGCGGTCACCGACGTTGGATCCCAGCCCGATGAACCCGATCATGACTCGGTCAGTCGTCGCGCTCGCGCGTGAGCTCCACGGAAACCTCTTCCACGGGAAGCGGAATCGGGGGCTCGGGCTTGGTCACCCGCACGTACACCGCGTCGGCGGAGAAACGGTCGAGCATGCGGTCGGCGATGGCGGTGCAGAGGCGCTCGAGCGTCCGGTAGGAGCGCTCCTGTGCCACCAGCGCCACGGCCTGGCAGACCTCTGCGTAGTCGACCGTGTCCTCTACCCGATCCGTCACGGTCGCATCGCACTCGTCCACGTCGAAGCCAAGGTCGATCACGATGCGCTGCCCCACCTCGCGCTCGGCGGCCTCGACGCCGTGGTGCGTGTACAGCGAGAGCCCGGTCACCTCGATGTGCACCGGGGCGTCGCTGCGCAACTCGTCGTCGTCGTCCAGCGGCTCTTCTTCGTCGTGCATCACGGCCCGAACGTAGCAGCGGCCACCCGAAGGGCGTCCCCCACCTCGCGAACGTCGTGCACGCGGAACACGCTCGCGCCGTGCTGCCAGGCGATCAGGTTGGTCGCGATCGTCCCGGGCAGGCGCTCGGCTTCGGCCCGCCCGGTGATCCGCCCGAGGAAGCTCTTGCGCGAGGTCCCGATCACCACAGGACGTCCGAGAGCAGCGATCTCGTCCAGGCGCCTGAGCAGCTCCAGGTTGTGATCCAGCGCCTTGCCGAAGCCGATGCCGGGATCCAGCCAGATCCGCTCCTCGGGGACCCCCTCGGCCACGGCGAAGGCCATCCGCTCCTGGAGGAAGGCCTTGACCTCGGAGACCACGTCGTCGTAGTGGGGGTCGGCCTGCATGGTCCGGGGCTCACCCTGCATGTGCATGAGGCAGCAGTCGGCTCCCGCGGCTGCCGCGATCCCGGCAAGCTCGGGCTCGAAGCGGAAGGCCGACACGTCGTTGACGATCGTCGCGCCTGCGTCCAGCGCCCTCCGGGCGACCTCGGCCTTGGTGGTGTCGATCGACAGGCGGGCCCCGACCCGGCCGGCCAGGTCCTCGATCACCGGAACCACCCGCCTCAGCTCCTCGTCCACGTCCACCGGCTCGGCGCCGGGACGCGTCGATTCACCCCCCACGTCGAGAATGTCGGCGCCGTCGGCGGCCATCTCCTCGCCGTGCTCCACCGCGGCGTCCCGGTCGAGGAACATCCCGCCATCGGAGAACGAGTCGGGCGTCACGTTCAGCACGCCCATGAGAATCGGCTCGGTTACGGCGAGTCCTCCATCGCGGCCGCGACCACGTCGTTCGGCGAGTCCGAGCTGGCCACGAGCTGTGCGAACTGGTCGTCGAAGAAGAAGCCCATCCAGGCGATCTTCCCGTCGCGGAATCCGTAGACGGCCGTGCCCTTGTGCTCGACCTCGACCGCGCTGGAGCGGCCCTTCACCCTGTGCTTGAACCGGACGAGGACCTTGTTGGCCAGCTCGAAGGGCTCATCCCATTCGAACGAGATGTCGTCCCAGGTGTCGTAGTAGCGCTCGAACAGCGATGCGATCGCCGCCAGTCCCACGTGATGGCGGCCGTCGGGCCAGGTGTCCGGGGTCCATAGCTCAACGCCGGGGTGGAAGTCGGATGCGGGCGGGAGCTGGCGCTCCTTACGCAGCTCGAAATGCCGGATGACCTTCTGTGCGTCAGGACTCATCCCGGCCATTCTGACGGACACGCCGGAAGCCGGGGCGTGCGATCCGTCACTCAGGCGAGTTCGGGCTTCTCCGGATCGTGAGCGGTCATGTCGGCCGTTCCGCCGGCCAGGCCAGGACGCGGGAGCGTGCGCGGGGCGCGCTCGCGCTTCTCGGGCGCGGTGTCGGCCTCCGGCGGCTTCTGGGTCGGATGGGCCAGGATCGGCTCCTCCGGCGGGAAGATCTCGTCCTCGGGCAGCCCGTCCAGCAGCTTGAGGAACTGCTCACGCTCGATGGTCTCGTACTTGAGCAGCAGCTCGGAGGTGTGCTCCAGGTCGTCGCGGTGATCCTCGAGGATCTTCCGTGCCACCTGGTGGGCCTCTTCCACCACACGGCGGATCTCGCCGTCGATCTCACGGGCAACGTCGTCCGAGTAGTCGGGCTCGGAGTTGAACTCGCGGCCGAGGAACGGCTGTGAGTGGTCATGCCCGAAGACGCGCGGGCCGAGCTTCTCGGACATTCCGAAACGCATGACCATCTGCTTCGCGGTGGCGGTGACCTTCTCAATGTCGTTGGAGGCGCCCGTGGTGACCTCTCCGAAGCTGAGCTCCTCGGCGGCGCGGCCGCCCAGGGTCATGGCCATCGTGTCCTGCAACTCGGCACGGGTGGTCAGGAACTTGTCCTCCGTTGGCAGGGAGATCGTGTAGCCCAGGGCCTGGCCGCGCGAGATCACGGAGATCTTGTGGACCGGGTCGCTGTTTTCGAGGAAGTGGCCGACAAGCGCGTGCCCCATCTCGTGGTAGGCCGTGACACGGCGCTCCTTCTCGGACATCACGCGGGTCTTCTTCTCGGGACCGGCGATCACGCGCATGATGCCTTCCTCGAGATGGACGTGATCGATCTCGCGCTGGCCCGTGCGGGCTGCCAGCAGGGCTGCCTCGTTCACGAGGTTGGCCAGGTCGGCGCCTGTGAACCCGGGCGTCTGCGCGGCGAGGTTGTCCAGGTCGATCGTGCGCGCCAGCGGCTTGCCGCGCGTGTGGACCTCGAGGATCTTGGCGCGGCCCTTGCGGTCCGGGCGGTCGACCGTGATCTGGCGATCGAAGCGGCCCGGGCGCAGCAGAGCGGGATCCAGGATGTCGGGCCGGTTGGTGGCCGCGATCATGATGATGTTGTCCTTGGTCTCGAACCCGTCCATCTCCACCAGGAGCTGGTTCAGGGTCTGCTCGCGCTCGTCGTGACCGCCGCCCATGCCGGCGCCGCGGTGGCGGCCAACGGCGTCGATCTCGTCCATGAAGATGATGCACGGCGAGTTCTGGCGGGCCTGCTCGAACAGGTCACGCACGCGCGAGGCGCCAACGCCGACAAACATCTCGACGAAATCGGATCCCGAGATCGAGAAGAACGGCACTCCCGCTTCGCCTGCGACGGCGCGCGCGAGCAGCGTCTTGCCGGTTCCCGGGGGCCCGTAGAGCAGGACCCCCTTCGGTATTCGGGCGCCGAGCGCCTGGAATTTCTTGGGGTTCTCGAGGAACTCCTTGATCTCGTGCAGCTCCTCGACGGCCTCGTCGACCCCCGCGACGTCACGGAAGGAGATCTTGGGGCTGTCGACGGACATCCGCTTGGCGCGTGATTTGCCGAAGGACATGACCTTCGAGCCGCCGCCCTGCATCTGATTCATGATGAATAGCCAGAAGACGAGGAACAGGATCATCGGCAGCACGTAGATGAGGATCTGCCCGAGGCCTCCTCCGCCCTTGCCCTCCACGTCGATCGGCACGTCGGCCGCCTCGAGCGTGTTGACCAGGCTCTGCTCGGTGTTGTCCGGGTAGGCGGTCTTGTAAGGAGTCTCGGTCGTGGACTTCGGATCGACCTCGATCGTGTTGTCCTTGGTGTTGATCGTGACGGCGCT
The DNA here is from genome assembly GCA_034664165.1 of Thermoleophilaceae bacterium. GTDB lineage: Bacteria > Actinomycetota > Thermoleophilia > Solirubrobacterales > Thermoleophilaceae > JACCVG01. The sequence goes on along the minus strand of JAXDIE010000120.1, from coordinate 460 downwards.
GACCTGGCCGTCGCTGACCTGCTGCTGGAACTCGGAATAGGTGGGCGGAGGCGGCGCCGTGGTCGGGCTGATCAACTCGCGCGCGAAGAGCGCGAGGACAACCACGATCAAAATCGGGAAGAAGACGCTCTTGAAGAACCTGCTCACTGGGAAAATCCAGCCCTTTCCAAAGACGAGTTACCCGTACGGCGGGTAACCGAAGAGGCTAGCAGGGGTAGATCGTCGTTCGGCCCGCTTCAGGCCCCGCAACGCCACTTGCCAACCCGGTCGCACCCGCGTTAAGGTCGGCCTGAATGGCGCATTCCGTTAGGGAAAACGTCTCGCCGGCGCTGGTTCTGGCGATCATCGCCCTCTTCTGCTCGATCGGCGGGGTCGCCCTTGCTGTGAAGAAGGCGCCGAAGAACTCGGTGGTCAAGAAGAGCATCAAGAACAACGCCGTGACCGGCGTGAAGATCGCCGA
>JAXDIE010000109.1:0-31607 GCA_034664165.1 Thermoleophilaceae bacterium | reverse complement strand
CCGGCTTCTTCGTGTCGTAGAAGACCTTGTTGTCGACGTCGGTCTCGATGGCCGGCTGCTTGCCCCCGCCGACGGTGAAGTCGTTGTTGCGGTGGCGCCCGCCGCCGCTGCCCGGCGTCGTGCGGTCATTCGGGGACTCTGTGGTGTTCGTGGTGTCCGTGGTGTCGGTCGTGTTCGTGTCCGTCTCCTGCTCGCCGAAGGTGGGGTCGACGCGGCTGGCCTTGAGACTCGCGTCGTCCCCGACCAGGCCCGGCAGCAGGTCGGTCGCCTGGACGGGCCCCACGAGCGCCAGCGAGCCCAGGACAGCGACCGGCAGCGCGCGCAGCGCTCGCTTGGCCCTGGATGAGCGGGTACCCGGATGGTGGATCACGTAGCTCTACGCCTCTCTTCTCGGCCTACGGGGTTAGCTGACGGGCTCGCGCGATGAGAAGTAGCGCTACGGGTTGGCAGGCGCAACGCGCCCACCCGATTCGCCCCTCGGAGGCCTGACGGCGACCACCGATTCGGTTCCCCCGTTCCCCGTGACAGAGGGCCACAGGGACTCGGCATTTGGCTTCAAAAGCTCGCGGAAGTATAGACCGGGGCGGTTCGGGACACGCCGGCGGCACTGGGTGTGGCAAGATGTTGCGTCGCGCTGACTTCGGTCGGCGCTCCGCCGGGCATGCCCGGCCACTTTTTTGAGATGAAGACCTTTGTGGCAAATCCAGCTACCCGCGAGCGCGAATGGCTCGTGGTCGACGCGACCGGCAAAACGCTCGGTCGCTTGGCCACCCAGATCGCCGATCACCTGCGGGGCAAGAAGAAGCCCGAGTACACGCCACATTGCGACGTCGGCGACTTCGTGATCGTGATCAACGCCGAGAAGATCGTCGTGACCGGCAAGAAGCTCGATGAGAAGCGCTACTACCGCCATTCGGGCTACCCCGGCGGGCTTCGCTCGCGGACGCTCAAGGAGATGCTCGAGCGCCGTCCCGAGGAGGTCATCCGTCTCGCAGTCAAGGGGATGATGCCCCGCAACCGCCTCGCCCGCCAGCAGATCACCAAGCTGAAGGTGTACGCCGGGCCCGATCACCCGCATGTGGCCCAGAAGCCGCGCGAGATGGAGATGAGCACTTGATGGCCGACGACGAGCAGACCCCAGACCTTCCGCAGGAGGATCAGCCCGAGGCCGTTGCCCCCGAGCCCGAGCAGGCCCCTGAGGCCGCCGAGCCGGTAGCCGACGCGCCCCCGGCCGAGGAAGCTCCTGCCGCCGGGGAGGCTCCTGCCGAGGAGGAAGCTCCTGCCGAGGAGGCTCCCGCGCCCGCCGCGGAGGAGGCTCCGGCCGCCGACGCCGACGCCGCTCCCGCCGAGCCGCGCAAGGAGAAGAAGCGCGACAAGGACGAGGCAGACGCCAAGCCCGACGTGGTGCCCGGCGCCGACCTGGAGCCCGACCTGGTCCTGGAGGATCGCCGCGAGGAGTCCGACGAGCCCGATCTGAGCCGCTACGACGACGACGCTCCCGCGCCCGAGATCGAGGAGGACGCGCCGGCCGACGATGCGCCGATCGCCGTGACCCCGCTCGAGCTGGCGGCCGACGCCCGCTACCAGGCCACCGGCAAGCGCAAGACCGCGGTTGCACGCGTGATCCTGAAGCCCGGCACCGGCGTCTACACGATCAACGGCCGCACCCTGGAGGACGCGTTCCCGAGGGTCACACTTCAGAAGACCGCCAAGGATGCCCTGGCGGCCACGGGCAACGATGCCCGCATGGACGTCGTGGCACGCATCCACGGCGGCGGCGTCGCCGCCCAGGCCTCTGCGCTCCGGCACGGAATCGCCCGCGCCCTGGAGAAGGCCGATCCCAACCTTCGAGGCGAGCTCAAGCGCCGCGGGTTCCTGACCCGCGACCCGCGCGTCAAGGAGCGCAAGAAGGCCGGCCTTAAGAAGGCGCGTAAGCGCCCGCAGTTCTCGAAGCGCTGAGTCCCGCAATGGGCCTCGAGGCCAAGGCCGCGGCGCGCCTTTTCGGAACCGATGGGGTTCGCGGCCGTGCCGGTGAGTTCCTGACGCCCGAGCTGGCCCTGGCCCTTGGCCGCGGTGCGGCGACGACCGCCTCCGCACCGGAGCCACAGGTGCTGATCGTTCGTGACACCCGCGAATCCGGGCACATGCTCGAGGCGGCGCTGGCGGCCGGGATCGCCGCGGCCGGGGGGCAGGCGGTGCTGGCGGGTGTCCTGCCAACGCCAGGGGCCGCGCTTCTGGTCCGCCGTTACGGATTCGACATGGCGGTCGTGGTCTCGGCCTCGCACAACCCGTACCAGGACAACGGCATCAAGTTCTTCGGCCCCGACGGCATGAAGCTCTCCGACCAGGCGGAGCTCGCCATCGAGGCCCAGGTAACGGACCCGAAGGGCCCGGCCGATCATTCGGGCCGTGTGCGCGAGCTTCACGGAGCCGCCGGGGACTACCTCCGCGAGCTGCACGTCCGCTTCGCGGACCTGGACCTGAGCGGCAGGCGGGTCCTTCTGGATTGCGCGCACGGCGCCACGTTCATGGTGGCGCCCGAGATCTTCAGGCGCCTGGGGGCGCACGTCGACGTGATCGCCGCCGAGCCCGATGGGCGCAACATCAACGAGGGCTGCGGCTCGACGCACGTCGAGGCCCTCGCCGAGCGGGTGGCCGCGGAGGGGCACGACGTGGGCTTCGCCTTCGACGGCGACGGCGACCGCGTTCTGGCGGTAGATCGCAGCGGCGCGGTGGTCGACGGAGACGAGCTGATCGCGATGGCCGCCGTCCACCTGCGCGACAGCGGCCGCCTGACGGGCGGCGGTGTCGCCGTCACCGTGATGACCAACTACGGGTTCCACCAGGCCATGGAGGGTCTGGGCATCGAGGTCGCCACCACCGCGGTGGGCGACCGCGCCGTGCTGGCCGAGCTGGTGCAGCGCGGCTGGGCTCTGGGCGGCGAGCAGTCGGGCCACATCATCGACACGGGCTTCGTGCCCTCCGGCGATGGAACGGCGTCGGCGCTGCTCACCCTCGAGGCACTCGCGGGAGCCGATCTGGCCGACCGCGACGCGATGGACAAGCTGCCCCAGCTGCTGGTCAACGTGACCGTGGCGGACCGCGGCGGCCTGGAAGGCGCCACGGCCGTGTGGGATGCCGTCCGGGAGCAGGATGCGGCCCTCGAGGGCCGGGGCCGGGTTCTGGTCAGGCCCTCCGGCACCGAGCCCCTGGTGCGGGTCATGGTCGAGGCCCCGACCGAGGACGAGTGCCGGCAGGTCACCGAGCTGCTCGTGGCGGTGGTCGAGCGCGAACTCGGGGCCGCGTAGGGCCGCTGCTACGCTTTGTCTGCCTGAAAGGGCACTGAGAGAGCCGCTGGCGAGCGGCTCTCAATCGTTCCGGGGCCGTTGCCCGGGCAGGAAACGACGATCTCAGGAGGTACCACCACCCGTGTGCGGCATCGTCGGATACGTGGGCGAGCAGGCCTGTCAGGAGATCCTTCTCCAGGGGCTCGAGAAGCTCGAGTACAGGGGCTATGACTCCGCCGGTGTCTCCCTTCAGGCCGCTGGGTCGATCGACTCGGTACGAGCGGTCGGCAACCTGTCAGCCCTCCGCGAGGCAGTGGAGGCGCGCGCCTCCGATCCCGCGAGCGCCACCGCGCAGGCGGAGTCCACCTGCGGCATTGGGCACACTCGCTGGGCCACACACGGCCGGGTAAGCGAGGAGAACGCCCACCCGCACTACGACACCGGCGACAGGGTCCACATCGTCCTGAACGGGATCGTCGAGAACTACCTCGACCTCCGCGAGAAGCTGGCCGCCGACGGGGCCGACTTCACATCCGAGACCGACGCCGAGGTGGTCGCGCACCTGATCTCCAGCCACTACAAGGACGATCTGGTGGACGCCGTGCGCCTGGCCTTCGCCGATCTCCGCGGGCACTATGCCTTCGTGGCCATGGCCGCCGACTCACCCGGGCTGCTGGTCGGCGCCCGCAAGGAGCCGCCACTGGTGGTGGGAGTGGGCGATGGCGAGCAGTTCATCGCCTCGGCGATCCCCGCCTTTCTCAAGCACACCCGGATGGTCCACATCGTCGAGGACGACCAGATCGTGGCTCTGCGGGCCGAGGGGGCGACGTTCTACGACGCCCACACGGGCGAGCAGATCGAGCGCGAGCCCGAGGAGGTGGATTGGGACGAGGAGGCCGCCGAGAAGGGCGGCTACGAGACCTTCATGCTCAAGGAGATCCACGAGCAGCCCGACGCGGTGGCCGAGACCATCTTCGACCGCCTCCAGGGAGATCACGTGGAGCTGGGCGACATCGGGATCTCCGACGACGAGCTGGCCGGGCTGCGGCGGATCGTGATCGTGGCCTGCGGGACCTCGTACCACGCGGGAATGGTCGGCCGCTACGCCATCGAGACGTGGGCGCGGCTCCCGGTGGAGATGGACGTTGCCTCCGAGTACCGCTACCGCGACCCGGTGGTGGGCCCGGGCGACCTGGTGATCGGAATCTCGCAGTCGGGCGAGACCGCCGACACCCTGGCGGCCATGCGCCTGGCCAGGGAGCGCGGCGCACGCGTGCTTGCCGTGACCAACGTCATGGGCAGCCAGGCAACCCGCGACTCCGACGGCGTGCTGTTCACCCGCGCCGGCCTCGAGATCGGCGTGGCGGCGACGAAGACCTACGTGGCGCAGGTCGCGGTGATGTACCTGCTGGCGCTGAAGCTGGCCCAGGTCAGGGAGACCCTCGACGCCGATCGGCTGACCGAGCTCGTCGCCCAGCTGGGCCACATCCCGCACCACGTGACGGCCCTGCTGGCCCACGCGGAGGACGACGTGAGCGCGATCGCCGAGCACTGGAAGGACTCGGAGTTCTTCCTCTACCTGGGGCGTCACATCGGCCTGCCGGTCGCCCTGGAGGGCGCGTTGAAGCTCAAGGAGATCTCCTACATCCCCACCGACGCGTACGCAGCCGGCGAGATGAAGCACGGGCCGATCGCCCTGCTCTCGGAGGACACGCCCGTGGTGTGCGTTGCGACGGACGCCCCAGTGCTCGACAAGGTGTTGTCCAACGTCGCCGAGGTCAGGGCGCGCGGAGCCCACGTGGTGGCGGTGGCCACCGAGGGAGACGACAAGGTGGCCGCCCACGCCGAGGAGGTTCTCTACGTGCCGCGAACCGACTGGCTCCTGCAGCCCATCCTGGCGGTGATCCCGCTCCAGCTGCTGGCCTACCGGATCGCACGCCTGCGGGGGCTCAACGTCGATCAGCCCCGCAACCTGGCAAAGACCGTCACGGTCGAGTAGCCGTGCCAGGGGCGCCGCCCGTTACGCTCGGCGCGTGACCGGAGTCGGCATCGACCTGCTCGAAATAGACCGCTTGGAGCGTGCCCTGGCGCGGCGTCCCGGGCTTGCCGAGCGCCTCTTCACGCCTGACGAGCGGGCGTACGCAGACGGCCGTGCCCGGCCGGCCCAGCACCTGGCCGCGCGGTTCTGCGCCAAGGAGGCGGTGGCCAAGGCCCTGGGCCTCGAGTCGTGGAGCTTCCAGGATGTCGAGGTGGTGCCGGGCAGCCAGGGCCCGGGCATCCGCTTGAGCGGCGCGGCGGCGGCGCGGGCGCGCGAGCTCGGCGTATCGGCATCGATCTCGCTGACCCACGAGCGATCGATGGCGGCGGCCGTTGCCCTGCTCCATCCGGAGGCACCGGCCTGATGCTGCCCGCGTGGCTGGATCCCCTCTACGAGGGCGCGGAGATGCGCGCGGTTGACTCCTGGGCGGTCGAGCACGGGGGCGTGCCCTCGCTGGACCTGATGGAGCGGGCGGGCCTGGGATTGGCGCGCGCAGCCGCGGCCATGGCGGCCGGTGCCGACCCGATCGCCATCGTCATCGGCAAGGGCAACAACGGGGGTGACGGCCTGGTGGCGGCCCGCCAGCTCAGGCGCGACGGGCACGTGGTCCGCCTGCTCGCAGCCTGTGATCCCGCAGAGCTCCAGGGCGACGCCCGCGCGAACCTCGAGTGCCTGACCGGCGACGGGCCGCAGGCGTTCGATCCGGCCCTGCTGCAGGGTGCGGCCTGCATTGTCGACTGCCTGCTGGGAACCGGGTTCGAGGGCACCCCGCGCGAGCCCGTGGCCGGGGCGATCGAGGCCATCAACGCCACCGGAGCCCCGGTGCTCGCCTGCGACGTGCCCTCCGGAGTGGACGCAGCCACCGGTCGGGTGGAGGGCCCCGCGGTCAAGGCCGATGCCACCGCGACCTTCCACGGCTCGAAGATCGGCCTTCACGTTGCGCCCGGCAAGCACCACTCCGGGGCTGTCCAGATCATCGACATCGGCGTCCCGCGAGGGGCACCGGCGCCCACCGGCGCGGGCCTGATCAGCGGCCGCGTGCTGGAGCTAGTGCCGGCTCGCGCGGCCGAAGGCTCCAAGTTCACGTCAGGGGTCGTGGCGGTCGCTGGTGGTGCCCGGGGCCTGACCGGCGCCCCGTGCATGACGGCCATGGCGGCGCAGCGCACTGGCGCCGGATACGTGCAGGTCGCGGTGCCGGCATCGCTCGAGCCGATCCTGGAGGGGCTCCTGCTCGAGCCGATGACCGTCGGCCTGCCGGAGGCTGACGGCTCGCATGTGCCCGAGGGCGCGGAGCGCGTGATCGAGATGGCCGAGCGCTCAGGCGCCGCGGTGCTCGGCCCCGGCCTGGGCCGAGCGGAGAGCGCCCTTGCCTTCGCGCGGCGCGTGGCGCAGGCGCTGGAGGGGCCCCTGCTGATCGACGCCGATGGGCTCAACGCACATTCCGGCGCGCTGGAGTCGCTCGCGGGCCGCAACGGTCCCACGGTCCTGACGCCGCACGCGGGCGAGCTGGCCCGGTTGCTGGACACCACGTCGGATTCGGTCGCGGCCGATCGCCTGGCGAGCGCCCGGGAGGCAGCTCGGCGAAGCGGATGCGTCGTGATCCTCAAGGGCGATGACTCGATTGTGGCTGCGCCGGGCGGACTGGTGGCCATCAGCCCCGGAGCCACGCCCGGACTGGCCACCGCGGGCACCGGCGACGTCCTCTCGGGCGTGGTCGCCGCACTGATGGCCAAGGGGCTCGAGGCCTTTGAGGCCGCCGCGGCCGGAGTGCTGGCGCATGCCCACGCCGGAATCGCGGCCGCCAGGCGGGTCGGCGCGGAGCACACCGTGGCGCGCGATGTGATCGATGCGCTACCCGCGGCCTTCAGCGCGGGGGCGCCCGAATGAGCTCTCCGCGGCGCGCGCTGGCGACCATCGACACCGGGGCGCTCGAGCGCAACTGCCGGCACCTGCGCTCGCTCCTGACCGGTGGGGCGGAGTTGTGCGCGGTGGTCAAGGCCGACGCCTACGGGCACGGGCATGCCGAGTGCGCACGCGCAGCGCTCGCCGGCGGCGCCACGTGGCTCGCCGTAGCGACGGCCGCCGAGGCGGCGGAGCTGCGTGCGGCGGGCCTCGAGCCCCGGCTGTTGGTCATGGGCGCCCTGACGCATTCGGATCTCGGCATTGCCGTCGACGCCCGCGCCGACCTCGTCGCATGGGACCCCGCATTCGTGCCGGCCATGGCTGCCGAGGCCGCCCGGATCGGGCACGCGGTCCGCGTGCACGTGAAGCTCGACACGGGCATGGGGCGCCTTGGCGCGCCCGCCGAGGCCACGGCGCATGCGGTTGTCGATGCCATCGATGCCGCATCCGGGCTGGAGCTGGCCGGCGTGATGACCCACTTCGCCACCGCGGATGAGCCCGGTGATGAGCACTTCCCTGCCCAGCTGGAGCGCTTCACCGCCTTCGCCGGCGGGTTGAAGGCCGCCCGCCCAGGCCTGATCGTGCACGCGTCGAACAGCGCGGGCGTGTATCGCGATCCGGCCGCGCACTTCGACATGGTCCGCTGCGGCGTGGCGGTCTACGGACTCGACCCGTTCGGGGAGGATCCGGCCGCGCGGGGGCTGGAGCCGGCGATGCGGCTCAGCTCCTACGTGGCGATGGTCAAGCGGTTCGACGCCGGGCAGAGCGCGGGCTACGGTCGCCGGTGGTGGGCACCCTCGGCCACGTGGATCGCAGTGCTTCCGATCGGCTATGCCGATGGCGTGCGCCGCGGCCTGACCAACAACGCCGAAATCCTGATCCGGGGCCTGCCCAGGCCGCTGGTGGGAACCGTGAGCATGGACAACATCACGGTCGACCTGGGCTCGGAGACCGACGTCGAGATCGGGGATGAGGCGGTGATCTTCGGGCGGCAGGGCGAGGCCCACCTCCTCTGCGAGGAGGTTGCCCGGCGTCTGGACACCATCAACTACGAGGTCACGTGCGGGGTCAGCAGCCGGGTGCCGAGGGAATATCCCGCTTCATGAGCCTCGCCGCTCTCGACACTAGCCCGGCCGTTGCAGCGGTCCGGGAGGCCCTCGAAGGGGTAGATGGCTGGCTGGTCGGGGGCACGATCCGCGACGCTCTGCTGGGCCGCCCGATCGAAGACGTGGACATCGCCTTCGCCGGGGAGCCCGAGGCGGTGGCCCGGGCTGTGGCCAAGGCCGCGGGCGGCCCCGCCTTCCCGCTTTCGGATGAGTTCGGTGGATGGCGTGCCCTGGCGCGCTCCGGCGGCTGGACCTGCGACGTGTCCCGGCTACAGGGCGGGTCGATCGAGGCCGACCTGGCTCAGCGGGACTTCAGCATCAACGCCATGGCCTCACCGCTGCACGGAGGCGGGCTGATCGACCCCCAGGGAGGGCAGAGCGACCTTGACGCGGGGCGGCTCAGGGTGCTCGGCGCCGAGGCCTACGCCGCCGATCCGCTGCGCCCGTTGCGCCTGGTCAGGCTCGCGGCGGAGCTCGGCTTTGCGCCGGACGCCACGACGGAGGCCCTCACCGCGGAGGCCGCGCCGCGGATCCCGGAGACCTCTCCCGAGCGGGTCTTCGCCGAGCTGCGCCGGCTGATGGTGAGCTCGCGGGTCGTCGACGGGCTCGCGCTTTCGGACCGGCTCGGTGTGACCCGTGCGGTCCTCCCGGAGATCTACGAGCTGCATGGCGTGCAGCAGAGCCACTTCCACCATCTCGACGTTCACGACCACACCGTCGAGGTTCTCGCCCAGCAGGTCGAGCTGGAGTCGAAGCTCGAGGAGGTCTTCGGCCCGGACACCGCCGCGCTGTCGGCCGTGCTCGACGAGCCGTTCGCCGACGAGCTCACGCGCCGTGAGGCGCTGCGCTTCGGCGCGCTGCTCCACGACATCGGCAAGCCGGCCACACGCGGGGTCCGCGACGACGGAAGGGTCACCTTCATCGGCCACGACTCCGTGGGGGAGGAGATGGTGTCGGAGCTGTGCCGGCGCCTGCGCACCAGCGACCGGCTGCGCACCTTCCTGGGCGCCCTGACCCGCCACCATCTGGTCCTCGGCTTCCTGGTCCACCACACGCCGTTGTCGCGGCGGGCCGTCTACACCTACCTTCGGGTCTGCTCTCCGGTCGAGGTCGAGGTCACGGTGTTGTCCTGCGCCGACCGGCTGGCCACCAGGGGCAAGAACGCGGACGCCGCCATCGACGCCCATCTGGCCCTTGCAGGCGAGCTCATGGGAGAGGCTCTCCGCTGGCGGGCGGGGGGCGGCGCACCGAAGGCACCGATTCGCGGCGACGAGCTCGCGGAGGCCTTGGGAATCGATCGCGGGCCTGAGTTGGGCAAGCTCCTGGCCGCTCTCCAGGAGGCCCGTTTCGCCGGGGAGATCGAGACCCGCGCCGAGGCCGTGGAGCTGGCGCGCGAACTAAGTAAGAATGCCCAACCATGACGATCGTCGACTGCGGGGTATACGAGGACGGGGTGCGGCGGGAGGGCGAGGTGAACCTGCGCGAGGCCTACAGCGCCTGCCGCCAGCACAACGCCTTCGTCTGGATCGGGCTGCATGAGCCGACCCCGGAGGAGTTCGACTCGGTGACGCGGGAGTTCAACCTGCATGAGCTGGCCGTGGAGGATGCGATCAACGCCCATCAGCGCCCCAAGCTCGAGAAGTACGGCGATTCGCTCTTCATGGTGCTTCACCCGGCGCGCTACATCGACGCGACGGAGACCGTCGAGTTCGGCGAGATCCTGCTGTTCGTGGGCTCCGACTTCCTGATCTCGGTGCGCCACGGCAAGGCCAGCGCGCTGCATGACGTCCGGCTGCAGGTGGAGAAGCGCCCGGACCTGCTGCGCTGCGGGCCAGGAGCGATCCTCCACGCGATCGTCGACCGGGTGGTCGACGATTACCAGCCGGTGATTCACGGAATCGAGGACGACATCGAGGAGGTCGAGGCCGACGTCTTCTCGCCGGAACGCACCAACCCCGCCGAGCGGATCTATCAGCTCAAGGGCGAGGTCATCCAGTTCCACCGGGCCACTGCACCACTGCGCGAGCCGCTCAAGTATCTGGCGTCAGGTCAATCCCCGCTTGTCCACAAGGAGGTGCGCGCCTATTTCCGTGACGTCTACGACCACTGCGTGGTGGCGGACGAACGCGCCGAGGGATTCAACGAGCTCCTGGCAGGGGCCCTGGAGGCCAACCTGGCCCAGGTGGGCGCGCGCCAGAACGACGACGTGCGGAAGATCTCTGCCTGGGTCGCGATCCTGGCGGTGCCGACAATGATCGCGGGCATCTACGGGATGAACTTCGATCACATGCCCGAGCTTCGCGAGCCGCTGGGATACCCCGCGGTCCTTGTCCTGATGCTCTGCGCCTGCAGCTTCCTGTACTGGCGCTTCCGCCGGTCCGGCTGGCTGTAGCTCGAGGACTCGCCCGGAGGGACGAACATTCTGTGAGCATGACCCCGGTGGGGCCTAGCGCATCCAGATAGGCTCCGGCGCTCAATGGCCGATGACTGCATCTTCTGCAAGATCGTGGCGGGCGAGCTGCCCGCCACAGTGATCGAGGAGGACGAGCGCACGATCTCGTTCATGGACATCAACCCGTGGACGCCCGGCCACGCGCTGGTGATCCCGCGCGAGCACTCCAAGAACCTCTACGAGATCGACGACGCCGATCTGGCCGCCACCAGCATGGCCGCGGCACGCCTGGCACGGACCATGCGCGACCGGCTGGCGTGTGACGGCGTGAACCTGATCAACGCCTGCGAGCCGGCTGCCTGGCAGACGGTGTGGCATTTCCACATGCACGTCATCCCCCGATACGTAGATGACCCCGTGGAGCTTCCCGTCCGGCCCACGCCCGGGGACCCGGCCGAAATCGCCGCCCTGGCGGAGCGGATCCGTGGGTAACAGCGTCCGGCTGGAGCAGCACGGCGACGTCGGGGTGATCGTGCTCGACTCCCCGCCGCTGAACCTGTTCGGCGAAGAGCTGATGCGCGAGCTGGTCGAGGTTGTCGACGAGGTCGCAGCCAATCCTCCCCGCGCCCTGGTCTACAGGGCCGAGGGCAAGATCTTCACGGGCGGGGTCGACGTGGACGTGTTCCACGGCCTGTCGGAGGCCCAGGGCGGCGAGATGTTCGGGGGCCTGATCTCGATGATCCACAAGATCGAGGAGCTGCCGCTCCCGACGGTCGCCTGCATCCACGGCCTGTGCCTCACCGCCGGCTTCGAGGTCTCACTGGCCTGCGACATGATCTGGGCGTCCGAGTCGGCCAAGTTCGGGCTCGTCGAGATCGTCGTGGGCCTGACCCCCGCGATGGGCGGCACGCAGCGTCTGGCGGCGCTGGCGGGCCCAGCCCGGGCGCGCGAGTTCGTGATGACCGGCGGGTTGTACGACGCCGCCACGCTGGAACGCTGGAACGTGGTGAACCGGGTTCTGCCCGACGATCAGCTGCTCGAGAAGACGATGGCCTTCGCCGAGCGCCTGGCGGCCGGCCCCACCAAGGCCCATGCCGCGACCAAGCGCATCGTTCGTGCCCAGATCGAGGAGGGCGTCCGCGGGGCCGACGCTCGTGTCGGGGAGATCTCGGGTGCGCTCTTCGAGACCGAGGACCTCAAGCGGGCGGTCGAGACGTTTCTCGACAAGGGCCCGGGACACGCCACCTTCGAGGGCCGCTGATCCCGCACTCCCGCAGCGTGCCGCTGGTGCTAGCGTTGCGAACGGCGTCGGGCGACTGGCTCGACGGGAAACAGATTCAGGAAGGTATTTCAGACGCATGGCAACCGGAACGGTGAAGTGGTTCAGGGACGACAAAGGGTTCGGCTTCATAACGCCTGATGAAGGCGATCAGGACCTCTTTGTCCATCACACTGGCATCAACGGCGATGGATTCAAGACCCTTGCAGAGCGCGCCAAGGTCTCTTATGACGAAGAGGCCGGCGAAAAGGGACCCAAGGCTGTCAACGTCACCGTGATCGGTTGACGGACGGCGCCCCTCGGGGTGCCGCTACATCTATTTTGGCCAAGGAAGAAAAAATCGAGATGGAGGGTGAAGTCACCGAAGCCCTCCCAAACACCATGTTCAGGGTCACGCTCGACAACGGGCACGAGGTGCTTGGACACATCTCGGGCAAGATGCGGCGCCACTACATCCGCATCCTGCCTGGTGACCGCATCAAGATCGAACTCTCGCCGTACGACCTCGATCGCGGGCGCATCACCTACAGGTACAAGTAGCCGATAGCTCTCGGCTGACGAAAAAGGACCGGCTCGAGGCCGGTCCTTTTACGTTGCGCCCTGTTCTTACAGCTCAGCCGGGATGGCGGTTGCCCTGGCCCTTCTTGGGCGGTGTAACCGTCTTCCGCTTGGCGGTCAGGTCGACGTTGTCATAGCCGGTGAAGCCGCCCTGGAGGACCTGCAGCTCCGGGTCGAACCTCGAGACGATCCGGACGTAGTACTTGTGCCCGATCTGCAGCACGTTGCGGCCGACCGTGAAGGGCCCTTCGTGGACGAAGCCCTTCGTAACGCCGAGGTTCCGATCCTTGAAGATCGTGTTGGCGATTGTGCCGCCCTTGGTCACGTCGACCATCTCGACGTCGTACCGGGCCCGGCCCTGGGCCGCGATCAGCGCGGTCAGGTCGGTGTTCCGGTCGAGCGAGAAGCGGACCTTCTGGGGCCGCTCGTTCGCGACGCCCTTGTACTTGAACGTCCGGCTCTCCCAGATCCCGCGGGCGTTGGACGCCGCGGCTGCGATGTCGGCGATGCTGAGCTTGATCCAGCCGTCGTTGGGCCCGTCACCGCCGCCTGTCGTCTCGAACGTCGGAGTCAGCGTCGGGCAGATCAGCACCGGGATGCAGACGCCGCCGAACAGCGCCCTGAAGCTCCAGTCGTTGGCGTTGTTGAACGTCCGCGTCGATTCGCGCGGCGGATAGTGGACGATGGACGTGGCGGCCGTAGCGACCGGTGCCGAAATCGCAAGCACCGCGAAGGCCCCCACCAGTGCGTTGCGCAAGACGTGCCTTGTGTTCAAGTTTTCCTCCGTAATTGAGCTGTGCGCACAGACTCTCAGACGCGCAGGGCGTTGTATACCCACAACCCTCGGATCTGATCATCCGCGCGCCGTCGGCGGCGCTAAATCGTCAGTTGCCGCAGGACTTGGGGTCGCTCGCGCAAAACTGCTCGAAGCGGCCGGCGGAGCTGTCCGGATTGGCCGGAGTGTCGTTCTTGGGGCTGTCCGGGGTGTTGGTCGGCTCGGTCGCCGGCGGCTCCTCGGTGCCCCCGCCGCCGCCGCCACCCTGGTTCGATGGAGCCTCGTCGATGGTCCTGATCTTGACCGTGTTCGAAGGCGAGGTGGTGCTGGTGCCGGTGGTCAGGCCCGGGGTCGTGCTCGTCGGCGTCGATGACGGCGGGACGAGCTCCGGGGTGGAGGTCAGCGGCGGAAGGTTCTTCTCATCGTCTCCGCCGCACCCGGCGGCGAGCACGGTGAGGGCCAGGATGACGAGCACGATGGGCAGCTTGCGGTTCATGACTACTCCTCCACGGCGGGCATCCGCCGTGCGCAGTGGGGACAGTCGTTCAGGTCCTTCGGGGCCAGCTGATTCAGCGAGCATCCGCAGAGGCGAAGGTTTTCGACGGACCAGGGCAGGCTGCTCTGTGACGGCGCCAGCGGCAGCACCTTGCCGACGACCTCGAACTCCTGGCCGCTATCGGCATCCACGTAGACGGTTCCCGGGTCGACGGTTCGGATGACTTCCCGGTCGGACCGCGCGCGCAGACGGTATTTCTGGTCATTGCTCACGGCGGCCAGACTACCAATCGGGGGAGAAGCAATCCCCACAAGCGGGTAATCTTCCCGGCGCTTGGCCCCTTTTGCCAACATCCGCCTGGGCGCGTTGGCCGTGCCCGTCGTGCTCGCACTCGCCGCGGTTGTCGGCGGCTGCGCGCAGGGCCGGGCCAATCAGCCGGACTTGGCCAACGGCAAGGCGCTCTTCATCGGCAAGGGGACCTGTGGCAGCTGCCACACACTGGCGCGCGCCGGCACCAAGGGTACCCAGGGCCCCAACCTGGATGACGCTTTCCGCGCCGCTCGCGAGGCGGCCGACGGGAGCGAGAGCGTCGACAGCACCATCGAGGGCATTGTCCACCGGCAGATCGGATACCCGCGCCGGGACAGCATCATGTCGCCGCATCTGGTCACGGGCAAGGACGCGACCGACGTTGCGGCCTATGTCGCCTACGCCGCCGCCAGGCCCGGCAAGGACACCGGCGCGCTCGCGGCCGCGGGAGCACCGGAGCAGAGCGACAAGCCCGCGGTGGCCGATGGCGGGGTGCTCGACATCCCGACCGACCCCAGCGGGGCGCTTGCCTACCAATTCGCCTCAGCCGAGGCGCCCGCGGGTGAGATCGAGGTCGACTCGCAGAACGACTCCTCGGTGGGCCACAACATCGCCATCGAGGGTGCCGGGGTCAATGAGGAGGGCGACGTCGTCCAGGGCGGTGACACCTCGTCGGTGACCGTGAACCTCAAGCCAGGCGAGTACAAGTTCCTGTGCACGGTTCCCGGCCATGCCGAGGGCGGCATGGAGGGCGTCCTCACCGTCAAGTAGCTCCTCGAGCTGCTTAGCCCAATACGGTTCCCGTTCCCGTGCGCAGACTGTCGCTCACTGCCGTGGTCGTGTTCGCATGCGCACTTCTGGGCGCAGGCTGCGGCCATGCTCCGGGGATCGCCCCGGGCGGCGCCCAGCCCAACGTCCTGGTGATCCTCACCGACGATCAGGACATCGGCCAGATGCAGTTCCTTCCGAACGTCCAGCGCCTGGTGGCCGACCAGGGCACCACCTTCACGAACTCGATCGTCAGCAATCCGCTCTGCTGCCCATCACGGGCGACGCTCCTCACGGGCCAGTACAGCCAAAACAACGGTGTGCTGTCGAACCACGGCGGTTTCCAGAACCTCGATCTGCAGCACACGCTGGGGGTCTGGATGAAGGACGCCGGGTACCACACCGCCTACATCGGCAAGTTCCTGAATGGCTACCCCGGCAAGGGCAAGCAGCCCTTGGCTCCTCCGGGGTGGGACGAGTTCGTGACGCCCACTCGCCACGTGACCGACATGTACCACTACAAGCTCGCCAAGAACGGCCATGAGCGGCCCTTCGGCACCAGCCACAAGAAGTACAAGACGACCATCCTCGGCCGGCTGGCGCTCAAGGAGGAGGGCCGGGCGCTGGATCAGCCCAACCCGTTCATGTTGATCTTCGCGCCCACTGCCCCTCACGCAGAGCTGTCCGTGAGCGACTGCCCGGACCCACGGATCCCACCGGGGACAGGCCCGTACATGAAGGACCTGCGCGCTCCGCGCATGCGCTCGTGGGAGGAGTCCAACGTGAGCGACAAGCCGCGCTACATCAGGAAGTTCCCGAAGTTCGACGCCTACCAGAAGAGCATCATCGACTGCCAGTACCGCGGGCGGGCCCTGTCGCTGGTCGGCGTCGACTACTGGGTCGACCGGCTGATCGATCGGCTCGACCAGGCCGGTCAGCTGGACAACACGCTGATCATGTTCGCCTCCGACAACGGCTATCTCGAGGGTCAGCACCGGGTCCCGACGGGCAAGGTGCTGCCGTACGAGGAGTCGATCAGGGTTCCCCTGATCTTCCGCGGCCCCACCATCCCGGCAGGCGTTCTGCGCAGTCAGCTGGTGGCCAACATCGACTGGGCACCCACGATCCTGGACGCCGCCGGCGTGAAGCCGAACATCTCGCAGGACGGGATCTCACTCCTGCCGCTGATGCAGAACCCGCTTGCCGGCCGCGGTCGCGACATCCTCATCCAGGCGAGTGACTACGTGCCCTTCCCGGGCAACCACTCACCGGCCTACGAGGGGATCCGGAGCCAGCGCTGGACCTACGTGGAGTACCACAGCGGCGAGCGCGAGCTGTATGACCTCAAGAAGGACCCGGACCAGCTGCGCAACCTCGACACTTCCAGCCACCACGGCGCAACCCGCAAGCGGCTGGCGGCTGAGCTGGACAAGCTCAGGGTCTGCAAGGGCGCGAGTTGCGGCCTCGGGCTGCTGCCGACGCCCGGCGCGCCCTAGGGTCGCTACGCGGCACGAGAACAGGACGCTTGCCGCACGGCAGGCATAGAGGAGAGCCTTTGTCCTGACTCAGGGGCGATATACACCCATAGGGCAGGATGCTTCCCCTCGTCTACCCCTCATTGCTGCCGTTGCCGGTGTTCGTGAACAGCGGCTCTAGAACAGCGCGCGGCCGATGACCACGCCGGCGACGATCACGGCGAAGACGATCAGGACGTAGACCAGGAACCGGAAGGCCTCGGCCTCGGAGCGCAGCGGATTGAGCATCTACAGAATGTAGACGGCCGTGTAAACGACGATCCACATGACGTCGACGAAGTGCCAGTAGATGCCCGGCACCTCGACGCCGCGGTGCTCCTTGGCGGTGAAGTGGCCCTTGAACGCGCGCCGCGTGGCAAAGGCCAGCAGCGTGAGGCCAACGAACACGTGGGCCCCGTGCAGACCGGTGAGCGAGTAGAAGATCGAGCCCTGCGCGTTGTCCGCGGGGGAGAAGCCGATGTGGACGTACTCGTTGATCTGGATCGTGAGGAACGTCAGGCCCAGCAGGAAGGTGGTCAGCAGGCCTGCCTTCAGGCCGTTGCGGTTCTCGTGCTTGGCCGACTCCAGCGCCCAGTGCATGGTGAAGCTCGAGGAAACGAGGATCGCGGTGTTCACACCGGCGACCAGGACCGGCAGGTGCATGTTCTCGGCCGGCCACGCGTCGCCGGTCACGACCCTGATGAAGAAGTAGGCCGTGAAGAATGCTCCGAAGAGCATGATCTCGGAGATGATGAACAGGTACATCCCGAGCATCTGGGCGTCGATGCGGGATGAGTGGTTGGCCTCCGGCGGGCCGTGGTGGTCGTGCTGGTCGTGCCCGAGGGCGACGCTCGCGGACTCCATCAGACCTCGGCTCCTTCCTTGAGCTCGTCGGGGGTCACGACCACGTGCTCGACGGGCTTGGACGTGGAGGCGCGCACACGCTCCAGCAGGTTGCCCCGCATCCAGCCCGAGCGCTCGTCGGGGAACGTCGAGATCACGATCTCGTCGACCGAGTAGAACTGCAGCGCGTTCTGGATCGCGGTGAAGGGGTCGGGGTCCATGACCTGTCCGAGGGCCTCCAGGCCGGCCTCGTGGATCTTGGCCAGAACGTGGTCGAGCCGGGCCTGGGCCTGATCGCCACCTTCGTCGCCATGCGGGCAGATGATGGTGAAGATGTGCGGGCCCGAGGCGGCCTTCTCCTTGAGGAGCGCGATGAGCGATGAGCCCTCGACCGTCTGATTGGCCACGACAAGGGTGCGGGTGGCGGCGTCGCGGTCGTTGTCGAGGTCGACCACGATGTGCTCGACGGGGAGCCCGGTGGCGTCGGCGATGCGCTCGACCAGGTCGCGCTGCATCCAGCCGGATCGCGTCTCGGGATGGGTCGAGATGACAATCTCGTCGGCGCCGTAGTGATCGACGGCGTCCATGGTGGCGGAGTACGGGTCCGGGTCCATCACTTCGCCCTCGGCCTCGATGCCCGCGGCCCGCAGCTGGGCGAGGGTGGTCGCAAGCCGGTTCTCGGCCGCGGCTCGGATCACGCTGTCATGGATCACGTAGCCGTGACGGGGCTGGTTCTGGGGGCAGATGACGGTGACCTTGGCGGTGCCGCCGGCTGCTTCCACCCGCTTCTCCACGGCCTGGATCAGGGCCCGGCCGCCCACCGTCTCATTGGCTACGACGAGGATCTTGGTCATTCATGCCCCCCACCGGCTGCGACCGGCACAGGCGGCTTCTTGAACACCCCGTGGACCGCTCCCGGAACGCCGTACTCGTAGGGGCCGCCGACGACCGTCGGAATCTCATCGAAGTTGAAGATCGGCGGGGGTGAGGAGACCTGCCACTCGAGCGTGTGCGCCCGCCAGGGGTTGCCCTCGGCCTTGGGGCCGAACCGCCAGCTGGTGATGATGTTGTAGAGGAAGATCAGGTAGCTCATCCCGAAGATGAACGCCGAGATCGAGATCAGCATGTTCAGGGGCGCGTACTGGGCGGCGTAGTCGGCGACGCGTCGCGGCATGCCGTCGACTCCGACGAGATGCATCGGGCCGAAGGTCAGGTTGAAGAAGATGAACGAGGTCCAGAAGTGCCAGCGGCCCAGGCGCTCGTTGTACATCCGCCCGGTCATCTTCGGGAACCAGTGGTACAGCCCGGCGAAGATCGTGAAGACCGAGCCGCCGAACAGCACGTAGTGGATGTGCGCGACCACGAAGTAGGTGTCCGACACGTGGATGTCGACCGGGATCACGGCCAGCATCACCCCGCTGATCCCGCCCAGCGTGAACATGGTGATGAAGCCGAGGGCGAACAACATCGGCGTGGTCATGTGGATCACCCCTCGCCAGAGGGTGGCCAGCCAGCTGAAGATCTTGATCCCGGTGGGGATCGCGATGAGCATCGTGGTGATCATCATCGGCACGCGCAGCCACGAGGACATGCCCGAGACGAACATGTGATGCGCCCAGACCGTGAAGCCCAGGACCACGATGGCCATCAGCGAGAAGGCCATCATCCGATACCCGAAAACCGGTTTTCGGGCGTGCGTCGATATGACCTCGCTGACTATCCCGAACCCGGGCAACATCATGATGTAGACCGCTGGGTGCGAGTAGAACCAGAAGACGTGCTGGTACATGATCACGTCGCCGCCGTTGGCCGCGTTGAAGAAGTCCATGCCGAGCGCGCGGTCGAAGAGCACGAAGAACTGCGAGCCGGCGATGAACGGGGTGGCGATGACCACCAGCAGGGAGGTGGTGAAGTTGGCCCACACCAGGAGCGGCATCCGGAAGAAAGTCATGCCGGGGGCGCGCATGGTGATGATGGTCACCAGGAAGTTCAGCGCCGTGGCGATCGACGACGCACCGGCGAACTGGACGGCGATGGTGAAGAAGGTCTGCCCCAGAGGCGTCTCCGTGGACAGGGGCGCGTAGGCGGTCCAGCCGGTCGCGAATGAGCCTCCGGGCGCGAAGAAGCTGGCCACCATCATCACGCCGGCGGTGGGAAGCAGCCAGAACGAGAGCGCGTTGAGGCGCGGGAACGCCATGTCCGGCGCGCCGATCATCAGCGGGATCACGTAGTTCGCGATGCCCGCGAACACCGGGATGATGAACAGGAAGATCATCAGCGACGCGTGAACCGAGAAGAGGCCGTTGAAGGTGTTGGGATCCACGAACTGGCTGCCCGGCGCCGCGAGCTCTGCGCGCATGAGCATGGCCAGCAGGCCGCCGATCGTGAAGAAGATGAAGGTTGTGACGATGTACTGGATGCCGATCACCTTGTGATCGGTGTTGACCCGGAAGTAGTCCTTCCAGGTCGTGGCGCCGTGTGAGGAGTGGTCCTCGGGGCGCGTCGGCTTGCCGGCGGCCCAGTAGAACCAGTAGTCGAAGCAGCCGATGCCCACGAGGAACGCGAGCGGCATGGCGATCAGGGCGACCGTGACGATCGCGTTCCAGTCGAAGAGCGGGGGCCAGCCGTAGAGCGCGCGCGCCCCGACGTCGATCGCCATGGCAAGCACGAAGCCGATGACCACGGCGAGGGCCGCGCGGTACCAGCCGGGCGCCTTGAACTTGGCGACGATCGTCACTGTGCCTTCCCCTTCTCCGTGCCGGATCCGAGCAGATATGTGGTCAGGGCCGTGATCTCCTCAGGAGTCAGCGTGTCCCCGAAGTTCGCGGGCATCGTACCCTTCGGATAGCCCTTCGCAACGTACGCGTCCGGGTCGGTGATGGACTCCTCGACGAACGTCTCGGGATCCTTGCCGGCCTGATCCGCGGCGGAGGCGAGGTCGTCGAGGCTGGGGCCGACCGACCCGGTGGACCCGGCCGTCTTGAACTCGTGGCAGCCGCCGCAGCCGTTGCCATCGAAGACCGACGCGCCGGCGTCCGTCTGCTCGGCCCCGGTATCGGCACCCGCAGCGGCGCCGCCCTGTGACTGCTGTTCGAGCCACGTGTCGAAGTCGGCCTGGGAGACCACGTGGACCGGCTGGCGCATGGTCGAGTGGCCGATGCCGCACAGCTCCGCGCAGACCACCTGGAAGTCGCCCTCGCGCGTGGGCGTGATCGGGTAGTGGGTCGTGATGCCGGGCACGGCGTCGGACTTCATCCGGAACTCGGGTACCCAGAAGGAATGGAGCACGTCGAGCGCCTTGATCTCGAAGTTGACCTGTTTGCCGACCGGCAGGTAGAGCTCACCCGACTTGACCGGCTGGCCACCCGGGCCATCCGGGTAGTTGAAGCTCCAGGTGTACTGCTGGCCGGTCACGTCGACCTCCATCGCGCCGGGCGAGACCCTCTCGATGTCCTGCAGCACCATGTACCCGTAGACGGCGAGGCCGGCCACGATGAGCGTCGGGATGGTCACCCAGACGACCTCGAGCAGCGTGTTGCCGTGAATGGGCGCGCCGTCGCCCTTGTCGCCAGGCCTGGCGCGGAAGCGGTAGACGCTGTAGATGACGACGGCCATCACCAAGACGAAGATCGGAACCGAGACGATCAGGAGGACGTCATAGAGCGTGTCGATCGGGCCGGCTGCGGTGGAAGCTGCCTCGGGGAACCAGTCGATGGCGAGCGCCAGCGCGATGCCCAGGGCGATCGCGATAGCGGACAGGATCACGACCCAGATGAATGGGTGCTTGGTCCGCCTCATCGCCTAACGGCCCCTCTTGCTCCGGATTCGGTCATTGCGCGGCGCGAGTCTATTGGAGCGGGCCGACCGAGTGCCCTCGCGTTCACACATGCCGCCCCGAAAAGCGGGTACGGAGAACGTGGTATTTTTCGGACTTCGAGACAATCGTCACTAGGAGAGGACGGGGGCATGCAGGTACGCGACGGGATGACCGCAACGGTGTTGACCGTGGGCCCGGGGCACACGCTCCGCGAGGCGACGCGGCTGATGACCGAGCGGCGCGTGGGAGCGGCGATCGTCCTCGACCCCGAGCAGCCCGGCCCCGGGATCCTCACCGAGCGCGATGTCGTGGCGGCCATCGGCGCCGGGCTCGACCCCGACACCGAGACGGTTGAGCGCCACCTCTCGACGCGACTCACCTTCGCCAGCCCCGAATGGTCGCTAGAGCACGCTGCCGAGGCCATGGTCCGCGGCGGTTTTCGCCACCTCGTGGTGATCGAGCGCGGGGAGACGGTAGGCGTGCTCTCGATGCGCGACATCGTGCGCTGCTGGACCACGGAGGGCGCCACCTCGGAGCCCGAAGAGGCGTCGGTCTCCGCCTAGCTGCAGCGCACCGGGCGCCCGCCTGCTTCAGGATCGCGCCGCATGGCGCGATCCTCATCCAAGCGGGCATTCGGCCCCAACCCGCTCATGACGGCGGCCCTATGGGCCCTGGCGGTGGCCGCGCTCGGCTTCACCCTCGCCAGGCTCCTGGGCCTGGAGCGGGGGTTCATCCCCGTTGTCCTGATCGCATACACGCCCTACGCGGTCGGGCTCGCTGTGGTGATCGTGGTCATCTGCGCGTGGCGGCAGCGCTGGTGGGCGGCACTGGTCGCCGGCGTGGCCACGACGGGCCTCGCGGTGGCGGTCGTCCCACGGGCGGTGGTCGACCGGCCGCCCCGACTGGCGGCCGGGGCTCCGACCCTCACGGTTGCCAGCGCAAACATGAAGCTCGGCCAGGGGAGGCCTGCCGGCCTGGTCAAGCTTGTGCGCGAGCGAAGCGTGGACGTGCTGGCGGTGGAGGAGCTCACCCCAGGGCTGCAGCGCGCCCTCGACTCCGCCGGGATGCACAGCCTGTTGCCCAGCCGCATCCTCATGCCCGCACGCGCGGCGCTCGGGTCGGGCCTCTACTCGCGCCTGCCGCTCTCGGCGCTCGAGCCGGTGTCGGCCCAGATCGCCGGACGGCAGACGCCGATGGCGGCGGTCACCGTGCAGCCTGGAGTGGCCGTGACGGTCGCGGTTGCCCACCCGACACCCCCCGCCGGGCCCAGCCAGATGTCGCAGTGGCAGGTGGGGCTCGGCGCCCTGCCCGGAGCCTCGGACCGCGGGCCCTTGCGCGTGATCGCCGGCGACTTCAACGCCACGCTTGACCACGCGGACCTCCGGAGCCTCCTGGCGACGGGCTACGCGGATGCCGCTGACGCCACGGGCACCGGGCTCGTCCCGACCTGGCCGGCGGGACTCCTGCCGCCACCGGTCACGATCGACCACGTGCTGGTGGATCGCCGCGCCGCGGTCGACGGGTTCGAGGTTGACGGCATCGAGGGGAGCGACCACAAGGCAGTGGTTGCCCGTCTACGGCTGCCTGCCCGGAAGTAGGGAGAAGGCTAGCTGTGGTCGAGCGGGAGCTCGGAGATCTCTGAGCGGACCTCGGAGATCCACTTGATCACGGCGCCCACGGTGATGATCAGGCCGATCACGCAGATCACCGGCTGGATCACGACACCGACGAGGGCGAGGGTGATGCCCACCCCGACGATCACCGGCAGGAGCGAGGGGCCCGGGAGATGGACCTGCTCGGAGGGCGGCGCCAGGGCGTCGTCGTGGCGGATGCTCTCGTCGGCCATCAGTAGATGTAGCCGGTGAGGAAAGCAGCGCCGAAGACGAGCAGCGAGATGGCACCCGCGATCAGGCCCGTTCGGATGTTCTTCTGTGCAAGGCGTCGGTCCATAGGGCGCGCATGTTAACGCGCCAGTTGCACGAAGCGCGACCCGATGTGGAGAATGGCTGCATGCCGGAGGGACAAGAAGCCGCCGTTGTCGGCGTGGATGTCGGCGGGACCAAGGTCGCCGCGGGCGTGATCGACGGCGTCGAGCTGAGCAACCGCGTGGAGCATCCGACGGATCGCACCAACGCGGCGGAGCTGCTCGAGGGCATCGAGATCGCCATCCGCGAGGTCGCCCGGACGGCCGGCCCTCCCGCGGCGGTGGGCATCGGCCTGCCGTCCCAGATCGACTTCGCCTCGGGCACCGTGGTGGCCAGCGCCAACATCCCGCTCGAGGGCGTGGCGGTGGGCAAGGACCTCTCCGCGATCTTCGACTGCCCCGTCTACGTGGACAACGACGCCAACTGCGCCGCCCTTGCGGAGGCGCGCGTGGCGGGCGTGCACCACCTGGTGATGCTGACCCTGGGCACAGGCGTGGGCGGTGGGGTGATCATCGACGGGCGGATCTTCCGCGGCGCAACCGGGCTCGGGGCCGAGCTGGGCCATGTGGTCATCCAGGAGGACGGGCCCGAGTGCCCGGGAACCTGCCCCAACCACGGCTGCCTCGAGGCGCTCTGCAGCGGCACGGCGCTCGAGCGGGAGGCCACATCGTTCGCAACGGGCAACCCGGACAGTGCCCTCGGGCGCGTGTTCGCGCAGGAGGGCCGGATCACCGGGCCGGAGGTGGTGCGGCTCGCGCACGAGGGTGATGCCGGTGCCGCCGAGCTCTTCGAGCAGCTGGCCCGCCACCTGGGCGCGGGGATGGCAGGCGTGATCAACACCTTCGAGCCGCAGCTGCTGGCGATCGGCGGCGGGCTCTCACGCGCAGGCGACCTGTTCATGGAGGCGGCCGAGCGCGAGGCGCGCGCTCGCGCGCTCCCCGCTCTTTCTGAGAGAGTGGCCATCTCGCTCGCGCGAGCCGGGGCCGATGCCGGAGTGATCGGCGCCGGAGCCCTTGCGGCATACGAGCTGGCACAGGCCGTTTGAGAGACATCGAAACGGAGACAGGAGAGGAATGAGCACCACCACCGACACACGCGCGCTCGACGAGCTCTGCGTGAACACGATCCGGACCCTCTCGATGGACGGCGTGCAGAAGGCCAACTCGGGGCACCCGGGCACGCCGATGGCGCTCGCGCCGATCGCCTATGTCCTCTACACGCGGATCATGCGCCACAACCCGGGCAACGCCGACTGGCCCGATCGCGACCGCTTCATCCTCTCGTGCGGCCACGCGTCGATGCTGCTCTACTCGACGCTGTACCTCACGGGCTACGGGCTCACGCTCGACGACCTCAAGAACTTCCGCCAGATCGGCTCCCCCACCGCCGGCCATCCCGAGTACGGGCACGCCAAGGGCATCGAGACCACCACGGGCCCACTGGGTGCGGGCATCTCGAACGCCGTGGGCATGGCGCTGGCCGAGCGCCTGCTGGCCACCCGTTTCAACAGGCCCGGCCACGAGATCGTCGATCACTACACGTACACGATCGCCAGCGACGGCGACATGCAGGAAGGCATCCAGGCCGAGGCCGGCTCGCTGGGCGGTCACCTGGGCCTGGGGCGCCTGATCGCGTTCTACGACGACAACCACATCTCGATCGAGGGCGACACCGCGCTGTCCTTCTCCGAGGACGTCGGCGCGCGCTACGAGGCCTACGGCTGGCACGTCCAGAACCTTGGCGAGGACCTGGAGCTGGACCGGGTCGAGGAGGCCGTCGAGAAGGCGAAGTCCGTCGAGGACCGCCCGTCGCTGATCATCATCCGCACGCACATCGCTCCGGGCTCGCCGAACAAGCAGGACACCGAGGGGGCGCACGGGGCGCCGCTCGGCGAGGATGAGATCCTGCTGACCAAGGAGGCCTACGGCTGGCCCAGCACCGAGCCCTTCTTCGTGCCCGAGGAGTCGCTCGAGCACTTCCGCTCGACCGGGCCGCGGGGCGAGGAGATGGAGGCGGAATGGAACTCGCGCTTCCAGGCTTACAAGGACGAGCACCCGGACCTGGCCGCGGAGTTCGAGCGGATCATGTCCGGGAAGCTGCCCGACGGGTGGGACTCCGATGTGCCGACCTACAAGCCCGAGGATGGCGGTATGGCCACCCGCAAGGCTTCCAACAAGGCGCTGCAGTGGGTGGCGGCAAAGGTGCCCGAGTTGGTGGGCGGCTCTGCCGACCTGGCGCCGTCCACCCTCACGTTGATCGACGGCGCCGGAAGCGTCGGCCGTCACGACTACGACGGCCGCAACCTGCACTTCGGGATCCGCGAGCACGGGATGGGGGCAGTGGTCAACGGCCTGACCCTGCACAAGCTGCGCGCCTACGGCTCGACCTTCCTGATCTTCTCCGACTACATGAAGGGCGCCGTGCGCCTGGCGGCGGTGATGGGGATCCCGTCGATCTTCGTCTACACGCACGACTCGATCGGCGTTGGAGAGGATGGGCCGACGCATCAGCCGATCGAGCAGCTGATCGGGCTGCGCGCCATCCCGAACCTGTACGTGGTGCGCCCGGCTGACGCCAACGAGACAGCCTTGGCGTGGAAGTACGCGATCTCGCGCACCGACCATCCGACGCTGATGGCCTTCAGCCGGCAGAACGCCGACACACTGGACCCCGCAACCGTTCCCGGCGATGCGATCGAGCGGGGCGCGTACGTGCTCCGCGACCCCGACGGCGATCCCGACGTGATCCTCATGGCCAGCGGCACCGAGGTGACGATCGCCATGAACGCGGCAGACCTCCTGGCGGCCGACGGGGTGGGCGTACGGGTGGTCTCGATGCCGTGCATGGACGCGTTCGCCGATCAGGACCAGGCCTACCGCGACTCCGTGTTGCCGCCCTCCTGCCGCGCGCGCGTCTCGGTCGAGGCCGGGAGCCCGCTGGGCTGGGAGCGCTGGATCGGCGAAGCCGGCCAGTCCGTCGCGATGCGGAGCTTCGGCGCCTCGGGCCCGCAGCCGGCCGTGTACGAGCACTTCGGCTTCACGCCCGAGAACGTCGCGGCGACCGCGAAGTCCGTCATCACGGACCTGACGTAGAAAGCGAAGAGGGCCGCCTCGTGGCGGCCCTCCTGCTCTGGTCCGATCGTTGTGAGGGGTTACTTGATGACCGCGGCCACGTTCAGCCGACGGCCCACCTGGGCGAACCCGTACGACTGCGGAGTGGGACCGACGGGCGGCGCCGGAGTCATGGCGTCGTCCTGGTCGTCGTTGCTGCCGGTGTAGTAGCGGCAGTCCGGGTTCCCGCTCACGACGTGGAGGCCGATGACCTCGCCGGCGTGGACCGGGATGTGCGTCTTGAACTTGTTCTTGATCTCGGGCTTGATCTTCTTGGCCTTGGATTCGGCCCGCGGGATGTAGCTCAGGTTGGCGTTGGTCGGCGTGTACACGCCAAGCGCCATCTTGCCGGTGCCGGTGCCGCCCTGGGTCTTCCACTTGGTGATGACGCCGTCCGAGGGGACCACGTACGTCACGTCGGCGCCGCTTCTGTCCTGGACGTGTGCGCTGTCGGCGTCGCACGCGTTGGCGATCCCGGTCGGGGGTGCCTGCCCGATCTGGGTGGTTGCTGCAGATGCGCCTGCCGGTGAGAGCAGGGCCACGACTATGAGTGAGGCGAGTATGTGGGGGAGGTGTTTCATACGTACCAAGGTAGGAACGGCCTCGACCTTCGGTAACCACCCCTAGGTGTGGGTATGCCACACCCGGAACGACGAGGGGCCGCCCGGAGGCGGCCCCTCTGAGACGTTGCGTCAGCCCGTTGCTACTTGACTCGCCAGCGGAAGCTGGCCGTGGTGACGTTGCCGTTGGTGTCGGTCGCACGCACGCGGAACTTGTGCTTGCGCTCGCTGAGCTTCTTGAGCCGCTTCGAGCCGGCACAGGACTTGAAGCCCGCCTTGTCGAGCGAGCATTCATAGGTGGCGGCCTCGTTCGTGCTGAAGGCAAATCGAGCCTTGGCCGAGGACGTCTTCTTCTTCGGCGTCTTGTCGAACGTGATCACCGGCGGAACACAGTCGTCCTGACGCGTGCCGTTGGTCGTGCAGCCGTCCTGGGACTCGTCGCCGAACTGATCGCCGTCGGCGTCGGGCTCGATGACCGCCTCGACGCTCACCTTCTCGTTGGCGTCGGCCCCGCCGTAGCTCACTACCGTGTTGCCTGTCGGAGGCGCCGGGGACTTGAAGTCCGTCTGATCGCCTGCCCCGCCAGTGAAGCGGCAGGTCTGTGCACCGATCGAGTGGAGCCCGATGTGGTCGCCGGCGAGGATCGGCAGACGTGTCTTGAAAGTGCTCACTGCCGCCGGCGTGGTCAGGCCCGCGCTGGACTCGACCTTCGGGGTGAAATCCAGGTTCAACGGCCCGGGCGTGTAGATGCCGAGCGCGAGCGCCGCGGCGTTGGGCCCGGCGGTCCGCCACTCGGTCACGATCCCGCTCGACGGCGCGATGTAGCTGACGGGTGCGACCGACTTGTCCTGGACGTAGACCGAGTCGGCATTACATGCGTTGCCGGTGGTCGGATCAGGATTGAGCTGACCGATCGTGGTTGATGCGGACGCGGCGACCGGGAGAACCAGGGCCGCAACGATGACTGCGAGGGTTATGGGGAGTGTTTTCATGCCGGCGAGTCTAGTTCGCCCGTTTATGCCCGGGAGCCACATGCGGTGTGAAATCCCACGCCGCACCATTAGGTGCTCTTCCTGTGTTCTAGGGTCGGAAAACCAAACGTCCACCTAGCTGCAAGGGAGCCTTACATGCTGAACCGGATCAGGAACAACGTGAGCGCGCCGATGCTGCTCGCGTTTCTCGCGTTGTTCGTGGCGCTTGCCGGCGGCGCGTACGCTGCCAGCAAGGCCAAGAAGAACTCGGTCGTGACCAAGAGCATCAGGAGCAACGCCGTTACAACGTCGAAGTTGAAGGATGCCTCGGTTACCAACGTCAAGCTCGGGCTGACCTGCAAGACCGGCACCCAGAGCTTCGGCGGCGCTTGCTGGGAGACCACGGCGCGGAATCCGGCACACCAGCCGGAGGCGGAGAACGCCTGCACCGGAGCCGGGGGAGTGCTGCCGGACGCCAACGAGCTGGTGTCGTTTGCGACGACATCCGGAATCACGCTCGACGCCGGTGGCGAATGGTCCGGGACGCTTGGCGGCGTGAACAGCCTGAACTCCTACATTGGGGTAACCGTTTCCGTCGCCGGAGGGATCGACAGAGACAATCCGGTAGCGACTAACAAGGCGTTCCGCTGCGTGCTGCCGCTGGCACAGAACAACGGCTAGCGACTGAATCGAAGCGAGGCCGGGCACTGCGCCCGGCCTCTTCTTTTCTTCCCGAGGTTTAGTCGCGTCTAACTTTTTGTTATGCTCTGGCTATGAGCACTGTCACGGGAGCCGTCCAGGACTACGCCAAGGCGATCTACTCGCTTGGGGCGCGCGAGAACGAGCCCGTGTCCACTTCGGCCCTGGCGGGCCGCCTGGGCGTATCGGCGGCCTCGGCTTCCGCGATGGTCAAGCGGCTGTCGGAGCTGGGTCTTGTCACACACGAGCCCTACCGCGGCGTCGAGCTGACCGCCCGCGGCCGTGACGTCGCGCTCGGGGTGCTCCGGCACCACCGCCTGCTCGAGACCTATCTGGCCGAGCAGCTCGACGTGCCGTGGGATCGCGTCCACGAGGAGGCCGAGAAGCTCGAGCATGTGATCTCCGAGGACCTGATCAACCGCATGGCGGCCAAGCTGCAGGACCCCACGCACGATCCCCACGGCGACCCGATCCCCACCGCCGACCTGGCGATCGACGACGCGCCCACACGGAGCCTGGACAGCCTGGAGGCCGGCGAGCGCGGCACCTTCGTGCGCGTGTCGGATTCGGACCCCGAGATGCTGCGCTACCTCCACGAGCGGGGTATCGGGATCGGTGACAGCTTCGAGGTCATCGAGCGGCAGCCGTTCCAGGGCCCGCTCACGGTCCGGTTCGGCAAGCGCTCGCACGTGCTCGGCGGGGCTCTGGCCGGCGCGATGCGGGTGGGGGAGAGCTCGTGAACCCTCCATCTGCGGGCATCGAGGCCATCGCAACCGCCCCGGTAGACCCGCTTCCCCTGCCCGGGCCCAGCGCGCTCCGGGTGATCCGCGCACGCGGCAAGTTCAAGGGCCCCCTGGCGCTGCTGGGCCCCGCGTTCGTGGCCGCGGTGGCCTACATCGATCCGGGCAACTTCGCCACCAACATCGCCGGTGGCGCGAAGTACGGCTTCCTTCTGGTCTGGGTGATCGTCGCCGCCAACCTGATGGCGATGCTGGTGCAGTACCTGTCGGCCAAGGTAGGCGTGGCCACCGGGCACAACCTTCCCGAGCTCTGCCGCGAGCACTTCCCGCGACCGGTGTCGTGGGGCCTGTGGGCACAGGCCGAGGTCATCGCCATCTCGACCGACCTGGCCGAGTTCGTGGGTGCGGCCATCGCACTGAACCTGCTGTTCGGGGTTCCCCCGTTCGCGGCGGGCCTGATGACGGCGGTCGTTGCCTTCGGCATCCTCGGACTTCAGACGCGCGGCCACCGCCGCTTCGAGGTGGCCATCATCGGCCTGCTCTCACTGGTGGCCCTGGGCTTCCTCTACGACTTCGTGCAGGTCGGCGTGAACGTGCCTGAATTCGCCGCCGGGCTGATCCCCGGCTTTCAGGGCACCGACAGCATCCTGCTCGCGGTGGGCATCCTGGGCGCCACGGTGATGCCCCACGTCGTGTACCTGCACTCGGCGCTCACCCAGGACAGGGTCAAGCCGCGCGATGACGACGAGCGTCGCGAGCTCATGCGCTTCCAGCGCCTGGACGTGATCATCGCGATGACGATCGCGGGCCTGATCAACCTCAGCATGCTGGCCATCGCGGCAGGCCTCTTCTTCGGCTCTGGCCTGACCGACGTCGGGTCGATCGAGAGCGCCCACCTGGAGCTCGGGCACCTGCTGGGCGGTGGCGCGGCGCTCGCGTTTGCCGTGGCGCTGCTCGCATCCGGCCTGTCCAGCTCCAGCGTCGGCACGTTCGCCGGCCAGGTGGTCATGCAGGGCTTCATCAACCGGAAGATCCCGCTGTTCGTACGTCGTGGCGTGACCATGGCGCCCTCGCTGGTGGTGCTCGGGCTGGGGCTCGACCCGTCGGGAACGCTTGTGATCTCGCAGGTCGTGCTCTCGATGGGCATCCCGTTCGCCCTCGTGCCGATGGTGATTCTCACCCGGCGCAAGGACGTGATGGGCGCCCTGGTGAACCACAAGGCCACAACGGCTCTCGCCTCGATAGTCGCGGCCGCGATCATCGGCCTCAACGGCTTCCTCCTCTACCAGACCTTCTTCGCCTAAGCGGCTACTCGGTCGCCTTCCAGGCCCAGAGGGCGAAGACGCCTTGGAACGGCAGTCGCGACCAGAGCGCCCACATGGGGATCTTGTCCAGGTCGAGGCCCTTGATGTCCTGAGGATTGGTGCACACGTAGATGTTGGCCGGGAAGACCGCCAGCAGCACGCCGAGAATCCACCAGCGGGCCGGCCGCTTGAGCCCCGGGCTCAGGGCCATGGCGCCGCCGATCCATTCGGCCACGCCGGACAGCTGCACCAGCTCGCGGTGGGCCGGGAGGTACGACGGCATGATGGCTTCGTAGAAGCTCGGCGCGATGAAATGCATCGAGCCCGCGAACATCCAGAAGGCGCCGAGCAGGCGCCGCGACCAGGGTAGGCGTTCCACGGCCGGGAGCTTACGGGTCCGCCGGGCCACGAGGTCTTCACATGCCGGTTCCAAACCGGATTCCGGGGTGTGGTGTAATCAGCTTCGAGAGGGCAGGAAGGGCCGATCGGCCCGATGCCGGAGGTCTGTCATGCACCAGTCCAGAGGAGATAGCTAATGAGCGTTGCCCAGCAGGTGAACGAGCGACTGGCGGCACTGACCGAGGCCGGTACCGCAGTCTGGCTCGACCAGATCCGTCGTGGCCTCATCGAGGGCGGTGAGCTCAAGCGCCTGGTGGACGAGGACTCGTTGCACGGAGTGACCTCGAACCCGGCGATCTTCGAGAAGGCCATCCTCGGCTCCGACGAATACGACGACCAGATCGCGGAGCTCGCCGGCCAGGGCATGGCCGCGCTCGAGATCTACGAGGAGATCGCCATCAAGGACGTCCAGATGGCCGCCGACGTTCTGCGCCCCGTCCACGACGCCACCGATGGCCACGACGGCTTCGTGTCGCTCGAGGTGTCTCCGACCCTCGCGCACGACACCGAGGGCACCCTCGCCGAGGCGCGCCGCTTCTGGGAGCGGCTCGACCGCCCCAACGTGATGATCAAGATCCCGGGTACCGACGAGGGCCTCCCGGCCATCGAGGACGCGATCGCGGATGGGATCAACATCAATGTGACCCTCCTGTTCTCCGTTGACGCCTACGAGAAGGTCACCGATGCGTTCATCCGGGGGCTCGAGCGCAGGCAGGCTGACGGGCTCTCGCTCAACGTGCACTCCGTCGCCAGCTTCTTCGTATCGCGCGTGGACTCCGAGGTCGACAAGCGCCTGGAGGGAACGGAGCACGAGA
>JAXDIE010000074.1:0-2687 GCA_034664165.1 Thermoleophilaceae bacterium | reverse complement strand
GGTCCAGCGGGATGATCGACTCGGTGTGCTCCACGGGGATCGTGGCCCCTTCGGGAAGCTCCTGGGAATCCGAGCCGGGCTGGCAATCCACGAAGTACTCGCCGATCAGTGACTGCTGGCGGATGGCGCACGTGGCAGCGGTGCGCAGGGAGTCGAACCCGGGCTCGGTGATCTTGAAGTTGACGATCGACCGGACCGGGTCGGTGTTGGTGAGGCCGAACGTGGTGGTCTCGCCGGCACGGACGCCGCCGACGCGCAGGTCACCGCCCTCGGTCAGGCCGAAGGCGTTGTCGAAGACGACGCTGTAGTGCTTGCCGTCCCCGCCCGGGGACGCGCCGGTGGCGACGATGGCCAGGACGCAGGCCGCGACCACGAGGATGGCTATGGCGATCCGGCGGATCACGGCACCGGCCCCACTGCGCGGTCGGCCTCGAGGCAGTCCATCTTCTTCTGCTCCGCCGGGGTCAACAGGTTGGACTTGTCCGGCGCGACCGGGTCGGCCGAGCCCGGGCAGCGGTGGTACTGACGGTCCTCGAGCACGCCCGCGCTGAGGATGTCCTGGCGGTTGGGCACCAGCTGGGAGCCGGGCTGGATCAGGCCGGCCAACTCGAGCACCGGGCTCAAGATGGGCTGGATGAGCGGATCGAGCGGGCCGAAGCTGAGGCCCAGGTTGTTCAGCGTCAGCGGCACGCCGCCCGCGGCCGAGGTCGCGTTCAGGTACGTGTGGGCGCGGGACGTGCCACTCACCGCATCGGTACCGGCCGTCGGCGTCGAGAAGTCGTCGAACCAGCCGAAGAGCGCCGGCGTGTAGGGACGCCCGAACGCGATGATCGGAGCGGTGTCCTTCAGCGCCTTGGCGGTCTCCGGGAAGGCGCCATCGACCGGATGGCCGTCGTTGACGGTGAACTTACGGCCGCCGGGCGCGACGGTGCGCGTCTGGCGCTGGAGCGCGATGTTCTCGAGCGGGACGAAGGACTTGGTGGCCTCCACCAGGTCGTTGTCGGAACCCGGCCGCTGGACCACCGCGTCGAGGTTGCGGACCGTGGGCTTGGCGTTGGCCGTGAACCGGCGCAGCTCGGGCAGCAGCTCCTGGAGGTCGTTGCCGGAGCCGGACTTGGACACGACCGGCTTGGACGCGTTGACCACCGGGTCGAGCTTGTTCAGCGTGGAGCGAAGGTTCACGAAGGTGGTGTCCGCCGAGCGCATGAAGCCGGGCAGGCCCGAGATCGACTGGGCCAGGGCCGTCTTCTGGTCGCCCAGCGCCCGGGCGGTGCTGTTCAGGTTGCCGATCAGCGCCGCCACGTCGTCACGGCGCTCGGCCAGGGTGGTGACGAGCTTGGCGCTGTCCGAGACGAAGCCCTGGAGGACCGGGGTATCGCGATTGACCTCCTCGAGCAGGCGCCTGGTGGTGGAGAGCGCCGGATTGAGGTAGACGAGGCCGCGGTTGGCCGCCTTCGCCTTGCCGTGAAGCATCAGCTCGGAGTTCGAGATGAAGTCCTGGATGGCCACTCGCGTGGAGGAGTCGAGCGTGTCGAACACCTCATCCAGGTCGACGGGCGTAGTGGTCTTGATCGTGCCGATCGAGCCGCCGTCGGGGAGATCCGGGTTGTCGGAGTCGGGACCAGTCGGGAGGTTCAGGTCGACGTAGCGGTTGGCGATGCCCGAGAGGGAGGCCTGGCGGATGATCGCCGTGGTGCCCTGGTGCAGGGGCGTGAACTCGCCGTCCGTGATCTTCAGGCCGACGTGCGCCTCGCCGTTCGGGGCCAGGCTGATTGCGTCGACGACGCCGACCGGGCTGCCCCCGATCTCGACCAGGTTTCCCTTGACCAGCTGGGAGGAACTCTGGAAGGCGGCAGTCACGTGGTACGAGCTCCCCGCCCCCAACACAACCACGATTACAAGAACGATCGCACCAGCGATCGCGCCGAGCGCGACAATCCGCCCAATCCCCCTAACCGACTCCACGAGGCTAAAGCTACAAGAAACAGCCGCCGCTAATGGGCAGGTGCGCCCAAGCTCATTCTGAGGTTGAGGGTCGTAAAATGCCCGGGGTGGGATTCGAACCCACACGCCCGCGAGGGCAAGGGCTTTTAAGGCCCCGCTGTCTACCGTTCCATCACCCGGGCAGGAAGAAAGTCTAGGACCGACCGCATCCATCGGTCCCAGCGTGGGTTGGTACCGTTATCCCCGGCGGGGGATCAGGCCGGATCGACGTCGCGACAGCCTTTGGAAGCTTCCGCTCTACAACACACCCGGAGCCCGTTTCTCGCGGGAATCTCGCCCTATCTGCGGCTCCAGCGCGACGAGCGCCTGATCGCTCTGGTGCGCCGCGGGCACCACGGCGCGTTCGAGGTGCTCGTCCGGCGCTACGAGGCCCGGCTGCTCGCCTTCTGCCGCGGGATGCTGGGGTCGACCGAGGACGCCGAGGACGTCCTGCAGGAGGTCTTCGCGGCCGCCTTCAAGGCGATCCTGGCCGATGACCGCCCGATCAACGCCAAACCCTGGCTCTACCGGATCGCCCGTAACCGCAGCCTGAACCACCTGCGCTCCCCCAGGGCCGTCGGCCAGGATTCGATGGACGTCTTCGAGCGCGAGTCGGGGCAGACCACCTCGGAGGCCGTCCAGCAGCGCGAGGACCTGCGGCTGATCGTCACCGACGTTCACGCGCTTCCCGAGAGCCAGCGCTC
>JAXDIE010000049.1:0-54337 GCA_034664165.1 Thermoleophilaceae bacterium | reverse complement strand
TAGGGTCGAGTCAACCTGCGGCGACTGCGCGCGGCGGGTCCACCTTCGACCCAGGGAGCCCCATGGGAACCACAATCGACATCGACACCGGCGGGACGTTCACCGATGTGTTCGTGGTCCGGGACGGAACGCCCCACTGGGCCAAGGTGCTGACTACTCCGCACGACCTGGCGCTGTGCTTCCAGCAGGCCGTTGAGCGCGGCGCCGAGGAGGTCGGGATCGACGTGGGGGCACTCTTGGCCGAGGCCACCTGTGTCCGCTACGCGACCACCGTCGGGACAAACGCGGTGATCCAGCGCTCGGGCCCCAAGCTGGGCCTGATCGTGGGCGCCGACGGCCAGAGCCTCTACGGCGATGACGAACGGGCTTCGGCCGTGTTCGAGCGCTTCCTGGAGCGCGACATGGTCGCCTCGATCGGCGGCGACGGCGACCGCGAGATCGTGGCCGCCACCAAGCACCTGCTCGATCGCTCGGCGCGCGGGCTGGTGTGCGCGATGCCCGGCGCCGACCGCGACTCGGCCGGCGAGCGCGAGGTTCTGGACGGTTTCACCGCTCACTACCCAAAGCACTGCCTGGACTCCGTCCCGCTCCTGCTCTCGCACGAGATCGAGACCGATCCCGACGACTTCAGGCGCACCGCCACGGCCCTGTTCAACGCGTACGTGCATCCCGACGTGGCCCGCTACCTCTACCGCGCCGAGGACTTCCTGCGCGACTCCGGGTACATGCGCCCACTGCTCGTGGTCCACAACGACGGCGGCTGTGCCCGCGTGGCCAAGACGATCGCCGGCCGCACCTACAACTCGGGCCCGATGGCCGGGCTCATGGGCGCCGAGGTGATGGCAGGGCTCTACGGCCTCGACAACCTGATGACCTTCGACATGGGCGGCACCAGCCTCGACGTCTCGTTCATCGCGGGCGGCCACGCGCCCATCTCCGAGCACGGACGGGTCGAGGACGTGGAGATCTCCTTCTCGCTGGCCGAGGTCCTCGCCCTGGGCGCCGGCGGCGGCTCGATCGCGCACATCGATGGCGGCGAGCTCAAGGTGGGTCCCCAGAGCGCGGGGGCCAAGCCTGGCCCGGCCTGCTTCGGCTTCGGCGGCGACAAGCCGACGGTGACCGACGCCGACGTGATGCTCGGCATCATCGACCCCGACCGCTTCCTCGGCGGCCGCATGAAGCTCGACTCCCAGGCAGCCGAGCGCGCCATCTCGGCGCTGGCCTCCGAGCTGGGGCAGGAGCCGATGGTCGTGGCGGCGTGGATCCGCTCCACGCTGCACGCCCGCACCGCCGACCAGATCGCTGCCCAGCTGGACGCCCGGGGCCTCGACGCGGCCGCTACCACGCTGCTTGCCTATGGCGGCGCGGGCGCCGCACACGCAACCGGGGTCGCCGACCTCCTGGGCGTGACCGAGATCCTCACTCCGCCGTTCGCCTCGGTGTTCAGCGCTTTCGGCGCATCGTCGGCCGACGTGGTGCACACCTACGTGCTCCCGGAGTCGGCCGACGCCGAGGCGGCACTACGGGCCCGCGCCATCCGCGACATGCGCAGCGAGGGCTTCGCCGAGGGCGACCTCGAGCTGGAGGTGGGCTCGGCGGAGAGGCACGGGATCACCTGCACCCGGGTCCAGGCCACCGCCAGGCTCGAGCACTACGGCTTCTCCGAGAGCTCCAATGGAGCCGGGGTGGCCGAGCCGCGCGGCACGCGTGAGGTCCACTGGCCGGGAGACGGCCCACTGGCCACCGCGATCTACGACGCCGCCGGTCTGGGCGCCGGGGCCAGCCTGGCGGGCCCGGCCGTGATCGACGCGGAGGACACGACCTATGCGATCCCGCCTGGATGGGGCTTCGAGATCGACAAGTACGGCAACGGACACATCAGGAAGGTGAGCTGACACATGAGCGCCACCGAGTCACTGACGCGTGAGGTCATCACGGAGTACCTGGAGATCGATCTCGAGACGGAGAGCTGGCATTGCCGCGAGTGCGACCACCGCATCGGCGGCGCCCGCGAGAACTACAAGCGCGGGCTGCTGGTGCACAACCGCGATCCCCGCGAGGTCTACGAGGCCCGGATCGACTCCGAGTACTCCTACGCGCCCGATCCCAACTGGTGCCGGATCGTCGAGTACTACTGCCCGTCCTGCGCGACCCAGATCGAGGCCGAGTACGTGCCGCCGGGACACCCGCTGCTGCACGACATCGACATCGACATCGACGCGCTGAAGGAGCGTCAGCTGCGCCTCCGTGAAGAAGACAAGGCCACCGCCGGCGAGGAAGAGGGCTCCTGATGGAGATCAACGTCGACATCGGCGGCACCTTCACGGACTGCTACGCGACCGACAACGGAACGTCCGCATCGGCCAAGGCGCTGACCACCCACCACGACCTCTCGCAGGGATTCATGAAGGCGGTGGGCGACCTTGCCACCACCTTCGACACCAGCTCCGAGGAGCTGCTCGGGCGCACCGGCGCCATCAGGTACGCCACCACGCTTGGCACCAACGCGCTGATCGAGCGCACGGGCCCGCGCCTGGGCCTGATCACGACGATGGGCTTCGAGGACGTCGTGCCGATCGGGCGCTGCCGCTCCTACGGCGACGGCCTTCCCAAGCAGGAGTCGCGCAACCTGGCC
The DNA here is from genome assembly GCA_034664165.1 of Thermoleophilaceae bacterium. Taxonomy (GTDB): domain Bacteria; phylum Actinomycetota; class Thermoleophilia; order Solirubrobacterales; family Thermoleophilaceae; genus JACCVG01. The sequence continues at coordinate 51,702 of JAXDIE010000049.1, read as the reverse complement.
AGGGCCCAGCGGCCGGTGCCGCTGATCCCGCGCGAGCTGATCGTAGGGGTGCGCGAGCGCGTTGACTGCAAAGGCCAGGTCGTGATGCCGCTGGACCGCGAGGAGGTGCGCGAGCGCGTGCTGGACCTGGTGGACCAGGGCGTCCGCGGCTTCGTTGTCAGCCTGCTCTGGGCCTTCAAGAACCCCGAGCACGAGATCGCGATCCGCGAGGTGGTGGAGGAGGAGTTCCCCGGCGCCTACCTGGGCCGTTTCCCGGTGATCCTCAGCCACGAGGTGTCAAAGCGCGCGGGCGAGTACGTGCGCACGATGACTGCGATCCTCGACGCGTACCTGCACCGCTACACCGGCGACCGCATGTCCGACCTGCGTGACGAGCTGCGCGGGATGGGCTACCAGGGCTCGATCCAGCTGGTGCACAACTCCGGCGGCATGGGCGGCCTCTCGCGGACCACCCCGCTGAAGACGGTGCACGCCGGCCCGGTCGCCGGCCTCTACGGCTCGCGCCACATGGCCGACCGTTTCAAGTTCGACAAGGTGGTGACCACGGACATGGGCGGCACCTCCTTCGACATCGGCGTGGTGGTCAAGGGGTCGGTGCGCTTCTACGAGTTCAACCCCGTGATCGACCGCTGGCTGGTGCAGATGCCGATGATGGACATCAAGGCCGTGGGCGCCGGCGGCGGTTCGATTGCGACACACAACCCCTACACCGGCCTGGCGGTCGGGCCGCGCAGCGCGGGCTCCACCCCTGGCCCGGCCTGTTACGGGCAGGGCGGCAACGAGCCGACGGTTACCGACGCCAACCTGGTCCTGGGCTACCTGAACCCCGACTACTACCACGGGGGCTCGCTCACCCTGGACCGCCGGCGAGCGGAGCGCGCCATCGAGCGCCGCATCGGCCGCGCCATGGGCGCCTCCGTCGAGGAGGCCGCCGCGGCGATCCGCCGGGTGGTCGACGCCAACATGGGCGACGCCATGTTCAAGGAGATCGTGCTCAAGGGCTATGACCCCAGCGAGTTCACGGTCTTCTCCTTCGGCGGCGGGGGCCCGATGCACGCATGTGGCTATTCCGACGTGCTCCAGGTCGGGCGCGCGGTCGTGCCACCGAACTCTCCTGTGTTCTCCGCCACCGGGGCGGCCGGTCTCGAGCCGCTGCATATCTACGAACGCTCGGAGCACTTCGTTCTCTACAACCCGCTGTTCGGCACGGTGTTCGAGGATTTCGACACGATCAACTCGATAGTCGACGGATTCGCCGAGCAGGCGCGCTCGGACTTCGGCGACGAGGGCTTTGCGGCCGACGATCTGGTCTATCAGCTGGAGTGCGACCTGCGCTCGGGCGGCCAGCTCCAGGTCACGACCATCAAGAGCCCGGTCATCCGGATCACCGACAAGCGCGACCTGGCCGCGGTGCTGCAGGCCTACTTCGCCGAGTACGCCGACCGCTTCGGCGACTTCGCCCTGACCAGCGAGGTCGGCGTGTCCCTCGAGACCCTGCGCCTGCGGGTGTCCGTGCCGCGCCCGGTGCCCGAGCTGGCCGAGCTGCCGGAGTCCGGCGGTGGCGCCGCTGGTGCGCTCAAGGGCGAGCGCGACTGTTACTGGCAGGGCGAAGGGGGCTTCGTCTCGACTCCCGTCTACGACTACGACGCGCTGGGTGCCGGCGACGGGGTCGAGGGCCCCGCCGTGCTCGAGGGCAGAGACACAACGGTCCTGGTCGAGCCCGGATGGACCGCAACCATGAACGGCCACGGTTTCCTGATGCTGGACAAGGAGGACTCGCGATGAAGCCCCCGCCCACCACTACCGAGAACATGGCTGCAGAGGCCGCGAGCAAGGAGGCCGCCGAGGCCGCAGCCGTCCGCGACATCGACGCCGACGCGTTCTTCTCCGAGCTTCTACACGCGCGCCCGGTGATGTACGGGCCCTCGCCCGACATCATGGTGAGCAACAGGCTCAGCCCGCGAACTCCGCTGGAGGAGGAGGCCCTGGCGCTGGATCTCGATCCGGTGGACCTGCGCGTCTCCCAGAACCGCGTAGAGGTCATCCTCGAGTCCGCCAAGGAGATGCTGGAGCAGACCGGCGCCGCTCCGGGCGCCAAGTGGGGCGACCTCACGACCGCCCTCTACAGCGCCTCCGGGGACCTGGCCCTGGCCAGCTCCAGCGGCGTGGTGGTGTTTTCTGCGTGCGCCTCGGCACCCCTGAAGCACATCGTCAAGGACTGGATCGGCGAGGCCACCGTGGGGGTCCGGCCGGGCGATGTCTTCTACCACAACGATGCGCGCTACGGAGGGGTTCACAACGCAGATCAGACCCTTTGGATCCCGATCTTCTCCGGCGAGAAATTGATCGGCTGGGCGGGCTCGACGATCCACGAGGGCGAGAACGGCGCGACCGAGCCCGGAGGCCTTTCCGCCAGCGCCATCTCGGTATACGACGAGGGCCTGAAGATCTCGCCGATCAAGATCGCCGAGAACTACCACTTCAGGCGCGACGTGGTGAACCTGTTCCAGAACAACGTGCGCGATCCGCTGATGCAGCTGATCGACATGCGGGCCAAGCTCTCCGCCTGCATGAGGATCGAGAGCAAGGTGCTCGAGATCATGAACGAGAAGTCCGACCTGCTGATGGTGGCGATGATGCGGCGCGCATTGGAGGACACCGAGGCCGAGGTCAAGCGACGCTTCTCGGAGTTCCCCGACGGGATCTACCGCGCAACTCACTTCGGCGACACCTCGCTGCTCGAGGACCGGATGCTGAAGTTCGCGCTCGAGCTCGAGAAGCGCGGCGACAAGGTGATCTGCCGGACGCACGGCACCGCTCCGTTCATCCCCGACCGGGCCATGAACTCCGCGCCGACGTTCTCCAAGTCCACGTTCGCGAACAACCTCCAGATGTTCTTCTGGGCGGACCTGCCGAGGAACGCCGGCTTCGTGGCCGCGGTCGACTTCGAGTTCGAGGAGGGCTCGATCGCCCACGCACCGCCCGAGGCGCCCAACGCGCTGGGCATGATCGCGGCCTGCAACTGGCAGACCCTGATGCACGTCTGCATGACCAAGATGGCGTTCAACCGGCCCGGCGACGTCGAGATCATCGCGCCCTGGTTCGGCATGACCCAGTCGCTCTACTACGGCGGCCTCAACCAGTGGGGGATGCCGCAGGCCAACCTGATGATCGACATCAACTCGATGGGCGGCGGCGCGCACCGCGACCGCGACGGCGAGCACAGCTGCGCGCCGTTCTTCGCATCGATGGCGGACTATGGCGAGATCGAGGACCGCGAGACCGAGCTGCCGCTGCTCACGATCAGCCGCCGGCTCAACGTGAACAACCATGGTTACGGCCGCCATCGCGGCGGCAGCTCGCCGGAGATCATGGCGATGGTCTGGGGCGTGCCCGAGTGGTTCTACGGCGCGCTGGCGACCGGCTCGAAGTTCCCGACGATCCCGGGGATGTTCGGCGGCTACGGCGGCCCCTCGACGCCGCTCACCGTGTTCAAGGGGGCCTCCTCCGAGGAGGTCCGCAAGGCGCTGATGGAGCGCCAGCACGAGATCCCGTACACCGCCGACCAACTGCACAGCGACGGCGGCCTTCCGGGCACCTTCGACAGCCGCCGCGGCTCGGCCTCGGCCGACCTGAACACAGAGGGCGACCTCTGGATCCTCCAGGTCGGAGGAGGCGGCGGCTACGGCGACGTGCTCACCCGCGACCCGCAGAACGTGATGAAGGACCTGCGCGAGAAGCGGATCTCACCATGGGTGGCCGAGAACGTCTACCACGTGGTCTACGACGCCGAGCGGCTGATCGTGGATGTCGAGGCCACCGAGGCAGCGCGGGCGGCCGAGCGGAAGGCGCGCCTCGCGCGCGGGAAGCCATACGACGAGTTCGTGGCCGAGTGGCGCCGCGACGAGCCGCCCGAGGCCGTGCCCTACCTGGGCGGCTGGGAGTGGCCGGCGGACTGAAGTAGGGTCGCCTCATGACGGGCGACCAGGAGCTGCGCGAACGCCGCAAGGCGGTGGTGATCGAGCACATGGAGTCGGAGAACGTGCACGACTTCGACACCACCATCGGCACCTTCGGCCATCCGCGCTACGAGATCATCCCCACGGGCGATGTCTTCGACGGCGAGGAGGCCGTCCGGCAGTACTTCGAGGACACGCGCATCGCGTTTCCCGACCAGCGCAACGAGTTGATCGAGTTGCACCACACGGACGCGAGCGTGATCGTCGAATTCGACCTCAAGGGGACCCATCTGGGGCCGCTACGGGGGATCCCCGCCACCGGCAAGGAGTTCACCTGCCGCACCGTCGCCTTCTTCCTGTTCGAGGGCGACCGGATCATCTGCGAGCGGGTCTACTTCGACGCCGCGACCATTCTCAGCCAACTGGGGCTCGTGCAGGCGGCCCCCGCACTCCAGGAGGACTGAACCGATGTCCAATGCAGCCAACGTCCAGCTGATCGAGAAGTTCTACGGCGCCTTCGCGCAGGGTGATGGCAAGACAATGGCGTCCTGCTACGCGCCCGACGTGCGCTTCTCGGACCCGGTGTTCACCGATCTCAAGGGCAGCCAGGCAGGCGCCATGTGGCAGATGCTCACCGAGGGCCCCGGCGACCTGAAGATCGAGCTGCTCGAGCACGATGCCGACGACACAACCGGATCCGCGCACTGGCGCGCCCACTATGTCTTCACCCAGACCGGCCGCCCGGTGATCAACGACATCCAGGCGACCTTCAAGTTCAAGGACGGCCTGATCTCCGAGCACATCGACCGGTTCAGCTTCCACCGCTGGTCGAGCCAGGCGCTCGGGCCGATCGGCCAGCTTCTTGGCTGGACGCCGATCGTGCGCGGCGGGGTTCAGAAGAAGGCAGCCGCCCGCCTGGCCGAGTACACCGCCGCCTGAGCGTCTACGCCATCGTCAGGCCGCCGCTCACGGAGAGCGTCTGGCCCGTCACGAACGCCGCGCGGTCCGAGCAGAGGAAGGCCACGGCACCTGCAACGTCCTCGGGCTGCCCCAAGCGCTTCATCGGCACGGCCCGGGTCATGGCCGCAATCACCTTCTCGGCGTCCGGGGCCGCATCGGCGATGCCCTTGAGGAGTGCGGTTTCCGTGGGCCCCGGGCACACAACGTTGGCCCGGACTCCCTTCGATGCCGCCTCGCGCGCGATCGTCTTGGTGAAGGCGATCACGGCTCCCTTGGCGCCCGCGTAGACCGATTCGAGCGATGACCCGACCCGGCCGGCGTCGGAGCTCAGGTTGACGATCGAGCCGCGGCCGCGCTCGAGCATCCCCGGCAGAACGGCGTGGGTTACTCGCAGGCAGCCCTTGAAGTTGATGTCGATCACCTTGTCCCAGAACTCCTCATCGGTGTCGACGAACGGCTTGAGCTCGTCCCAGCCGGCGTTGTTCACAAGCACGTCGATCGGGCCCAGCTCCTCATTCACGCGCGCGACCCCGGCGATCACCTGCGCGGTGTCGGTGATGTCCATCGTCACGGCGATCGAGCCGGCACCGGCGGCGCGGGCCATGTCGGCGGTCTTCTCTGCGCCCTGGGTGAGCAGGTCCGCCACCGCCACGTCGTGCCCATCCTCGGCCAGCGCCAGGGCGATCGAGCGGCCGATCCCCCTTGCTCCTCCCGTCACAAGTGCGGTCATGCGCCGAACCGTAGATGATGCCCGTCATGGATCGCTGGGAGAAGTACGAACACCTCCGCTTCGAGCGGCCCAGCCCGGGCGTTCTGCTCATCACCATCGACCGCCCGGAGCGACACAACGCCACGAACGCGGTGCTCCACAGCGAATTGACCAATGTGTGGAAGGACGTCGATGCCGACCCGCAGACCATGGTCGCGGTGATCACAGGCGCAGGCAAGACCTTCTGCCCGGGAGGCGACGTCGAGCTGCTCGAGGTCCTCATCAAGGACTGGGAGCTGGCCGCCGCCACCGCGCGCGAGGCGCAGGAGCTGGTGACGAACATGATCGATTGCCCGAAGGTGATCATCTCGGCGATCAATGGCGCCGCGGTCGGCGCTGGCCTGGCAGTCGCCCTGATGGCCGACATCTCCGTCATCGCCGAGGAGGCCCGGATCACCGACGGCCACACCCGGATCGGCGTGGTGGCCGGTGACCACGCGGCAGTGGTCTGGCCCCTGCTCTGCGGCATGGCCAAGGCCAAGTACCTCCTCCTCACAGCCAAGATGATCGACGGCCGCGAGGCCGAGCGGCTGGGGCTGGTGAGCCTTTGCGAACCCCAGGACAACGTCCTGCCGGCGGCCCTGGAGGTCGCCTCGGACCTCGCGCAGGGCCCGCAGCACGCCATCCGCTGGACCAAGCGCACGCTCAACCACTGGCTGAACCAGGCGCGGCCCGCGTTCGACGCCTCCACCGCCTACGAGATGCTCGCCTTCCTGGGGCCCGACGCCGCCGAGGGCGTCAAGGCCCTGGGCGAGAAGCGCCCGCCGAGGTTCCCGTCAGCGGCGGGCGACTAGCGGAAACACCTTCAGCGCGGCCTCGAGCTCGAAGCGCCGCTCGCTGATGCCGTGGCCGAGCATGTCCTCGACCCGGTGGATCCGGTAGGTCACGGTGTTCTGGTGGATTCCCAGCCGCCTCGCGGTGGTCGCGAGCTTGAGGCCGCACTCGAAGAACACCGCGGTGGTGGCGCGCAGCCGGGCGCTGGAGTCGTCGTCGCCGGCCAGCTCGCCGAGCTCGCGGCGGGCGAACTCCGCCGCCCGCTCGGGGTCGGCCATCAGGAGGGACTCCACGGCCACGGTTCCGTAGCGCGTGAGGCAGCCGATCCGGGAACCGGCCAGGCGCGCGATCTGCTGTGCGTGGATTGCCTCTTCGTGTGAGTGGCGGAAGCCCTCGACGTCGGCGCAGGTGCGTCCGCTGGCCGCCGCGATGCCGTGCCCAGCCAGATGGCGCGCGGCCAGCCCGGCGAGCGTGTCCTCCGAAACGCCCTCCTCGCAGCCGGACCAGAGCCATAGCTCCGCGCGGCCACGGGGAATCAGCAGAGGCCGCGAGCAGCCAAGGTCGCGTGCGATCCCGAGCGCCGCGGTCTCCAGCTCGCGCATCAGGTCATCGCCGTCCTCGGGCACGTGGCCCCAGAGCACGAACCCGAGGTGGCCCCGGCGCAGCTCATATCCGAGCCGCCGCGAGCCGGCGTCCGGGTCGATCGACTCGCCGGCCAGGATCTCGAGCGCGGTTTCGGCCTTGAGTGCCGCAGCGGACCGCGCCCAGCGCTCGCGCGCCGCGGCGTACTCGACGGTCACGGCTTCGGCCACGCGGTCCACGTAGTCGAACAGGAAGTCGTTCCACTGATCCAGCGCGTCGGCCAGCACGGCTTGATCCGTGGCCCGGATGTTCAGCTCGGTGTTCCAGAACTGGCAGAGGAACTGCATCCCGATCCGATAGGCCCGGAGGAGCGAAGCGAGGGGCTGGTCGCGGCGGACCATCACGCCAGCCAAGGCGATGGCTCCGCGCGGCGCGACCGTCTGCTCTACCGGTATCCCGTCCCGGAGCATCGTGAAGATCTCCGTGAGGTTGGCCTCGGCGGAGGCGAACAGCGCCCGGGAGAGCTCTTCGTCGCGGAGCTCCGGCTGCTCGCGCTCGATCACGGCGCAGCACTCGAGGATCGTGGGAGCCAGCTCGGGCAGCGACTCCCCGGCCACGCGCTGGATCAACTCACCAGACGTCTCGGTCAGGGAAACGAGCGTGGGGTCGTGCAGTCCTGGGATGACCGCATGCTATTCGGTCGCATAGGATCCGCCCATCGTTCGCAAGGTCTTCACATCCCTGGCGCTTTTCGGCTGTGTCGCTGCGGCCGTCGCGGGCTGTGGCGAGCCCGCTCCGATCGTGACGCAGACCACTGCCGCGACCGGCGACTGCACGCCGGACGCCCTGCAGACGGTGTCGAAGGGGACGCTCACGGTGGCGACCGACAAGCCCGCCTACCCGCCCTACTTCCAGGACAACGACCCGTCCAACGGCAAGGGGTTCGAGAGCGCGGTGGTCTACGCGATGGCCAAGGACCTGGGCTACGGCCCGGATCAGGTCAAGTGGACGGTCGTCCCGTTCAACGCCTCCTACGCGCCCGGCCCGAAGGACTTCGACTTCGACGTCAACCAGATCTCGATCACGCCCAAGCGGGCCAAGCAGGTCGACTTCTCCTCTCCGTACTACACGGCCAACCAGGCCATCGTGGTGTCGAAGGGCTCGCCCGCGGCGGATGCCAAGACGCTCGCCGACCTGGCCGACTCGAAGATCGGCGTGCAGATCGGAACGACGAGCCTCGATGCGGTGAACTCCGTGATAGCGCCCACCTCGCAGCCGCAGGTGTTCGACAACTCGAACGACGTTGTCGCGGCGCTCAAGCAGGGCTCGGTTGACGTCGTGGTGGTCGATGTCCCCACCGCGCTCTATCTGACCGCGACCCAGGTGCCCGACGCCGAGGTGGTGGGCCAGTTCCCCGCGCCCGGCGGTGACCAGTGGGGAGCGCTACTGCAGAAGGGCTCGCCGCTTACGGCGTGCGTGTCGAAGGCGGTCGAGGACATCGACCAGTCGGGCGAGCTCAAGCAGATCACCGACCGCTGGATGAGCCAGGCGGCCGGTGCCCCGCAGCTCCCACCCAGCTAGCCGCCGAGAGCAGCGGGCGGCCGCCAAGCGGATCCGTTCCCGGCGTGGGATCGCGATCGCGATCGGTTCGTCCGTGCTGGTCCTCGGCGGCCTGGCCGCGCTGGTGGTCACGAGCCCTGGCTGGCCCGCGGTACAGGAGACCTTCTTCTCGTGGAAGGCGATCAAGTCTTCGTTCCCGGACGTGCTCGGTGGCTTCTGGCTCGACGTGAAGATGTTCGTGATCGTCGAGGTCGTCGTGCTGATCCTGGGGCTGGTGATCGCGTTGGTGCGGACCAGCACCTCGCCCGCGCTCTTCCCGTTCCGGCTGATCGCGACGGTCTACACGGACCTCTTCCGCGGCATCCCGACCATCCTCCTGGTCTACCTCGTGGGCTTCGGCATCCCCGCGCTCCAGCTCTCCGGCCTGCCCACCAATCCGGTCGTCCTGGGCGGCATCGCGCTCTCCCTCTCCTACAGCGCCTACGTGGCCGAGGTGTACCGGGCCGGCATCGCCTCGATCCACCGCAGCCAGCGTGACGCGGCTCTGGCGCTGGGGCTCACGCCCAGCCGCGCACTCCGGCACGTGATCCTGCCCCAGGCCATCCGCCGCGTCGGGCCGCCGTTGCTCAACGACTTCATCTCGTTGCAGAAGGACGTGGCGCTGATCTCGATCCTCGGCCCGCAGGAGGCGTTCCGGATTGCCGAGATCACGGCGGCATCGACGTTCAACTACTCGCCGCTGATCGCGGCGGCCGTCCTCTACCTGGCCGTCACCGTCCCGATGGCGCGCCTGGTGGACAGGCTCGGCGGGCAATCGGGAGTCAAGGCATGAGCGTCCCGGTGCTGGAGATGAAGGGCGTGACCAAGGCCTTCGGCGACACCGAGGTCCTGCGCGGGATCGATCTGGCGGTTGAGGAGCACCGCGCCGTGGCGCTGATCGGGGCGTCTGGCTCCGGCAAGTCGACCCTGTTGCGCTGCGCCGACCTTCTGGAGGAGATCGATGACGGCGACATCCTGCTGGACGGCGAGGTGATCACCGACCCGTCCGTGGACAAGGTGGTGGTCCGGCGGCGCCTGGGGCTGGTGTTCCAGGCCTACAACCTCTTCCCCCACATGACGGTGCTCGAGAACGTGGTGCTCGGCGAGGTCCGGGCACACGGCGTGCCACGCGCACAGGCGGAGGAGCGCGGCCGCGAGCTGCTGGCGCGCTTCGGGCTCGCAGACCGCGAGCGCGACCGTCCCGACTCGCTCTCGGGCGGCCAGCAGCAGCGCGTGGCGATGGTACGAGCCTTCGCTTCGCGGCCGCGGGCGCTTCTGCTCGACGAGGTGACCAGCGCCCTGGACCCGGAGCTGGTCGGCGACGTGCTCGAGGCCATCCGGGACCTCAAGGGGGAGGGGGTCACGATGATGCTGGCGACCCACGAGATGGGCTTTGCGCGCGAGGTCGCGGACAGCGTCGCGTTCCTGCACGAGGGTCGGATCGTCGAAATCGGACCGCCCGAGCAGGTGCTGGGGGATCCCCAGCAGCCCGAGACCCAGCGGTTCCTCCGCCGGCTACGCCTCTAGGGCGGGCATGTGGCTGCCCTCAGAGAGGCAGCAGCTCGACGCCGAAGATCCAGTCGATCGCGGAGAGGCCGCCGATCATGCCCGAGCGGAACATGTGCGCGGCCAGCCCGGTCCTGGAGCTGACGCCCGTCTTCTTGAAGATCCGCCTCAGGTGAGCTTCGACCGTCCTGGAGCTGAGCGAGAGCTCCTCGCCGACCTCGCGATTGGTGGCCCCGTCGGCCACTCGCGTGGCTATCTCCAGCTCGCGTGCGGTTAGCTCATCTGATCGGAATCGGCTGATCGACATGTCAGTGAAGTCTAGTGGCGCCGTCGCAGGTGGTGCTCTTGAGCACGCCGCTCTTGGCAAACCTTCCGGGCAGGCGCCAGCGCTCGCCCGGCTTGGGGCTGATCCTGAGCTCGATGGAGGTCGGCCCCTCGACGACGTCGACCGGTGCGGTGTCCACGGTGATCTCCTTGTGCCCGTCGCCCTTTATGTACTTGGTCACACGGAAAGGAGCGGGGGAGATCAGCCGGCCGTTCGACCCAGTCGACCCGTTGAGGAACTTGCCCTTCACCACGACCTTGGCGGCGCGGTCGTACTGCTCGCGGGTCTGCGGCGGGCACGCCGCAGAGGCCGTGGGGGCGCCCACGAGCGCTGCGGAGAGGGCCAGCGTGACGGCCAAGCCGGTGCGGAACATGCAGGAAAGCTAACTGAGATTCCGGATTTCGGGGAACAGGATCGCCGCCATCCGCTGCCCCTCGGCGCGAATCTGGGACATCGCCGAGCGCGGGATGTCGGCGTGAGACGTGATCAAGAGCTTCGCTTTCTCGCCGCGGGTCTCGATCTGCCAGCTGGCGGCCACCCGGCCGTCGACCGTCACCGTCTGGTCGCCGCTATGCGTGAGCTTCAGCGGCTCGATCTCCGGCGGAATGATCCGCGCGCGGTCGGCGTGGGCAAGCAGCGGCTGATCCCAGCGAGCCAGCAGGCGCACCGGGATGGGCGTCGACGCCGGCGGCAGCGGCCGGCCGGGAAGGTCGAACAACTCCGTGCCCTGTTCATCGACGTACGAGACGGTCTTCACGCGCACCAGGGCGTCGGTGAAGTCGCGCTGAGTCGCGCCCGCCCACGCCGCCATGTCGCGCCGGCTCGCCGGCCCGAACGCGGCCAGATAGCGGCGTAGCGCCAGCTCGGCGGCGTCCGCGGGCGAGGGCAGCGGCCTGGGGTCGACCACGAACAGGGGCAGCCGCGGCTGGCTCCAGTACCCCGCCGGAGGGACCTGCACCAGCGGCAGAACCGTCCGGGCGAAGCTGATCGGCACCCACTCCTCGTCGGTCACCCCTTCGTAGCGGCCGACCTTCTCCCGGATCTCGGGGTTGGTGCGCGGCTCCGTGAACCACTCACCGAGCTCCGCCACGACCTTCGCCTCGTCCAGGTGCCGATAGCGGTTGCGCCAGGCGCGGAGGTGGGTCTGGCGGGACAGCTGGGCGTATGCCGGGTAGTCCGCGCCGGCGGCCAGATGCAGGGTGTGCCGCATGATCGTGGTCTTCACCACGCTGCCCCGCGACAGCGCGCGCTCCAGATCGGGCCGCGCGAAGCCATCGAGCCGCGCCGCCAGCGCCACGAACGGCGCGGGCGAGTGCTGACCCTGGAGCGGCGTGAGCCGGGCGATGGCGGCGGTGGGGGAGAGCTTCTGCCGCTCGAGCAGCATCTGGCGGGCAGCCAGCGCTGCCGTCAGCTCCTTGCGGGTCAGCGTCCGCAAGGGCCTAGGGCCCAAAGCTCGAGCCGCCGCCACGCGTCATGGCCCGTGCCTTGTCCGTGCCGCGCCGCCCTCGCCACGGGTGTGGCCCCATGGCCCAGGGATGCCACCCGAGGGTGCCGTACTGCTCGCGAAGCATCGCCTTCAGCTCGCCGCGGTGGTCGCCGCAGGACCAGAGCATCCGGCCGTAGATCCCGCGTCCGTGCCAGATCAGCCAGCGGCCGGGCTCGGCGTCGACGTACTCACCGTGGCGCAGATCCAGCAACTGCCGTTCGAGGCTGACCCGGGTCTCGGCGTCGGGCTCACACCCGCAGATCTCACAACGGAAGACCATCCTCACGGCCATGGGATCAAGTTAGCGCGGAGCGGGTAACGTGCGCGCGGTGGGCCTCGTCAAATGCCATATCGCCGTTTCCCTTGACGGCTACGCCGCCGGGCCCAACCAGCGTCTCGAGGTGCCCTTGGGCGACGGCGGCGAGGGCCTTCACGAATGGGCCTTTGCGGCCCGCTCCTGGCAGGAGCAGCACGGCCGGTCGGGTGGCGAGGAGAACTCCGACTCCGAGGTGGTCGAGGAGATGACCGCCGACCTGGGGGCTGTGGTGATGGGCCGGGGCATGTTCGGCGGCGGTCCGGGCCCGTGGGCCGAGGACCCGCCCTGGACCGGCTGGTGGGGCGATGATCCGCCGTTCCACGTCCCCGTGTTCGTGCTCACCCACCACCCGCGAGAGCGGCTCGAGATGGAAGGCGGCACCTCATTCATCTTCGTCACCGACGGCGTCGAATCGGCGATCGCCCAGGCCAAGGAGGCGGCGGGCGACAAGCACGTGAACGTAGGCGGCGGAGCCAACACGATCCAGCAGGTCCTGAAGGCGGGGTTGCTCGACCAGCTGATGATCAACCTGGTGCCGAGGCTGCTGGGGGGCGGTGAGCGCCTGCTCGACGGCCTTGGCCCCGGCGACGCGAACCTCGAGCTGGCCGGCGTGGTGGACTCGCCGACCGTCACCCACCTGACCTATCGAGTTCTCAGATAGCTGGTGCAGAGACGCCGGTGCCGTAGTTCCAGTGGATGCCCGCCAGCTCGTCGGGCGGCGATCCGCGCAGAAGCCACGTGCCGTCGTCCCGCCGCTCGATCTGCCCGCTCTCGGTGATGTGGCCCAGGGCGGTGGTCACCGACGCCCGCTTGCTGCCCACCAGCTGGCCCAGGAGCTCGTGGGACATGCGCAGTCGGACCACTATCCCGTTGGGAGCCACGTGCCCCCAGCGCTCGGCCAGGTGCCAGAAGAGCACCAGCAGCCGCGTCTCGACGGGGGAGAGCTGAAGAAGAGCCTGGTGCACGGACATCCGCATGGTGCGACGCATAGCCCGCTCCAGCAGGGCGCTCATCACCTGCGGCCACCAGGCCAGGGAGCGCGCCAGCGGCTCGTCGAGGATCGCCAGGCGCACCGGCTCGAGCACGTGCCAGAGCACGTGATAGCGCACGAAGCGGTCCTCGCTCGGCATCACCCAGGGCTGGAGCACGTCGCCCTCACCGAGCAGCTCGGTGCAGGTGTGGCCCGCCAGGAGCAGGTCGCGCGCGAGTAGCCCCTCGAGCATCAGGAAGCCGAGCCGGCTGCGTGCCTGGGGTACTTCCCAGTGGCCGACCGACAGCGTCTTGACCGGGGCGACCAACTCGACGCGCGCGTTCTCGATCTGGGCCGCGGGAACGCGGAGGCCCAGCTCGGGGTCTGCCTCGAGGATCCGGATAGTTCCTTCTTGTCGCGCGACCGACGGGTGGGTCACGAGAGCCCCTCTCCTCGGGAGATGTCGACCCTACTCCGAGCCCATGTTGAAAAGCAACGTTGCCTTTCAACCATTGGGCTATGGCCTGCACGCCTCCGGACGTAGGTTCGTGAGGCGAATTCGTTTCTCGGAGGAGAAGGAGTCACTGTGTGCCTGGCTATACCCGGCCAGATCGTTGAAATCACCGACCAGGCAAATCGCCTGGCGAAAGTTGATGTCGCCGGGGTCCAGCGCACGATCAACATCGGGCTCCTCGACGACGACGGGGTGGGAGTCGACTCAGGCGACTGGGTTCTGATCCACGTGGGCTTCGCGATGTCCCGCGTGGACGAGGAGGAGGCGGTCGCCACCCGTAGGCAGCTCGAGCGGATGGGCGCCGACTATGAGGCGGAGCTCGAGGAGCTCAAGGCCAGCGTGATCGAGTGAACGACTGCGGCGACCACTGCATCACCTGCTCCGATGAGGGCATCCCGATGCAGGTCGAGCGGATCGACGCGGACCGGGGGCTCGCGCTGTGCTCCGGCGAGGACGGTTCGAAGAGCACCGTCGAGATCGCACTGGTGACCGTCCAGCCCGGTGACCGGGTGCTCGTCCACGCCGGCGTCGCGCTGGCGGAGCTGGGCGCATGAAGTTCGTCGACGAATTCCGCGATCCCGATCTGGGCCGGATCCTGGCGACCGAGATCCTCGCCGCCGTCGAACCCGGGCGCCACTACAAGTTCATGGAGGTCTGCGGCGGGCACACCCACTCGATCTACAAGTTCGGGATCGACGACCTGCTGCCCGCCAACGTGGAGCTGGTCCACGGGCCCGGCTGCCCGGTCTGCGTGATCCCGATGGGCCGGGTCGACGACGGAATCGCCGTGGCGCGCCAACCCGGCGTGATCTTCACCTGCTTCGGCGACATGATGCGCGTGCCCGGGTCGGAGGGCAGCCTGCTCGAGGCCAAGGCCGAGGGCTGCGACATCCGGATGGTCTACTCGCCGCTGGACGCGCTGCGGATCGCCAAGCAGAACCCCGACCGCGAGGTCGTGTTCTACGCAATCGGCTTCGAGACCACAGCCCCCTCCACGGCGCTCACGCTCAAGCGGGCCAAGGCCGAAGGCGTCCGCAACTTCTCCGTCATGTGCAGCCATGTGACGATCGTCCCGCCGCTGCGCGCGCTGCTCGACTCGCCCGACCTGAGGCTCGACGGCTTCATCGGCCCCGGCCATGTGTCGACGGTGGTGGGCGCCCGGCCCTTCGAATTCATCCCGGCCGACTATGGCAAGCCCATCGTGGTCGCCGGATTCGAGCCGCTGGATGTGCTCCAGGCCATCCGGATGATCCTGGCCCAGATGGCCGAGGGCCGCTGCGAGGTGGAGAACCAGTACGCGCGCGTCGTTCCCTACGAGGGCAACCCCCGCGCGCTGGAGGTCATGTCCGAGGTGTTCGAGCTGCGGCCGCACTTCGAGTGGCGCGGCCTTGGGTTCATCTCACAGAGCGGGCTGAGGCTCTCGGACGCCTACGCCGACCTGGACGCCGAGGTGCGGTTCAGCGTGCCGAACGTGCGTGTGGCCGATCCCAAGGCGTGCCAGTGCGGCGAGGTCCTGAAGGGCGTGATCAAGCCGTGGGAGTGCAAGGTGTTCGGCACGGCCTGCACGCCGGAGCGCCCGATCGGCACCTGCATGGTGTCCTCCGAGGGCGCCTGCGCCGCCTACTACAACTACGGCCGCTTCGCGCGTGAGCGGGAGGTGGTGTAAGTGGGCGCCGTTACCGACCGCGAGGAGCGCATCCTCGGGATCATCGCCACCGCCCGCGGCAAGCAGGCCAAGTTCCGCGACCAGCGGATCACAATGGCCCACGGCGCCGGTGGCAAGGCCACGCAGACGATGATCGAAGGCCTCTTCGTCCCCGCTTTCGGTGGCGAGACGCTCGGGGCGATGGGCGACGCCGGCGCGGTCGACGTCGAGGGGATGGAGCTGGCGATGACCACCGACTCGTTCGTGGTCAAGCCGATCCGCTTCCCCGGCGGCTCGATCGGCGACCTGGCGGTGAACGGCACCGTCAATGACCTCGCCGTCTCCGGCGCCCGGCCGCTGGCCCTCACGCTGTCCTTGATCCTGGAGGAGGGGCTGGCCTCCGACGATCTTCGCGCCGAGGTGGACGCGATCGCCCAGGCCGCCCGGGCCGCGGGTGTGGAGATCGTCGCGGGCGACACCAAGGTGGTCGAGCGCGGCGCGGCCGACCAGATGTACATCTGCACCACCGGCGTGGGGCAGCGCGACCCGCGTGCCAGGATGGCCACCGACGCCATCAAGCCGGGCGATCGCATCCTGCTTTCCGGCACCATCGGCGAGCACGGCACCGCGATCATGCTCGCGCGCGGCGAGTTCGAGCTCGACGCGGCCATCGAGTCCGACACCCGCTCGCTCTGGCCGGTCGTCGACACCCTGCTCGAGGAGGCCGGCCCCGAACTGCGCTGCATGCGCGACGCCACCAGGGGCGGCGTGGCATCGGTGCTCAACGAGCTGGCGCGCGCCTCGCGCGTGGCGATGGTCGTGAGGGAGAACGCGGTGCCGATCAACCCGGCGGTTGCGGGGGCCTCGGAGATCTTGGGAATTGACCCGATGTATGTCGCGAACGAAGGCAAGCTCGTCGCCTTCGTCCGTGAGGAAGCCGCCGACCGCGCGCTTGCAGCACTGCGGTCGGTCCCCGGCTGTGAGCAGGCGGCGGAAATAGGTGAAGTGCGGACGGAGCCGCCGGGGATGGTGCTGGTGGAGACGAGCTTCGGTGGCAAGCGCGTGATGGACCAGCTGGTCGGTGACCCGCTGCCACGGATTTGTTGAGCGAGATCAGGAGGAAGCCATGAGCGTTGCCGAAGTCGAAAAATTCAAGGAGACAGAGGCGGTAACGGCTCATGTCCTGTGGGTGACCACGGGGCTGTCCTGTGAGGGTGACTCGGTCGCCATGACCGCGGCCACCAACCCCAGCCTGGAGGACATCATCACCCAGGCCATTCCGGGCATGCCGAAGGTCGTGATCCACAACCAGGTGATCGCTTACGAGGTGGGTGACGAGTACATCCAGGCCTGGTTTGACGCCGAGCAGGGCAAGCTCGACCCGTTCGTCCTTGTCATCGAGGGATCGCTGGGCAACGAGAACCTGAGCGGCGAAGGCCATTGGTCCGGCTTCGGCATCAACCCCGACGGCCAGCCGATCACAATCAACGAGTGGCTCGACCGGCTGGCGCCGAAGGCCGCCGCCGTCGTCGCGATCGGCACGTGCGCCACCTATGGCGGCATCCCCGCCATGAAGAACAACCCGACGGGAGCCATGGGAGTCCCCGACTATCTCGGCTGGAATTGGAAGTCGAGCGCCGGCCTCCCGGTGGTCTGCATCCCGGGCTGCCCCGCACAGCCCGACAACATGACCGAGACGCTGCTGTATCTCGCCCTCCATCTGGCCGGTCTCGCTCCCGTGCCCGATCTGGATGAGCAGCACCGGCCCACCTGGCTCTTCGGCAGGACCGTGCGCGAGGGCTGCAATCGCGCCGGCTTCGCCGAGCAGGGTGATTTCGCAACCGAGTACGGCTCCGATCACCGCTGTCTGGTGAAGCTGGGCTGCAAGGGCCCGGTCGTCAAGTGCAACGTGCCTATCCGCGGCTGGGTCAACGGGATCGGAGGCTGCCCCAACGTGGGCGGCATCTGCATGGCCTGCACGATGCCGGGATTCCCCGACAAGTTCATGCCGTTCATGGACGAGGACCCGTACGGGGCAGGCGCAGCGACGCTCCTGTCGCTGACCTACGGCCCGATGGTCCGCTACTTCCGCAAGCGGAACATCAAGAACAAGTACGACAAGGAGCCGGAGTGGAGACACAACCGTTCCGAACTCACGACCGGTTACTCCAAGCGCTGGTAAGGGGAGATACGCATGTCAACCATTGAGACAACTGCACATGACCCGAAGGTCATGGTCAAGGAAATGTCCTGGGATCCGATCACCCGCATCGTCGGGTCGCTCGGAATCCACACCGAGATCGATTTCTCCAACCAGCAGGTGCTGAACTGCTACTCGACGTCGATGGTCTTCCGTGGCTTCGACATCTTCATGAAGGGGATCGACCCCCGCGACGCGCACTTCATCACCAGCCGGATCTGCGGCATCTGCGGTGACAACCACTGCACCTGCTCGTGCCTCAACCAGAACATGGCCTACAACGTCAAGCCGCCGCCGCTGGGCGACATGGCGTTCAACCTGGCCGAGTCCGCGGACTACATGTTCGACCACGCGATCTTCAACGACTGCATGGCCAACGTGGACTTCTGCGAGCAGATGGTGAAGGAGACCAATCCGTCGCTGCTGGCCACGGCGGAGAACACCTCCTCGCCCGGCAGGGACATCCACGGCTACAAGACGATCGCCGACATCATGCGGGCGCTCAATCCGTTCACGGGCGAGTTCTATCTGGAGACCCTCCACGTGGCCCGCTACACCCGCGAGATGTACTGCCTCTTCGGGGGCCGGCACACGCATCCGTCGACGATCATGCCGGGTGGCTGCAGCGCGGATATCACGCACCAGACGTGCACGGATTACTACGTGCGCCTCATGAGGTACTTCGACTACGTGAAGAGAAGCGTGCCGATGCACGACGACCTGTACGACTTCTTCCTCACGGAGCTCCCGGGCTACGACATGGTTGGCTACCGGGAGACCAACCTCGTGAACTGGGGCTGCTTCGACGATCCGGACTACGTCGACTACAGCTACAAGGGAATGACCGAGTGGGGACGCAAGCGCTACATCACCCCCGGCATCGCCATTGGCGGCGAGCTGATCACGACCGACCTGGTCGAGATCAACCTGGCAATCCGCATCCTGCTGGGCAGCTCGTACTTCGACGGCTGGGAGAACGAGCGGACCTTCGTGACGGAGGACCCGCTGGGCAACCCGGTCGACAAGAATCACCCCTGGAACAAGGTGACCCTGCCGAAGCCGCAGAAGCGCGACTTCAACGACAAGTACACCTGGGTCGTCTCTCCGCGGATCTACGACAAGCGGACCGACACGCACGTGTGCTGCGACACCGGCGGGGGGCCGTTCGCCCGCCAGTGGTGCACGGCCAAGGCCGGCCTCGTGGACTTCGGCTACGTGAAGGCCACAGGACACAGCCTGAAGATGGTCCTTCCGCGCTCTCCCAACATGCCCGAGATGGAGATGGAGTGGCACGTGCCGGAGAAGTCGAACGCGATCGAGCGTGACCGCGCCCGCACATACCACCAGGCGTACTCGGCCCTGATCGGGCTGCACAACCTGGAGCGGGCGATGAAGGAGGTCCAGGCCGGGCGCACCAAGAGCTGGAACGAGTTCAAGGTTCCGGACCACGCCGTCAGCGTGGGCTTCCATGAGGCTGCCCGCGGTGTGCTCAGCCACCACATGGTCATCGAGGACGGCAAGATCGCGAACTACCAGCCGTACCCGCCGACCCCATGGAACGCGAGCCCGCGTGATGTCTACGGGACTCCTGGCCCCTACGAGGATTCGGTGATGAACACGCCGATCTTCGAGGAGAACGGCCCGGAGAACTTCAAGGGCATCGACATCATGAGAGCGGTGAGGTCGTTCGACCCGTGTCTGCCGTGCGGCGTGCACATGTATGGCGGGAGCGGGCCGGTCCGCAAGGTGGTCCACACGCCAACGGCATTCTCGTAGGCATGGGGCCCGATCAGCTGATAGCCCGTGTGCAGGAGCTCACGGGCAGACTGGAGGACCTCGAGGATGGGGCGTGCCGTGAGCTGGCCGAGGAGCTGACCTCGGCGGTAGTCCAGATGTACGGGGCCGGGCTGGAGCGCATCGTCGAGCTCTCGGATGAGACGACCCGCTCGGCCATGGCCGAGGACGACCTGGTGGCGGGCCTGCTGATGATCCATGACCTGTACCCGGTTCCGATCGAGGAGCGCGTGGTGCAGGCGCTGGACACCGTCAGGCCCTACATGGAGAGCCACGGCGGCAACGTCGAGCTGCTCGGGATAGAGGACGGGATCGCGAAGCTGCGGCTCGAGGGCAGCTGCAAGTCATGCCGGGCGTCCAGTTCGACGCTCGAGCTGGCGGTGCGGCAGGCACTCGAGGCCGCGGCCCCGGACCTGCTGGGCATGGACGTCGAAGGGGTCATCGAGGAGGCCGAGCCGGAGGTCACCGGCATTCCGCTGCCGATTCTCGAGATGAACGGGCCGCCCTCGTGGCACGACGTGGAGGGAATCGGCGGCCTGCTGCCCGAGGCGGTGATCGGGACGGCCGTCGATGGCGTGTCGCTGGTGATCGCCAACGTCGACGGCACCCTGCTGGCCTACAGGGACACCTGCGCCAGCTGTGGCGGAGAGTTGCATGACGGCGCGCTGGTCAGCGGCGCGCTCGGGTGCCCGAGCTGTGGCCGCAGCTTCTTCCTGCCCCAGGCGGGCAGGTCGATGGACGACGACCACCTCCAGCTCCAGCCGATCCCCCTCCTCCGGGAGCAGGAGGCAGTGAAGGTGGCCCTTTGAGCGCCACACCGCGGGACAGGATCGACCTCGACAAGGCGGTGGCAGACCGCCGGAGGGCGCTCATGGTGTCGGGGCTCCGCGGGCTCGCAAAGCCGCAGGCGCCGGCACCTGTTCCCGCAGCCGTCGATGACGGCGAAGAGCGCTGTGACCTCTGCCAGACGACCGTGCCGCCCGATCACCGGCACATGCTCAACCTCTACGAGCGCCAGATCGTCTGCACATGTGAGAGCTGCTGGGCCCTGCGGTCCGGCGAGACCGAGTTCCGGCCGGTCGGCCACCGGACCATGTGGCTCGAGGACTTCAATCTCCCCGAGGAGATCTGGGCGCAGTTCAGGATCCCGATCGGCCTGGCGTTCTTCATGTGGTCGAGCGTGACCGAAAGCATCGTCGCGATGTACCCCAGCCCGGCCGGCGCCACCGAGAGCGAGCTCCACTTCGAGACATGGAACCGGCTGGTGGCCATGAACCCCGTGCTCAAGCGGCTGGAGCCCGACGCCGAGGCGCTGATCGTGAACCGCACGGGCGAGGAGCCGATGCACGCGATCGTGCCAATAGACAAGTGCTACATGCTCGTGGGCCTGGTCAAGGCCTCGTGGGACGGGATCTCGGGCGGCGCGGGGATGGACAAGGCCATCGCGGACTACTTCGCAGAGCTGAAGGCACAGAGCCAGTGAGCCAGCCGGAAACCCTGGACATCCCCGTCGCGCCCGAGCCTGAGTTCCAGGTGATCGACGCCGCCTCCCGCCGTTTTGCTGCGGTGCCCGCGATCGAGTTCGACGTGCACGTGACCGAGCCGGGCGGCCGTCAGGTGCACGCGATCTACCTGACGGCCCAGGTGATGATCGAGCCCGCGCGGCGCACCTACGACGCCGAGACCCGCGAGAAGCTGGTCGATCTGTTCGGCCCACCCGAGCGCTGGGCCACCACCACACGGAGCCTTGTCTGGCACCAGGCCGACGTGCTGGTGCCCGCGTTCACCGGGGCCACAACCTTCAAGGTCACGATGCCCGTGAGCTTCGACATGGAGGTGGCCTCGTCCAAGTACCTGTACGCGCTGCCGGGCGACGTGGTGCCCCTGGCTTTCAACTTCAACGGCACCGTCCACTACCGCAACGAGGACGGGGAGCTGCAGATGTCGCTGATCCCGTGGTCATGCACGGCGGAATTCCGCTTCAAGGTCGCCACCTGGCGCGAGCTGCTTGATCAGCACTACCCGCGGACGGGGTGGGTGCCGGTCCACGCCGAGACGCTGGAGGAGTTGATGCGAGTCAAGGCGGAGCGTGCCCTGCCGACGCTCGATGCGTGTGTCGCAGAGCTGCTGAAGGAGGCCGGCGATGGGAGTTGAGGAGATGGTCGACTCCCTGTTGTATGAGGGCTATGCCCTGTACCCGTATACGCCGGGCGCCACCAAGAACGCGACCCCCACGCCGTTCGGCATCGTCTATCCGCCCGCCTACGCCAGGACGCTTTCGAGCACCCACGACCACCTGTTGCTCGAGTGTGTGGTCGAGGGCGACGGCGAGGTGACCGCCGAGGTGCGGTTCCTCGTCCCGAGCGGCGAGCGCCACCGCGCGGAGCCCGACAAGGTCGAAGGCCTGGGCCGGTTCACGGTGGGCGACCTGTCCGTTCGCACCTCGCTCGAGATCACCGAGCTGGGCGATTCGCGCCGCAAGGTGGCCTACCGCGTGGACAACCTGACCGACGCCCCCGCCGGCATGGACCGCGCCGCGGCCATCGGGCGATCGCTGATCTCCACCCACCCGATCCTCCGGATCAAGGGAGGGCGCTTCATCTCGCAGCTCGATGCCCCGTGTGACAGCCGCAACACCTGGCCCGTACTGGCCTCGCCCCAGGACGACGTGATGATCGGCGCGGCCATTGTTCTGCCCGACCATCCGCAGATCGCCCCGGAGAGCCTGGGCAACCTCTTCGACAGCACCGAGATCGAGGAGGCGCTGGTGCTCCACGTCCAGGTGCTCAGCGACGAGGAGCGCGCGTCCATCGAAGACTCCGATCCCGCCGTGAAGGAGATGATCGACCGGGCGATGTCGGTGACCTCGGACGAGCTCCTGGGCCTGCACGGGCGCGTCGAGGTCCGTGACCCGGTGTCGAAGGAGCCGCCCAGGCCCTCCGCCGACGTGCGCGACCCCACCCGCGGCCTACCCGAGGTCGAGGTGGATGGCGTGACATTCACGCGCGGCGGACATGTGGTGGTCCGCCCAGGCCTGGAGGCCGACCTGCAGGCACGGATGCTCGAGGGCCGCACCGTGACCATCGAGCGGATCTATCGCGACTACGACGGCAAGATCCACCTCGGTGTCAGTGTCGACCAGCCCGGTCAGGAGATCATGCGCGACACGGGCCGTTTTCTCTGGTTCTTCCCACCCGAAGTGGAGGTCGTCTGATGAAGCGGATCCTCGTGGCCGGAATCGGCAATGCATGGCTGCAAGACGACGGCTTCGGCGGCGAGGTGGTCAAGCGCCTGGAGTCCCGCGAGCTGCCCGAGGGCGCTGCGGTGTTCGACTTCGGCACCGGCGGGCTGGACCTGGCCTACGAGGTCATGCGCGGCTACGACGCCCTGCTGCTCATAGACGTGAGCCGCCAAGGGGGCGAGCCGGGCACGCTCTACGTGATGGATGTGGCCGAGGAGAGCGTCTCGGCGGGGATCGAGGACGGCCAGGTGATCAATCCCCACGGCATGGACCCCCAGACCGTGCTGCGCTTCGTCAAGACGCTGAATGCCTGGCCCGGCAAGGTCGTGGTGGTGGCCTGTGAGCCGTCCCAGGTCGAGGACATGGGCCTGGGGCTCACGCCGGAGGTAGAGAAGGCAGTCGATGGGGCCGTCGATCTGGTGATCCAGACAATCGAGGAGCTCCGGACCGACGCCGCCTACGCGGTGTCCGAGTAGGGAGCCATGCACGAGCTGTCGCTTTCCGGCGCGATCGTCAACACGGCGGTCAAGCATGCGGACGGCCGCAAGGTCAAGCTCGTGAGCATGCGGATCGGCGCGCTGCGGCAGGTGGTGCCCGACAGCCTGGACTTCTATTTCGACTTCGTCTCGAAAGGGACTCTCTGCGAGGGAGCCGCGCTGGAGTACGAGATGATCCCGGCGCGCCTTCGCTGTACCGATTGCTCCCGTGAGTGGGAGACCGACATGCCGTACTTCATGTGCCCTGACTGCGGCGCCGCAGGCCACGTAGAGGTGGCAACCGGTGACGAGTTCGAGGTGGAATCCATAGAGGTAGAGGAGGCCGAATGCATCGCACCAAGGTGAAGATCGTCGAAGAGGCACTCGACGCGAACAACACGATCGCCCACGCCAATCGCCACGACTTCGACCATGCCGGCGTGCGCGTCGTCAACTTCATGAGCGCCCCCGGAGCAGGCAAGACCTCTCTGCTCGAGCGCGTGGCCAAGGATCTCCCCGGCGTGCGCCTCGGCGTGCTCGAGGGTGACGTGCAGGGCTCGATGGACGCGGACCGGCTGGCGTCGCTCCACATCCCTGTGATCCAGCTGAACACGGACCCGAGCTTCGGCGGCGAGTGCCACCTGGACGCCAACATGGTGCGCTCGGCCATCCCCGACCTGCCGCTGGACGAGATCGACCTGCTGGTGATCGAGAACGTCGGCAACCTGGTCTGCCCCGCCGAGTTCAAGGTGGGCGAGGATGCCCGCATCATGGTCTCGTCGGTCACCGAAGGTGAGGAGAAGCCGCTCAAGTACCCGCTCATGTTCAGGGCCTGCGAGCTCGTGTTGATCAACAAGATCGACCTGCTACCCCATCTGGACTTCGATCTCGAGAAGTTCATCTACAACCTCGATGCCGTGAACCCCGGGGTCCAGAAGATCCTGGTCAGTGCCAAGACGGGGGAGGGGATCGAGGAGTGGAGGGACTGGCTGGTCAAGGCGGGGTCCCCGGTGGGGGCCGCCGCTTGACGCACGCGATCCAGGCCGACTCCCTGACCCGTCGGCTCGAGGCGGCGCTGACGGAGCGGACGCGTGCCAACAAGGACTTCTTCGACACCGAGTCCGAGCGGCTGGCCAGGCTGTGCCATCTCATGGCCGAGCGGTTCGCGCGCGGCGGCAGGCTCATCGCGTTCGGTCGCTCGCCGGCCGCGCGATCCGACGCCCGGCACGTGGCCGTGGAGTTCGTGCACCCGGTCATCGTGGGCAAGCGCGCGCTGCCGGCGATCGGCCTGGCGGGTGAGGGCGGGCCTCTGCCAGGGCAGGTTGCCCTGGCGGTTGAGCCCCACGACATCGCCATCGCATTCGGTGTCGACGAAGACGGGGGCGAGGCCGCTTCCGCTCTGTCCCTCGCGCGCGAGCGCGGCTGCCTCACCGTGGCATTCGCGCCCGCCGGGGCGGAGTGGGAGTTCGGGCCGCCCAGCCCGGACCCGTCCGTGCGGCAGGAGCTGGTCGAGACCCTGTACCACGTGCTCTGGGAGCTGGTCCATGTGTTCTTCGACCATCGCGGCCTGCTCGAGGGGCGCGACACCCGGCCCGTGCACGACAGCGGCGCGTCCAGCTTCCTCTACCCGTTCCTCGGCGAGCAGGAGCAGGACCTGGAGGCCGTGGTGGCCGACGTCCGCCGGTCCGTGATCGCCAAGGCCGAGGAGATCGGCGAGCTTCGTGCGCAGACGCTGACCGAGAACCGCGACGAGTTGGTGGCGGCGGCCCGGGCCCTGAGGGCATCCTTCGAAGCCGGCGGCAGGCTCCTGGTGATGGGCAACGGCGGATCGGCCACTGATGCAATGGACGCCGTCGCGGATTTCCGCCACCCGCCCGACCCGGCCTGGCAGCCCCGCCGCGCCATCGATTTGACGGAGGACACGGGGATCATCACCGCGATCGCCAACGACATCGGTACCGATGCCATCTTCTCCCGCCAGGTAATCGCCCATGGGCGCGAGGGGGATGCGCTGCTTGCCATCTCCACCAGCGGGAACTCGGCCAACGTGATCATGGCGCTTGAGGAGGCGCGCCGGCGCGGCATGACCACGCTCGCGATGGTGGGCTACGACGGCGGGCAGGTGGCGGCCGCGCGGCTTGCCGACCACGTGGTGATCACGCGCTCGGAGCACATCCCGCGGATCCAGGAGGCCCAGGCTTCGGCCTATCACCTGCTTCGGGAGCTGGTGGAGGCGGGATGACCCGCGTGCGCGCGCGCGTGGAGGGGACGGTCCAGGGTGTCGGCTTTCGTCCATATGTGTATCGCCTGGCCGGCGAGCTGGGCGTGGCCGGGCACGTGCTCAACGATGCCCAGGGGGTGGTGGTCGAGGTCGAGGCAGCGCCCGCCACGATCGAGCGGTTCCTGGCGCGGCTTCCGATGGAGGCGCCCCCATTGGCCAACGTCGAGCGGGTCACCTCGGAGCAGCTGGCGGACCTGGGCGAGCTGGGCTTCTCGATCCGCGAGAGCCCGGCGGGCGGCGACCCCAGCGCCGCGGTCACACCCGACACGGCGACTTGCGAGGACTGCCTGGCCGAGGTGTTCGATCCCGCCGACAGACGTCACCGCTACCCGTTCACCAACTGCACCAACTGCGGGCCGCGCTTCACGATCGTTCGCGACATCCCGTATGACCGGCCGAACACCACCATGGCGGGTTTCCCGATGTGCGCCGCTTGCACGGAGGAATACGATGATCCCTCGGACCGCCGCTTCCACGCCCAGCCAAACGCCTGTCCCGATTGCGGGCCAAGCGCCACACTTGTAGACGCGGGCGGGGTCGCGGCCGCCGTTCCCGGTGCGAGTGACGCTGTTCACGCGGCGGCGCTCGCACTGAGGGGCGGTGCGATCGTCGCGATCAAGGGAATCGGCGGCTTTCACCTGGCGTGCCGGGCCGACGACGAGCAGGCGGTCGCGCGTCTGCGGGCCCGCAAGCACCGTGAGGACAGGCCCTTTGCATTGATGGCCCCGGACGTCGCCGGTGCTCGCAGCCTGGTGTCCCTGAGCCCGGAGGAGGAGGAGTTGCTCACCGGCCGCGCACGGCCGATCGTGCTGGCTCTCCGCAGGCCCGACGCACCGGTCGCGCCCTCGGTGGCGCCGAGAGCCTCCGAGTTGGGCGTGATGCTGCCCTACTCGCCGCTGCACCACCTCCTTCTGGCAGACGCGGGCATTCCGCTCGTGATGACCAGTGGCAACGTCTCGGATGAGCCGATCGCCTTCGGCGACCAGGACGCGCGGGAGCGTCTGGCCGGGATCGCCGACCTGCTTCTGCTCCATGACCGCCCGATCGAGACCCGCACCGACGACTCGGTGGTCCGCGTCGCTGCGGGCAGGCCGCTGATGCTCCGCCGTTCACGCGGCCACGTTCCGGGCACCACGCCGCTCCCGCTGGCCTGCGCGCCCCAGCTGCTTGCCTGCGGGGCTGAGCTGAAGAACACGTTCGCCCTCGCGAAGGATGGGAGGGCCTGGGTGGGGCACCACATCGGCGACCTGAAGAACTACGAGACCCTGCGTTCGTTTGCCGACGGGATCGATCACTTCCAGCGGCTTTTCGCCGTGTCCCCGGAGGTCGTGGCCCACGACCTCCACCCCGAGTACCTGTCGACCAAGCATGCGGCCGAGATGGAGGACGTTCGCCTGATCGGCGTCCAGCACCACCATGCCCACCTGGCTGCCTGCCTGGCCGAGCATGGGGAGAGCGCGCCCGCGGTGGGCGCGATCTTCGACGGCACGGGCTTCGGTGGCGACGGCACGGTGTGGGGGGGCGAGCTGCTGTTCGGAGGGTTGAGCGGCTTCGAGCGCGTGGGCTTCCTGTTTCCTGTCCGGATGCCCGGCGGCGACGCCGCGGCACGGCAGCCCTGGCGGATGGCCTGCTCTTGGCTCACGGCGGCCTTCGATGAACAGCCCGAGCTGCCGGCAGCGCTGCGGCCGGTCGTTCTCGACGTGTCGTGGCGGCAGGTCGCTGAGCTCGCCAGGACGGGCATGGCTTCTCCTGTGACCACCAGCGCGGGGCGCCTGTTCGACGCCGTCGCGGCGCTCTGTGGGGTCAGGGCCGAGGCAACGTACGAGGGGCAGGCGGCGATCGAGCTCGAGGCGGCGATCGATCCTTCGGAGCGGGGCGCATATGAGCTGCCCCTGCGCGACGAGGGCAGTGGCCCCCTCATCATGGACGCGCGGGTCACGGTCCGCGCCGTGGTGGCGGACCTTGACGCCGGTGAGCCGGTGCCCCGGATCGCCGCCCGTTTCCACAATGCGCTGGCTGCGGCCACGGCTGCGGCATGCGCCGTCGCGGCCGAGCGCTCCGGCACCTCGACGGTGGTGCTGTCAGGTGGGGTCTTCCAGAACCGGCATCTGCTCGAGGGCACCGTGGATCTGCTCGGCTCCCGCGGGCTGCGAGTGCTCACACCCGAGCGGCTCCCGGTGGGCGATGGCGGAATCGCCTACGGCCAGCTGGCGGTGGCCGCGGCGCAGCTGGCCGCGGAGGGCCTGGCTCTTGAGCGGCCGTAAGCACGACCCGGCAGTGGTCCTGGCCCAGCCGGTGTTCGCGGGCGGGCGCTCCAAGCCGTTCGCCGAGGTAACGGCAGGCGAGGTCCGGGAGCGGGGCGAGGAGCTGAAGGGAGCGGCCGGCTGGGGGCCGACCGTGAAGGTCGGGTCCGTGGGGCGCGCGTGGAGCGAGCTGGCGTCGGTGATGGAGGCCGCCGGGGCTGCCACGGTGGGCGATCTGGACCCCGAGGCGGTGGCCGAGCGGGCCGAGAAGCTCTGGGTCATACCGCCCGGCGGAAGCCTGCTTTAGTTCTCACCTTGCGCGAGCTTCAGATCACCGGGGCGCGGGCGGTCGAGTGGCGCGATGTGCCTGCTCCGGCCATCGAGGCGGACGTGCAGGCCCTGGTCCGCCCGCTCGCCGTGGCCCTCTGCGACCTCGACAGCGTCTTCCTCGCGGGCACGATCCCTGTGGCGGAGCCTTTCGCCATGGGTCATGAATGCGTGGCCGAGGTCATCGAGGTGGGGGACTCGGTGACCAGCGTCGTCCCGGGCGATCGGGTGCTCGTTCCATTCCAGATCTCGTGCGGCGAATGTCCTTCCTGCCGCGCCGGCCACACCGGCAGTTGCTCGGCTGTGCCCCGCGGCTCCGCCTACGGGATGAAGCCGCTCGGCGGCGACTGGGGCGGCGCGCTGGCGGACAGCTTCAGGGTGCCCTTCGCCGACGCCATGCTCCTGCCGTTCCCGGACGCGCAGGATCCCGCGGCGCTTGCGAGCGTTGCCGACAACGTGCCCGATGCCTTTCGCACCGTGGCCGGTCCGCTGGAGCGCGCACCGGGATCCGAGGTGCTCGTGGTCGGCGGCTTTGCGCGCAGCATCGGGATCTACACAGTGGCCTGTGCCGTGGCGCTCGGATCCAGCCGCGTGGTCTACGCCGACAGCGACCCGGGGCGGCTCGCGGCCGCCGAGGGTGTCGGTGCCGAGGTCGTCGAGATCCCCGCGGGTGAGGACGGCCAGGCGGACTGGCCCGCCCGCCTCGGCAGGTTCCCGATCACGGTCGATGGATCGGGCGATCACGGAGGCCTCCACACGGCCATCCGCTCCACCGCGGCCAACGGCGAGTGCACGTCTGTCGCCATCTACTTCGAGGCGGAGACACCCGTGCCGCTGCTCGAGATGTACACGCGCTGCTGCACCTTCCACGCGGGCCGCGTGCATTCCCGCGCGACGATCCCGGCGGTGCTCGACCTGATCACCGCCGGCCGGCTCGACCCGGGCGTCGTGACCAGCGCGGTGGTCCCCTTTGACGATGCGGTTGAGGCAATGGCGGAGCCCCCGACCAAGCTGGTGCTCACCCCCTGAAACGCGACGACCCCGGTGGCGTCACCGGGGTCGTGCAAGCGGGGTCTGCAAACGGCTTACTTGTCGCTGTTGACCAAGTCCTTGATCTTGTCGGCTGCGTCGCCGACCCGGTCCTTGACCTCGCCGGTGGCGCGATCGACCTTGCCCTCGTTCTTGAGTCCCCGATCGTCTGTCAGGTCGCCTGCCGCTTCCTTGATGCGGCCCTTGGCCTCATCCATCTTGCCGTCGTCAGCCATTTGGTCTCCTTGATATCGGGTTGTGGCCCTTGGCTACCCGCATTCTGTGAGCCGAACCCGATTCATCGTGCCCCTTCTGTGGCGGAGTGCCCAAGTTTCGTCCCCGGCTTGGAAGAGAATGAGCCCATGAGCGACGCGATTGTCGTGGGGTCCGGGCCCAACGGGCTGGCCGCCGCCGCTGCACTGGCCCGGGAGGGCCTGAAGGTCACGGTCCTGGAGGCCGCCGACACGATCGGCGGCGGCACCCGGACCAGCGAGCTGACGGTGCCCGGGGTGCTGCACGACCACTGCTCGGCCGTGCACCCGATGGGGGTCGGCTCACCGTTCCTGAACTCGCTTGGATTGAAGGAGCACGGCCTCGAGTGGCTGTGGCCGGAGGTCGATCTTGCTCATCCGCTCGACGATGGAAGCGCTGCGACGTTGCTGAAGTCGATCGAGGCGACCGCCACCGGCCTGGGCCCGGATGGCCGCGCATGGCGCCGGGTGTTCGGGCCCTCGGCTGCCGTCTTCGACAAGCTGGGCGAGGACATCCTGCGGCCGGTCATCCATCTGCCAAAGCACCCCTTCGCGCTCACCCGCTTTGGGATCCCGGCGGCCATGCCAGCCTCAGTCCTCTCGCGTGTCTGGAAGGGGGACGGCGCACGGGCCCTCTTCGGCGGCGTGGCCGCCCACGCGTTCAGCCCGCTCACGCATCCCATGAGCTCCTCCGTGGGGATGGCGCTGATCTGTGCCTGTCACTCATCCGGCTGGGCGGTGGCGAAGGGCGGGTCGCGTTCGATCACGGATGCCCTGGCGTCCTATGTCACCGCGAAGGGGGGGACTATCGAGACCGGGCACCGGGTCACTTCCCTCTCCGACCTTTCGGAGGCCTCTGTCGTAATGCTCGACCTGGCCCCCGCGGGGGTGGCCGACATAGCCGACGGGCGGCTGCCGGCGCGCGTCGAGCGCGCGTATCGCCGTTACAAGTACGGCCCGGGCTCCTTCAAGATCGACCTCGCCGTCGAGGGCGGCGTGCCCTGGACCGCTGAGGCCTGCCGGCGTGCGGGTACCGTCCACGCGATGGGCCGGTTCGAGGAGCAGGTCGTGGCCGAGCGCGACATCAACCACGGCCGGATGCCCGAGCGCCCGTGTGTCCTCGTGGGCCAGCAGTACCTGGCCGATCCCAGCCGCTCTGCAGGTGATATCCACCCGATCTGGGCGTACGCCCACGTGCCGAGCGGCTATGCCGGCGACGCCACGGAGACCATCATCGGCCAGATCGAGCGTTTCGCGCCCGGCGTGCGCGAGCGCATCGTCGGCAGGTTCGTGCGGAGTACCGCCGACATGCCGGCCTACAACGCCAACTACATCGGCGGCGACATCATCACCGGCGCCAACACCCCGATCCAGACAGTCATCCGGCCGCGGCTGGCTCTCGATCCGTACAAGACCGGCATCCCCGGAGTCTTCATCTGCTCGGCGGCGACACCGCCCGGGGCCGGCGCGCACGGGATGAACGGCTACAACGCGGCGAAGTCCGCGCTGAACCTCCTGTAGTTACTGCTCGTCTAGCTGCTGCGCGCGGGTCCTGTCTCCACTAGCCGCGTGCGTCGCGGGAGCGAGTGCTCCCCGAGGCCCGATTCGTTCTGGATGTGGAACACGAGGCGCACAGGATGATGCGCCTTTGCGCTCCAGGGAAGAAGCGTCCTGACTAATGGGTGCATAACAACCAGAGGGCAGGACGGTGGCTCCCGTCCGCCCCGCTTTGTCCCTCATTGCTGCCGTTGTTACGAAACCGCACCCAGGAAGGCAATGAATGGGAACACGAATTGTTCCCCCGGGAAAACTCCGTGCAATTAGTCCCGAGGGTTGGGCGGGACACCCTTGCCCCGGCGCGGCTCCGCGGAGCCATGCGTTTTAGGAGGGCACGGCGAGACCCCCATTGCTGCCGTAGGCGACGAAATCGCGCCGACAGCAGCAACAAGGAGAAACCCCGGAAGCGTCCCCTGGGCGCTAGCCCGTATTCACCATCGCCGTCTTCTTCTCCAGCAGGATCTCCGGACCGATCAGGATGGCGCCCTCGCCCGTGGCGTAGGCCTCCTCGCCGTGCTGGGTCACGTCCATGCCCTGAGCCTCCTCACGCTCGCTGCCGCGCAGCGGGGTCGCGAATCCGATCAGGCGCAGCAGGATGTAGGTCCCGACGAACGCGTAGAGCGGCGTGACCACCACCGCCAGAGCCTGCCAGGCAAGCTGCTGGGGGTTGCCGAACAGCAGGCCGTCCGCCACTCCGTTCCACGCCTCCTGGGCGAAGAACCCGATGAACAGGATTCCCGTCAGGCCCGCCATGCCGTGGGCGGCGAGAACGTCCAGGGTCTCGTCGACCCTGGTCCGCGGGCGCCACACGATGATCGCGTAGCTCGGGATCGCCGCGACGGCGCCCAGCACGAGTGCCCAGGTCGGGCTGATGAAGCCGGCCGCCGGCGTGATTCCCACGCAGCCGACGATGATCGCCGTGGCAGCCCCGATGGCGGTGACCTTGCCCCCGCGCACCAGGTCCAGGGCAAACCACACCACCAGGGTGGCTGCGGGGCACAGCAGGGTGTTGGCGAAGGCCAGCACGCTCGCGTTGCCGGTCGACAGGCCGCTGCCGCCGTTGAAGCCGAACCAGCCGAACCAGAGCAGTCCGGCACCGAGGATCACGTAGATGGCGTTGTGGGGCAGGAGGGCCTGGCGGCCGTAGTCCTTGCGCGCACCCACCACGAGGGCTGCCGCGAGGGCCGAGAATCCCGATGCCATCTCGACCGGGACTCCGCCGGCGAAGTCCAGAGTGCCGAGGGTCGCCAGCCAGCCACCGCCCCAGACCCAGTGGGCCAGCACGGGGTAGATGAGGATCGACCACAGCGCGGTGAATGCGAGCAGCGGGCCGAACCGGATCCGCTCGACAACCGCTCCCGACACAAGCGCGACCGTGACGATGCAGAAGCTGCCCTGGAAGGCCATGAACAGGAGCTCCGGAATCGTTCCGCCTTCTCGCGGGGCGAAGCCCACGCCCTGGAGCAGGAAATTGTCGAGGCCCCCGATGAATCCGTTTCCGGGGCTGAAGGCCAGGGAGTAGCCGATCACTGCCCAGGAGACGGTCGCCACGCCCAGCGCGGCGATGCACATCATGAACGTGTTGAGGGTGTTCTTCGAGCGCACCAGGCCCGCGTAGAAGAGCCCGAGCGCCGGCGTCATCATGATCACCAGAGCCGTGGCCACCAGCATCCAGGCGGTATCGCCCGTGTCGACCTGGGTCACGACGGCGAGAGCGCTCATTTGGCCACCGGCGTCACGGCGCCATGGTCGGTCTCACCGGTTCGGATGCGCACCACGCGCTCCAGCGGGAGCACGAAGATCTTGCCGTCGCCCACATCGCCCGTCCGGGCGCCCTCACACAGGGCGTCGATCGTGGGCTCCACGAAGTCGTCGGAGACCGCGATCTCAAACCGCAGCTTCTCCGAGAGCCCCATCTGGACCCGGGTCCCGCGGTAGGTCTCGACGCGGTCGAGCTCACCGCCATGGCCCTGTATCCGGCTGATCGAAGCTCCTCGGACCTCGGCCCGGTAGAGCGCTTCCAGGACGTCGTTGGCCTTCTCCGGGCGAACAATGCCGACCACGAGCTTCACGTGTCTCCCCCTTGGTGTTGTCGCGTATGGGGGCACCCTCCGCTCTTGCGGCGGGCGTGGTCCGAGCACTGCACTTCCCCCTCCTCCGACCGTGCGGGAGCCTAGCTCAAGAACCGACCGGGGGGCCTCCGAGCGCGAGCACGTCCACCAGCAGGAAGCCGGCCACCACGACCACCACGAGGGCGAAGGCGCGGGCGAGCAGCCCGGCCGGAAGCCTGCGCCCCGTCCCGGCGCCGATCAGCGCCCCCACCGCGGTGGCGCCGGAGAGGGCCAGGGTGACCGGGATGTTCAGCTGGGCCCCGGTCCCCAGGTGGCTCAGCAGGGCGAACAGGCCCGTCGTGGCGATGATCACCAGGGACGTCGCGATGGCGCGGCGCATCGGCACCGCTAGTGCGGTGGTCAGGACCGGAACGATCAGGAAGCCGCCACCCACGCCGAAGAAGCCCGTGAGGAATCCGACCGCCAGCCCTGCGCCCAGCGTGTGGAAGAGGTCCGGCTCGGGGCAGCCATCGGGCTCGTCGGCCGGGCCCTCCTCGGTTGCGCGAGTCCAGGTGGCCGCAGCGGCCAGGACCATCACGGGGACGAATGCCAGGACAAGAACCCGCGCGCTGACTGTCGCGCTCGCAAGCGCCCCGCCAAACGCACCCACGGCAGCGGGAACCACGAACGTTGCGGCAATCCGCCAGCAGACATGCCTGTCGCGGGCCAGCAGCGACGCCCCGAACGACGCCGCAACCGTCACCACGATGAGCGAGGAGGTCGATGCGGGGCCAACGCCCTGGCCCAGCAGGTAGACCAGCACGGGCAGGGCGAGGATCGCTCCGCCGCCGCCCACCGTGCCCACCACCAGCCCTATCAGGAGGCCGAAGGGCACGGCCAAGAGGACTGGGTCCATGGAACCATTCAACTAGGCTTTGCAGATGATCTTCCGTCAGTTCATCCACGAGGATCTGGGCTGCGCCTCCTATCTGGTGGGCGATGACAAGGCCGGCGTCGCCGCTGTGGTCGACCCCCGCTTCGACATCGGCGACTACCTGGAGATCGCCCGATACATGGGTGTGTCGATCGAGCACATCCTCGAGACCCATAACCACGCCGACCATGTGTCCGGCCACGGCCGGCTGGCTGCCGCGACCGGCGCCACGATCCACATCCACGCGCTGGCCGAGCCCGACTACGAGCATGAGCCCTTCGACGACGGCTGGGAGCTGGAGCTGGGCTCGGTGCGCGTGCGGGCAATCCACACCCCCGGGCACCGCCCGGAGCACACCGCCTTCGCGCTGGTCGACACCCGGCGCGGCCCGGACCCGTGGGCCGTGCTGTCCGGCGACTCGCTCTTCGTGGGTGACGTCGCCCGGCCCGATCTGGCTATCGACCGCCACGAGGGCGCCCGCCAGATCCACCAGTCGCTCCAGGAGAAGCTGCTGACCCTGCCCGAGGACTGCGAGGTATGGCCGGGTCATCTGGGCGGCTCGATGTGTGGCGGCCCTGGAATGGACATGAAGGTCTGCTCGACCATCGGCTTCGAGCGAGCCCACAACCCGGTCCTCTCCGTGCTCGATGAAGACCAGTTCGTCGAGGACGCCGTCAGGCGGATCGGCCCTCAGCCTCCGAACTTCCACGCCATCGTCCAGATGAACCGCGGGCCCCTGGTGACCACGGGCATCGAGGCTCTTCCGCTGGCGCCGCGCCAGGTCGAGCAGCTCCGGGCGAGCGGTGCCCTGCTGGTCGACGTCCGCACCGATCAGCAGTTCGATGACGCCCATATCCCGGGCGCCGTCTGCATCCCGATGCTGCGCGCGGGGTTCGGCTCCAGGCTGGCCTGGATCGCCGGCCGCGACCAGGAGATCGTCCTGATCGGCCGCGACGACGAGGACGCCCACCGGGCGGCCGACCTGGCCGTCGCCATCGGCATGCGCCGGATCGGCGGCCTGCTGGGCGGCGGCATGACCAGCTGGCGACAGGAGGGCCGCGACGTCGAGCGCATCACCCGGATGCACATCGACGAGCTCCCGGGGCAGTTCACACCGGGGCGCGGGCTTCAGCTGCTCGACGTCCGCGAGCAGCCCGAGTGGGCCTCCGGGCACATCCCGGGCTCCCACTTCATCCCCTGGCACGACATCGACAAGATCCCCGAAGGCCTCGACCCCGAATTGCCGGTTGCGGTGATCTGCGGGTCCGGGCAGCGGGCCGCGGTTGCGGCCAGCCTGCTCCAGCGCCTGGGCCTGAAGTCCGTGATCCACGTGGTGGGCGGCGGGGTCGGCCGCTGGGCCGAGCTGGGCAACGAGGTCGAGAGGGCGCGGGACACCGCCGAGGAGTTCGTCTAGGGATCAGGGTTTTCCCTGATGCGGGCGCGGTGAGGCCTGCATAGGCTGGCCGCATGATCAAGCAGGCACTAGGCCGTGTCCCGGCCCGGATGGTTGTTCTCCTCGCCGTTATCGCCCTGGCTCCGCTGCCGGCCGTCATCGAGGTGGCCAACTCACTGGGTCAGACGAAGGTCGTGTCGGGCTTCGACGTGCCCAAGCCGGGCCAGGTGAATCCCGGCGCCTGCAGCAGCGCGACGGTGAATGCCAAACCTGCGATCTCGCTCAACAAGGCCGGGGACCCGGACGATCCCAACTCCGTCAACGGCCAGTGCCACCCGCCGGATCCACCGGCGCCGGCGCCCAGCGGCGGCCCCCTGCACAACAAGCTGATCGCCTTCACCAGCGCGCTCGACCTCATCCCCGGGAACGACGGTGGAGGTGACGGCATCCGGGGAGGCATCTACGTGGAGCGCGCCGACGGTACCCAGCAGCGCAAGATCATCACCTACGCCACCCTGCGGCGGAGCGCCGTTGCCCACACCTTCCAGGAGCCCGATGACCACCCGTCGATCTCGCCCGACGGCACGAAGATCGCCTGGGCCTCCAACCGGGCGGACACCAGCCAGGGCCTGCTCGAGCCCGAACGGATCAACTGGGACATCTGGGTGGCAGATATCAACGGCGAGAACGCCCACCAGCTGACCAGCGGGCCGGGGCTCGACAGCGAGCCCACCTGGTCGCCCGACAGCTCGAAGATCTACTGGGCCACTGGCAGCGACCCGTTCTTCGGGCAGGGCGACCTGGACATCTGGCGGATGAACCCCGACGGCACCGGCAAGGAGCCGATAGTGGCGGGCCCTTTCACCGAGTTCGAGCCCTCGATCTCGCCCGATGGAAACCACATGTCTTTCACACGCGACTTCGGCGGTGTCGCGCACAAGGGATACGAGATCGTCGTCAGGCAGATCTCGCCCGCCACGGAGACGCTGATCACCAATAACAACGGGGTCGATCACGACGCGAGCTGGTCGGCCAGCGGAGCGCGGCTGTTCATCACAAGCGAAAAGGGCAACGTCAAGCAGCCTTACGGGGATATCTACCGGCTCAATTCGAGCACCGGCGAGCGCATCAGCCGGACCACGAACAAGCTCCTGTCGCGCGGGGACCCGAACGTGGCGTCGGACGACTCCCTGATTGCAGCGATGGAGCCGCTCCTCCCGCTCGCCCGCGGCCCCCACGTGATCGACGTGATCGATCTGAACGGGAACAACCTGGGCCATGTCGGAGGCCCCGGGCTCGTCGACATCCACCCGAGTGTCGGGCCCGTGGTCGACACCGACGGTGACTCGATCCCCAACTACCTCGAGTCCGGCAGCGTCGGTGTGCCCGCCCTGGACCTGCCGCGCAAGGTCCGCGCCGGCAAGTCCTTCGATATCGCGTTCGGCTGGGAGCACCCGCAGGCGTGGCGCGACCTGGATTCGATCGAGTTCTTCCTGACCGCCGCCGGCCGCCCGGTGGGCGCCATCCGCCTGCTCCCCCAGACCGGGCAGCTCTCGGCATGGGACAACGCGCTCGGCGGGTACGCCAAGGCCGGCACCGCCGGCAATCGCGGCACCCTGCGCTCAGGTGGGCTGACGCTGGACCTGAAGAGGTCACGCGTAACCGAGGTGTCGGCCACGACGATCACCACCCGCCTGAGGGTCAAGCTCTCCAAGCAGCTTGCCGGGCACACGTTCGGCGTCCAGGTACAGGGCGATGACCTCGACGGCGACCACCAGGGCGAGAAGCTCCCCGGGCGGCAGATCCGGGTTCGCCGCTGAATTTGGCGAGAGCCGACAACGGCTCGCACAGGATCGGTCGCAAGATCACGAACCCTGCCCCTGGTGGCATGGATAGCCTCGGGGCATGGAACTGATCGGAGTAGCCGGGGCCGGCTTCATGGGGTCTGGCATCGCGGAGTCCGCTGCCCGGGCCGGCGTCCACGTCATGCTCTACGAGCCCGAGCAGGGCCCGCTCGACCATTCGCGCGAGCGCCTGGCCACCTCGGTGAACCACGCCGTGTCCCGGGGCAAGATGGACGCGGAGCAGGCCGAGGAGCTGACCGGCCGGATCGGCTGGACGACCGACCTGGACGCCTTTGCCGACGCAGACCTCGTGGTCGAGGCGATCGTCGAGAACGCCGAGATCAAGGCGGACCTCTTCGGGCGCCTGGACAAGGTCGTCAAGCCGGAAGGGCTGCTGGCCTCGAACACCTCGTCCATCCCCATCGCCGGGCTGGCGGCGGCGACCGGGCGGCCCGACAAGGTGCTCGGCCTCCACTTCTTCTCACCCGTGCCGGTGATGAAGCTGGTCGAGATCGTGATCGGCCTGGACACCTCGGAGGACGCCATCTCCCGCGCAGACACCTTCGCCACCACCATCGGCAAGACCCCGATCCACACCAAGGACCGCTCGGGGTTCATCGTGAACTTCCTGTTGGTGCCCTACCTGATGGCAGCGGTGCGGATGTACGAGGAGGGCTTCGCGACCCGCGAGGACATCGACGAGGGCATGAAGCTCGGCTGCGGCCACCCGATGGGCCCGCTGACCCTGTGCGACTTCATAGGCCTCGACGTGCTCTACAGCGTCTGTGACTCCCTCTATGAGGAGTTCAAGCGCGACGAGTACGCGCCCCCGCCGCTGATGAAGCGCATGGTGGTCTCGGGCCACCTGGGCCGCAAGAGCGGCCGCGGCTTCTTCGAGTACTCCCGGTAACGACGACGGCCCGCCAGTGGCGGGCCGTCGAATGCTGCGAATCGCTGCGTCTGGCTACTTGACGCGGACCTTGTCGTTGACCTTGGCCTTGCGACCCTCGACCTTGAGCTTGTACTTCATCTTGACCTTCTTGGCAGATGCAAGAGAAGCAGCCTTGCTCTTCTTGATCTGCATGCTCAGGGTCTTCGTCTTGTTCCTGGCGACGCGAACGCGGTCGGTCTTGGTGGCACCCTTTGCCTGGCCAATGACCTGAACGCGGCAGTCGACGCCGTGCTTCTTGTTGCTGACCTTCAGACGCAGACGGCTTCCGTGGACATTGGCCTTCTGGTTCTTGCCCTTCTTGATCATGTCACGGAGATCCTTGGCGGAAGGCGTCTTGCCCTTGCAGGCGTTCTTCGCGCCACGGCCGTCCTTGCCGGGCTTGCCCCGGTTGCCGTTCTTGCCGTTCTTGCCGCCCTGGTTCGAACCGCCACCGCCCGATGCCGCCTTGGCGGTCAGCGCGATGTCCTTGTAGTCGGCGAATGCGAACTGGCCGACCACGGTCACCGTGGTGTCGTACGCGGTGACAATCCGGATCTGGTAATTGGTGCCGTCCTCGAGCTTCGAGGTCGGGACGTCTGCCCCGATACCCGTGAAGTTCTTGGCACCGGTCAGCGTCTTGTTGTCGACCAGCTCGAAGGTCTTGCCTCCACCGACCAGCTCAACGCTGTAGGTGGCATCGCCCTCGGCCTCGACCAGGTTGGTCACGTTGGCGCGGCGATCCATCGTGAACTCGATGTTCTCCGCGTCATCGCCCGCCGCACCCTTGTACTTGAAGACCGGGCTGGTCCATGTGCCCGTGGCGTTGGCCAGGACACCCAGGAGCGAGTTGCCCGACGTACGCAGGTACCCGGCCCCGTTGGTGTTGCTGATCGACGGGCAGGTAACGCCCTGGATCAGGCAGAGCCCACCGACGGCGCTGGTGCCCTTGTACTCGGTCAGCTTCGGCTCGTACTTCGTCTTGTTTGACGCTGCCGAAGCCGTTGCGGGTGCGACTGCAAGCAGCGCTGCCCCCAAGGCGACGACCGTCAAAACTCGGTTCCTCATCGTCAGTCCCTTCAGTTGAACGATCTCCCTCGACAGGGCAGGATACCCCGCGGGACGGGTCAATAGGCGAATTAATCCCATAAGTAGTCCTGTTCTACCCACAAAGGCCTATTCGAAGCGGATTTCCGGGTCCCTGCTAACGTCGAACGATGGAACGAACGACGATGACCGAGGAAGGCCGCCAGGCGCTGATCGCCGAGGTCGAGCAGATGGAGAGCGCCGGCAGAGCCGAATTGGCCGAGCAGATCAAGGTCGCGCGTGAGTGGGGC
Organism: Thermoleophilaceae bacterium; assembly: GCA_034664165.1. Lineage (GTDB taxonomy): Bacteria > Actinomycetota > Thermoleophilia > Solirubrobacterales > Thermoleophilaceae > JACCVG01. Next base: position 12,411 of record JAXDIE010000049.1, on the reverse strand, counting down.
GACCTCAAGGAAAACGCGGAGTACCACGCTGCGAAGGAGGCCCTCGCGCACCTCGAGGCCAAGATCGCAAAGATCCGGACCCAGCTTCTGGATGCAGAGATCGTGGAGGTCAGCAAGAGCGGCGACGTGGCGGAGTTCGGCTCCACTGTGGAGATCAAGGACGACGGCGGGCGCGAGATCACCTACACGCTGGTCTCCCCACACGAGGCCGATGTTGCCAAGGGGCTGCTGTCGATCGAGTCGCCCGTGGGCGTCGCATTGCGTGGCACCAAGGTCGGCCAGACCACCAAGGTCGAGACCCCCAAGGGGTCGCGCTCCTTCAAGGTCGTCTCGGTCAAGTAGCCGCGCTAGCGGCTGTCGTACGCGTAGAGCAGGTGCTCGATCACCGGCTCGGTGCCCTCCTTGACCAATGCCATCGCCTCGTCCCGCTGCCTGACGTCAAGGGCCGTATGCCGCTCGGTGTGCTGCCGCAGGTGCTCCTCCCAGGTGGGGACCACGAAGGTCTCGACGAATCGGTCGGGGTCCACGGCGTCCTGGTAGAGGCTCCAGCGCTCGGCTCCGCTCCGCCGTCGCGCCCGCCCCCTCCGGGCCAGGGCCTCCCGGAAGGCCTCGTGGTTCTCCGCCGCCACCATGTACTCCACCGTGACGAGGACGGGCCCGTGCGCGGGCTCGCGATCCAGGGCCAGCTCGGGCGCGGGCAGATCCTCGTCGGCGGGCGAGAGGTCGACCCCCGAGCTCTGGGCCAGGGGGAAGACGAAAGTCGCCAGGCTGCCGATCGCCAGGGTGGCCGCGACGATGAGCATCGCTGGGCCCAGGCCCGTGTGCTGCGCCACCACTCCCCACAGAAGCCCTCCGATCGCCTGGCCGCCGAAAAAGGTCGTCAGGTAGACGGACATCCCGCGTGCGCGGACCCATCCGGGCAGCGCCAGCTGGGCGCTGGCGTTCAGTGACGCCAGAACGCCGATCCACGATGCGCCTGAGAGCAGCAGCGCAGCGCCCACCGGCAGGACCGAGCTCGAGAGCCCGATCACCGTGGTGGCGACCGCCGCGGTGAGCGAGCTGGTGGTGACGATCTGGTTGGTCGTGAAGCGGCGACGCAGGCGGGGCAGCCCGAAAGCTCCCAGGACCGCTCCGAGCCCCACCAGGCCCAGGAGCAGGCCGTAACCGCTGGCCCCCAGGTCCAGCCGATCGCGGGCGAGCGAAGGCAGGAGCGCCCATACGGCGCTGGCACAGGACACGAAGATCGCCCCGCGGGCAAGGACCGCCCGGATCCGCGGCGAGCTGCGCACGTACCGGAGCCCGGCGCGGATGGCGGAGCCCATGTGCTCGGCCCCAAGCGGCCGCTCGGGCGTGTGGCGACGCCAGCGCCACGTCACCGTCGTGACCACCGCGAAGGAGACCGCGTTGAGGGCGAAGCACATGCTCGGGCCGGCGAGCGCGACCGCCACGCCGCCGAGGGCCGGGCCGACGGCGCGCGCGATGTTCATGCTGATGCCCGCCAGGGCCGATGCCTGGGGGATCTCCTCACGGTCCACCAGCTCGGGCTGGACCGCCTGCCAGCAGGGGAGCTGCACCGCCTGGCCGGCGCCGAGCGCGAACGTCAAGGCCAGGATCGCTCCCGGGCTCGCGACGCCGGTCGCCGAGACCAGCGCCAAGCCGCCGGCGCAGGCCAGCATGAAGCTCTGGGAGACGATCAGCACCTTGCGCCGGTCGAACACATCCCCGATGGCGCCGCCGGGCATGGCCAGAAGCACCACGGGCAGGGTCATGGCCGTCTGGATCGCCGCGACCAGCGCGATGCTGCCTCCCAGGGTGCCCATCAGCCACTGCGCCCCCACCAGCTGCATCCAGGTGCCGATGTTGGAGCCGAGCTGCGCTGTCCAGAGCACCCGGTAGACCGGGTGGCGGAAGGGGGACCAGGCAGAGCGCGGGGCCATGTATCGAGGGTACCCCCGGGCGCCGTAGGGATTCCGTAAAGATCGGGCGCGGGCCTCCGCGACAGCGCTATTACGGGTCCATGACATCAATCGCAAACGGCCTGTCGCGCTCCCTCCTGGGTCATCCGCTGCGCAGCGACCGGCTCTCAGAGACGCTCCTCCCCAAACGGCTCGCGCTGCCCGTGTTCTGCTCGGACCCGCTGTCCTCGGTGGCCTACGCGACGGAGCAGATCGTTCTCGTGCTCGGCCTGGGCGGGCTTGCGCTGCTGCACCTGACGCCGCTGCTCGCCGGGGCAGTGGTCCTGTTGTTGGTCATCGTCGTCGCCTCCTACAGACAGACGTGCTTCGCCTACCCCAACGGAGGCGGCGCCTACACCGTGAGCCGCGAGAACCTCGGCAAGGACGCCTCGCTGGTCGCGGCGTGCGCCCTCCTGATCGACTACGTGCTGACCGTGGCCGTGTCGGTCGTCGCGGGGGTCGCGGCCATAACGAGCGCCTTTCCGGCCCTCGCGCCCGACGCGGTGATGCTCTCGCTCGGGTTCGTCGTGATCCTGAGCGTGGCCAACCTCCGCGGGGTCAAGGAGTCCGGCCGTGCGTTTGCGGTGCCGACCTACGGGTTTGTGCTGATCGTCTACGCGCTGCTGGTCGTCGGCTTCGCGAAGGTGATGTTCGGTGCCGGCCTCACCGCCGAGAGCGCCCACTACCAGCTGCGCAGCATGGCGGAGACCGGCGGGCTCTTCACCGTGTTCCTGGTCCTGCGGGCATTCGCATCGGGCTGCACGGCGCTCACCGGCGTCGAGGCGGTGTCAAACGGCGTGCCCGCGTTTGAGGAGCCCAAGAGCCGGAATGCCGCCATGACCCTCGTGATCATGGGCTTTCTCGCGGTGACCATGTTCGCGGGCATCACCGTGCTGGCGGTACTCGCGAAGGTCCACATGGCGGAGGATCCCTCGGCCCTTATCGGCTTCCCGGCCGATGGTCTCCAGCGCACCGCGCTGAGCCAGATCGGGATCGCGGCGTTCGGCCAGACCGTCCCGTTCTTCCTGCTGCAGGCGTTCACAGCCGCGATCCTGGTCCTCGCCGCCAACACCGCCTTCAACGGGTTCCCGGTGCTGGCCTCGCTTCTGGGGCGCGACGAGTACCTGCCGCGCCAGCTGGCCAACCGCGGTGACCGCCTCGTCTTCTCCAATGGCATCGTCCTGCTGGCGGCTGTCGCCGGCGCCTTGATCGTTGCCTTCGACGCCGACGTGACGAGGCTGATCCAGCTCTACATCCTGGGTGTGTTCCTGTCCTTCACGCTGAGCCAGGCGGGCATGGTCCGGCACTGGACCCAGCTGCTCGGCGCCGACGGCTCCGGCGAGGCCCGGGGCTCCCTCCAGCGCCGCCGCGCCCTGAACGCGCTCGGTGCGCTGGTGACAGCGCTCGTGTTCGTGATCGTTCTCGTCACGAAGTTCGCCGAGGGGGCTTGGATAGTCGTGGTCGCGGCCCCGATTCTGTTCGTCGCGATGAAGGCCGTGGCCAGGCACTACGAACACGTCCGGACGGAGCTGGCTCCCAGCGCCTCGGGCGTGCCGATCCCGACCCAGATTCACGCGGTTGTTCTGGTGTCCAACCTGCTCGAGCCTACGCTGAGGGCCCTCGCATTCGCGCAGGCCACCAGCCCGGCGACGCTCCAGGCGGTGCAGATCGCCACCACCGACGGGGAGGACGCCCTGGCCCGCGATTGGGTCGAGCGCGGCATGACCGTCCCGCTCACCGTCATCGAGTCCCCCTACCGGGAGACGGTCGCGCCGATCCGCGAGTTCGTCCGCCACCTCCGGCGCGAGCATCCCGGGGGAGTCGTCTCGGTCATCATTCCGGAGTACGTGGTCTCACACTGGTGGCAGCACCTGTTGCACAACCAGACGGCACTCCGCCTGAAGGGTCGCCTGCTGTTCGAGCCATCCGTGACGGTGACCAGCGTGCCGTGGGTGCTCGGCGGCTCCGAGGCACCGAGATGAGCACTCACCCTCCGATCACGCACGTCCGTGCCGAGGACCTTCTGGGGGAGGGTGTGCCGAGCACGCGGACCCCGGGGCTGGGGATCGGACTGAACCGCCGGCTCGCGGGCGCCGCGCTCACCGCGGGCGGCCTGCCCCTGCTCACGTTTGCCCTCGCCGAGGTCGGCGACGGCCTGACGATCGAGAGCAAGGCCCTGATCTACCTGCTGGCGGTGGTAGCCGTGGCGCTGGTCGGCGGAGTCGTTGCGGCCGTCATCTCGGCCCTGCTGGCCGCCGTGCTCATCAACTACTTCTTCGTCCAACCGGTCCACACGCTCGACATCGCCCGCCAGGACCAGGCGCTCGCGCTTGTCGTGTTCATCGTCGTCGGGGTCATCGTGAGCATGGCCGTCGAGGTCGCTGCACGCCGCGGCCGCGCTGCGGCTCGGGCTGCCGCCGAGGCGGAGACCATCTCTGCGCTGGCCGGCACCGACCTGGCCGGCGAGCAGACCCTCCAGGGAGTGCTCGAGCGCGCCCGGCAGACGTTCGGGATGGAGTCGGTGCTGCTGAAGGGGCGTGCCCCGGAGGACGGGGAGTGGGTCGAGATCGAGCGCGCCGGCTGGCCGGCCTCCCGAAGCCCCGCTCCTCTCCGCTTCGACGTGCCGATCGGTGACGTGCGCCTGGTCGGGCGCGGCCCGGCGCTCTTCGCCGAGGACCAGCGCGTGCTCAACGCTTTTGCCGCCGCCGCAGAGACTGCTTACGCCGCCAGGGACCTCTCCGCCAAGGCCCGCGAGGCCCAGGCACTGGCGGCCGTGGATCGCCAGCGCACCGCGCTGCTTGCTGGGGCCGGCCACGACCTTCGAACTCCCCTTGCGGGCATCAAGGCTGCGGTCAGCTCGCTGCGCCAGACCGATGTCCAGTGGTCCGAGCAAGACCACGCTGACCTGCTCGAGACGATCGAGTCCTCGGCCGATCGGCTGGCCGGAATCGTCGACAACCTGCTCGACTCCAGCCGCCTGGAGGCGGGCGAGCTCGGCGTCAGAGCCGGACCGGTGGCGATCGATGAGGTCATCGCGGCCGCCGCGCTGGGCGTTCCCGGCTCCCGGGAGCGGCTGGTACTCGATGTTCCCGAAGGGCTTCCGCCGGTTCAGGCCGACCCTGGGCTGCTCGAGCGGATTTTCGTGAACATCCTGGACAACGCCGTGCGCCACGGCGGGGAGGGGTCGATCGAGGTGTTCGCGCGAGCCGGAGAGCGCTCGGCGAAGATCACGGTGAGCGACAGCGGCCCGGGCGTGCCGGACGGGCAGCGCGAGCGGCTGTTCGATCCGTTCCAGCATGTGGACGACCGAAGCCCGGGCGGCGGGCTGGGGCTCGGGCTCTCAGTGGCCCGCGGCTTCGCCGAGGCCATGGATGGCACCCTGATAGCTGACCGCTCGGAAACAGGCGGACTCCTCCTGCGACTGCGCCTGCCCTTGGCCCAGGCGCCCCCCGAAGCCCTTCCATGACAGCCGTCCTGGTCATCGAGGACGACGCGGACCTGAGGCGCGCGCTCGGAATCAACCTCCGGGCACGCGATTACAAGGTGGCGATGGCCGAGTCGGGCGCGACCGGCTTGGCGATGGCCGAAGCCAGCCCCCCGGACCTCGTGATCCTGGACCTGGGCCTTCCGGACATGGATGGGACCGACATCATCAGCGCGCTCCGGGCGTGGAGCCGGGTACCCATTCTCGTTCTCTCCGCGCGCTCTGGGCAGGGGGACAAGATCGACGCCCTGGATGCCGGCGCCGACGACTACCTGACCAAGCCGTTCGGCATGGGGGAGCTGCTGGCGCGGCTCCGGGCCGGGCTCCGCCGCCGCGTGGATGGAATCGATCAGCCGGTTGTCCAGGCTGGGTCATTCACGGTCAACCTGGCCGCCAGGAGGATCCAGGACGGCGATGGCCAGGAGGTGCACCTGACGCCGATCGAGTGGCAGGTACTCGAGGTACTTGTGCGAAACGAGGGCCGCCTCGTCTCGCAGCGCGAGCTGCTCCAAGAGGTCTGGGGCCCGGGGTATCTCACCGAGACGCACTACCTGCGCGTGTATATGGGGCATCTGAGGCGCAAGCTCGAGGCCGACCCGGCCAACCCGCGCCACTTGCTTACCGAGCCGGGCATGGGCTACCGGTTCATCCGGGACTAGACTCCGCCGCCTACTTGGCACGGACCCGGAGAAGGAGAGCACGGTGGACCTGAACGACACGCCAGAGCAGGCTTCATATCGGGAGGAGGTGCGTGCCTGGCTGGAGGCGAACAAGGCCGACGCGCCATCGCCCTCCGGGTCCTCGGAGGACAAGGCCTACACCGACTCCCGTCGTGCCTGGCAGCGCAAGCTCGCCGAGGCCGGCCTGGCCGGGGTCACGTGGCCCCCCGAGTACGGCGGCCGTGGCATGGGCCCGATCGAGCAGGTCATCATCGGCCAGGAGATCGGGCGTGCCCAGGTTCCCGGGATCCTCGACGCAATCGGCATCGGGATGCTCGGGCCGTGCATCATCGCCCACGGGACCGAGGAGCAGAAGAGCCGCTACCTAGGCCCGTTGCTCCACGGTGACGAGGTCTGGTGCCAGCTGTTCTCCGAGCCGGCCGCGGGGTCGGACCTGGCCGCCGTGCAGGCTCGTGCCAAGCAGGCTGAAGACGGCTCGTGGACCCTCAACGGCCAGAAGGTCTGGACCACCAACGCCCAGTTCGCCTCCTATGGCCTGCTGCTCGCCCGGACCGACGCCGACGTGCCAAAGCACAAGGGCCTGACCATGTTCATCATCCCGATGGATGCCGAGGGCGTGACCATCCGCGGCCTGCGTCAGATCTCCGGCGAGGCCGAGTTCAACGAGGTCTTCTTCGACGACGTGAAGCTCGACGCCGACGCCGTTGTCGGCGGAGTGGGCAACGGCTGGGGCACGGCGCTAACCGTGCTCATGTACGAGCGCCTGACGATCGGGGCCGGGTCGGAGGGCTTCGGCTACAACTCCACGCGCTTTGCCAGGGCGCTGGCCACCGATGACGCCGCGCGCGCCGACTCCGACGTGCGCCAGCGCCTGGGGGAGATCGTTACCGAGCTGCTCGCGGTGAGGTTCAACGGCTACCGCGCCTTGACCGCCCTCTCGAAGGGCCAGATTCCCGGCCCGGAGGCGGGCCTGGCCAAGGTCACCACGGTGAATGCGGCAATCGCGGCCGGGGAGCTGATCAGCGACGTGCTCGGCCCCGACGCTCTGGATGACCAGAGCGAGTGGAGCTACATGATCTCGTTCCTCCCCGGCCTCAAGTCCGCGGGCGGCACCGAGGCGATTCTGAGAAACACCATCGGCGAGCGGGTCTTGGGCCTGCCGCCGGAGCCGAGGCTCGACAAGGGGATCCCCTTCAGCGAGTTGCGCGCCAAGGAGAAGGAGGCTGCAGCCCGATGAACTTCGCACTGTCCGACGAACAGGAGCTTCTCCGCGAGTCCGCACGTGGCGCGCTCTCGCGCCACAACACGATCCAGGCGGCCCATGAGGCGCTGGAGAACCCCGAGGCCCTTCCCGACCTATGGCCCACGGCGGTCGAGGCCGGATGGCCCGGCTTGCTGATCGGCGAGGCCCATGGCGGCGCTGAGCTGGGCGCCTTCGACGCCCTCCTGGTGGCAGAGGAATGCGGCCGGGTGCTGGCCTGCGTGCCGGTGCTGGGCATTCTGCCCGCCACCGCGATCCTCGATGCGGCCGGGGACGAGTCGCTACAGGCCGTTGCCGTCGGTGAGCTTCGTCCCGCCTACGTTCCCGCGCGGCCCCCGTCGGAGGACGAGTCCGGCTGGACCGTTGACCCGGCGTCGGGCCTGGCCCGGCCGGCGGTCCCCGAGGCAACAGTCGACGGCGACACGGTAAAGCTCACGGGCACCGTCGCATTCGTGCCCGACGCTCCCGGCGCCGACCTGCTGGTGGCCGTCGGCGCCACGAGCTCCGGCGACCCGGTGGCGGTAGCGGTGCCCGCGGATGCCGCGGGGGTCTCGATCGAGGAAGTGGTGCGCTACGACGCGACCCGCTCGCTCGGGAACGTCAGGTTCGATGGGGCCGAGGGCCGCAAGCTCGAAGCGGGTCCCGAGGTGTTGGCCGACGCTTGGTATCTGGCCCAGGCGCTGATCGCCGCCGAGTCGCTGGGCGCCGTGCAGACGTGCCTGGACATGTCGGTGGAGTACGCCAAGGAGCGCTTCACCTTCGGCCGCGCCATCGGCTCATACCAGTCGATCAAGCACGAGCTCACCGAGGTGTTGCGCAATCAGGAGAACACGCGTGCCCTCCAGTACTACGCGGGCTGGTCGCGCGACGACAAGCCCGACGAGTTCCCGCTCGCCGCCAGTGCGGCGCGCTCGGCCGCCGGCCATGCCCTCGATCACGCCGCGCGGGCGCTGATCAACGTGCACGGCGGGATCGGGGCCACGTGGGAGCACGATGCGCCTCTGTTCTTCAGGCGCTCCCAGCTGTCACGCAGGTTGCTCGGCGGCACGCACGACGCCGTCGACCGCGTGGCCGAGGAGATGTTCACCGCGGCCTGATCAGGCCGCGACGATGTGATCGCGGAGGAACCCGGCTTGGCTCTCGGCCAGGCCGGGTGCGATCGGGGGAGTCAGCGGGTCGAAGTGGTCGCCGTCGAAGCGATCGAGGGTCGCGTTCGGCGCCCGCTTGGCGAAGCGCTCGATGGCAGGGTTGGAGACGCTGATGTCGCGCTCTCCCATGCTGATGTAGGTCGGCCGGTTGAAGCGCGCCGCGTGGCGGACCGGGCGGTAGGTGGGTGCCCGGAGCAGCAGTGCGGGCAACGTCTCGTTGAGCCAGTTCGAGCCCTCCGGCACCGCACGCTCGAACCCGTCGGACTCGCCCTCGAAGGTCATGATTGCCGTGTCGCCGTCGTGCCCGGTCACCTGGATGCTCCGGCGGATGCCCGCCAGCTCGGCCAGTCCGAGGACGGTGAGCTTGGCGGCCAGCTTCGGCGGCGTGTCGGTCACGCGCGCGAGGCCGTCGAGCATGGGACACAGGAGGATGGTCCCGGCGATGTCGTCGTCGTTCGCGGCAGTGGTCACGGCGTGACCGCCGGCCAGGGAGAATCCCCAGGTGACGATCCGGGCGGGATCCACGCCGTCCAGCCCGCGGGCTGTCGCCACCGCGTTGCGCCAGTCCTCGAGTTGAGCCCCGATCCGTATGCGCCCGCGCGGGTTGCCCCCGGAGTCGCCCAGGCAGCGATGGTCGAACGCGAGAACCGCCGAGCCCACCTCGGCAAAGGCGCGGGCATAGACATCAAGCCCGTCGTTCAGCGTCAGGGACAGGCCGTTGGCCATGACCACGCAGGGGGTGGCCCCAGACGCCTCGGCGGGCCGGTAAAGCCACGCGGCACAGCGCTCCCCACCCGACGTGAAGCTGATCGTTGTGCGCTCGACGCCGGCCATCGCCGCCAGCATAGATTCCGGACACCCATCCGGCAAGTAGCATCGCGCCATGCCGGTCCGCAGGACCCAGGAGGAGCGCCGGACGCGCACGCGCGGCCAGATCGTCCAGGCCATGATCGAGTGCCTGAACGAATACGGCTACTCGGGCGCCACCTACGCGCGGGTGGCCGACCGGGCGGGTGTGTCCCGTGGGGCGATGCTCCATTACTTCCCCGACAAGGTGGAGTTGGCGGTGGCCGCCGCCGACTACGTCCGCCAGGACGGCGTGGATCGCGTGGCGGCCCGGGTGCCCAGTCTTCCCGCCGGCCCGGGGCGGACGGCCGAGGCACTCGACCTATGCCGCGAGGTCTTCGGCGGGCCCCTCTTCCACGCGGCTATGGAGGTGTGGCTGAGAGGCCGCACGGAGCAGCCACTGGGAGACCGGATGCTTCCGGTGAGGGCACAGACCATCGAGAACATCGCCCAGGTGATGCCCGCCCTCTTCGGTGATCACCTTGCGAACCGCGACGACCTTCCCGAGCTGGCGCGCCTTCTCGCGGCCACGCTGCGGGGGCTCGCGCTCGAAGATCGCCGGGAGGGCGACCAGCCCGAGACCTGGGCCTACGTGCGCGAGCGACTCGCCACGCTGGTCTCAAATTGACAGGACAGCTGTCCGGTATGTATATTCACGGCCGTGACCCGCGCATGTGTGATCGGCGCCGGATCCTCAGGCCTTGCTGCGGGCAAGGCGCTCAAGGACGCGGGCGTCGACTTCGATGTCTTCGAGACCTCCGACCGCGTCGGCGGGCTCTGGGTCTACGAGAACCAGAACGGGAAGGCGGCGGCTTACCGCGGCCTTCATTCGAACGCGCCCAAGCCGTTGATGGGGTACGCCGAGTACCCGCTGCCTGAGGATCTGCCCGACTACCCGAGCCACTGGGACTTCGCCAACTACTTCGCGGGCTACGCGGACCACTTCGGCGTGACTCCGTCGATCCGCTTCCGGACCACTGTCGAGCGTGTCGAGCCGCGCTCCGACGGCGGCCATGACGTGACCCTCGACGACGGCACGACCACCCGCTACGACGCGGTGCTGGTCGCCAACGGCCACCACTGGAACCCGCGCATGCCCGACCCCATGTTCCCGGGGAGCTTCGACGGGACGCTGATGCACTCGCGTGACTACCGGGACCCGATGATCGCGGCGGGCAAGCGGGTAGTCGTGGTCGGATTCGGCAACAGCGCCGTGGACATAGCGTCCGAGGTCAGCGACGTGGCCGACGCAACCTTCCTGTCGGTCAGGCGCGGCGTGCACATCATGCCCAAGTACGTCTTCGGCATGGCTGCGCCGCTCTGGATGGTCAACGCGATGTCCTACAAGGTCCCCCGCCGCATGGTGGCGCCGATCTTCCGCATCGTCGCCGGCAAGCCATCGGACTACGGGTTGCCCGAGCCCGACCACAAGTACGGCGACGCGCACCCCACGATGTCGGCCCGGATCATGGATCGCCTCCAGCACGGCAAGGTGCTGGGGAGGCCGCAGATCCAGGCGCTCGAGGGCGACAGCATCCGCTTCGCCGACGGGACGGTGGAGAAGGCGGACCTGATCATCTGCTGCACGGGCTACACCATCACGTTCCCGTTCTTCGAAAGCAGCTACGTCGACGCGCCCGGCAACAAGATCCCGCTCTACCGGCGGGTCATCTCGCCGGGGAGGCCGGGGCTCTACTTCGTGGGCCTGTGCCAGCCCCTGGGGGCGATCCAGCCGATCGCCGAGCAGCAGGGCAAGTGGGTCGCGGGCCTGCTGACCGGGGAGTACGCCCTGCCAGACCCGGATGAGATGGAGCGCCAGATCACGCGTGACCAGGAGGCGCTTGCCAAGCGCTTCTACGACTCGACGCGGCACACGATCCAGCTGGACCACTACCGCTATCTGAGGACGATGCGCTCGGAGATGGCGAAGGGCCGCCGCCGGGCGGCGGCGGCCGCGTGAGCCGGTTCTTAGGCGGCCAGCGGGTGCTGGTACGCGCCACCGACGGCCTCGAGCTCATCGAGGGCGTTCAGCGCGTCGGCGGAACGGGTGTAGTTCCCAACCTGATCGCCGGTGATCGTGTAAACGGTCCAACCGGAGTCGGCGCGCTCGACCACGAACTGATCAGATACGAAGCGGGTTTTGGTGGAGTTGCTCATGATCTTCCTTTCTTGAGTTCCTCCTCCCTCACACCTCAAGATCCCATAGGCTGGGTTGCCGTTCTGTGACGGCCGTCACACGCTGACAATTAGTTAGTCAAACCGGGAGGAACCCAGATGGAGAGCAGCACCGCAGGAACCACAGCGACCGCCGCCGGACCGGAGGCCCTGCAGGCCGCGACGATGTGTGAGGCCTTCCAGCTGACGGCCGCGGAGCGCCCGGAGCAGGTCGCCCTGCGCGCCGCCGGAGGCGGCCCGGAGTACACGTTCGCGGACTACGCGGCCAGGGTCCGGACGATCGCCGCCGGCCTGGCGGCGCTTGGGGTCGGCCGCGGCGACACCGTCGCGCTGATGATGACCAACCGGCCCGAGTTCAACCTCGTGGATACGGGGGTCTTCCATCTGGGAGCCACTCCGTTTTCGGCCTACAACACTTCCTCACCGGAGCAGCTTGAGTACCTCTTCTCCAATGCCGAGAACCGGGTCGTGATCTGCGAGGGGCAGTTCATGGACGTGCTTCGCTCGGCGGACACGCCGGGGGTCGAGCACTTCGTGACGATCGACGGCGAGGTGGAGGGTGCCATGACGCTCGAGCAGCTCGAGGCCGGCGGCGACCCCGAATTCGACTTCGACGCCGCGTGGCGCGCGGTCGAGGCGGATGACGTGCTCACGCTGATCTATACCTCCGGCACCACCGGCCCGCCAAAGGGCGTGGAGACCACACACGCCAACATGATGGAGCAGTGCCGCGCCGTAGCACCGGTGCTCCCGATCGCCGTGGGAGGCCGCCAGCTCTCGTACCTGCCGTCGGCCCATATCGCCGATCGCTGGCTCAGCCACTACAGCGCGGGGATCGTGCACGGCGCCACGATTACATCGG
>JAXDIE010000010.1:0-30439 GCA_034664165.1 Thermoleophilaceae bacterium | reverse complement strand
AAATCCGACTGGAAGCCATGATCGGTGTTGTCGATCACCCCTGCGACCTCGGCCGAGGCGCGGGAGCTCTGCCCCTGGCCGCCGGTTAAGAGCACGTCCTGCATGGTCGGGCCGCGACCGGCCAGCGGGCTCTGCTCACCGAGGGCCCACAGCACGGCGTCGGTGATGTTCGACTTGCCCGAGCCGTTGGGCCCGACGATCACGGACACCCCTGGTGCGAAGTCCAGGCTGGTCCGGTCGGGGAAGGACTTGAAGCCCTTCAGCGTGAGCGACTTGAGATGCATTCCTAGCGCCCGCTCTCCAGCTGGTCCAGCGCGCGGGCGGCGGCCTCCTGCTCGGCGCTCTTCTTCGACCGCCCCTCTCCCCGCCCGAGCTCCTGCCCGTCGACTTCGGCAACCGCGACGAAGCTCCGCTCGTGGGGCGGGCCGTCCTCGGTGTCGATCCGGTAGTTGACGACCTGGGCGCGCCGCGCCAGGCGCTCCTGCAGGTTGGACTTGAAGTCGACGGGGTTGTCGATTGCCTCGTTGAGCTGGTCCGCAAACGCGTCGACCACCGCCCCCGATACGGCGTCGAGGCCCCACGTGAGGTACGCGGCTCCGATCACCGCCTCGCAGACCGATGCCAGGACCCGCTCCGAGGCCACCAGCGTGTCCGCGCTCTGCCCGGCGCCCTCCTGCGTGGCCGTCTGGAGCCGCTCCGGGATGCCCAGCTCGCGCGCGACCTCGGCGCAAGCCTGCTGCGACACGGCCTGTGCCCGCACCTTGGTGAGCTTGCCCGCGCCGACATCGCTCAGCCGGGGGAAGAGATGGGTCGAGATGGAGAGGCTCAGGACGACATCCCCGAGGAACGCCAGGCGCTCATAGGACTCGGCGCGGCTCTCGACCCACGACGCGTGGGTGAAGGCCTGACGGGCCAGGTCGTCGGGCAGGTCATCGAGTAGTTCACGGAGAGTTGGCAGAGGGTCAGGATGCATCCTCGGGTGCGTTTGCCGCAACAAAGTCGGCGGCCTGCCCCACCGTGAGGATCCGGGCTGCCTGCTCATCCGGGATCCGGACCCCGTAGGTGTCCTCGAGCTCCATGACCAGCTCGACCAGATCGAGCGAGTCCGCCTCGAGGTCCTCCTTGAAGCGCGTGGTGTCAGTGATCGCCGTGGGGTCGATCTCCAGCTCGGTGGCCAGGTGCGAACGGATGAGCTCTAGGACTTCCCCCCTGGTCATCGCTCGGCGACGCTACCAGCGGGCACGGATCGCAATGCACCCGCATCGGAAAGTGCCTGCAACGTGCGTTCAACCACTTCTTCGTCCACCGCCGAACGGGCGACTTTGAGCGCCTGCGCGATCCCTCGGGAGCTCGAGCCGCCATGCGCGATCACCACGGGCCGGCGCAGTCCCAGGAGAATCGCGCCGCCCACCGCATTGGGGTCCAGCTGCTCCCGGATCGCGCCCAGCCGGCCCTTGGCCAGCAGGCCGCCGAGGCTCGACACGAGGCCTGAGCGGATGGCGTCACGGACGGCCCCGGTCACAACCTTGGCGGTGCCCTCCATCGTCTTCAGCGCAACGTTGCCGGTGAAGCCGTCTGTCACCACAACGTCGGCCGCCCCCTGGACCAGGGTGTTGCCCTCGACGTTGCCCACGAAGTTGAGCGGGCCCTCCGAGATCTTCTGGTGCGCCTCGATCACGTCGGCCGTGCCCTTGCCCGGCTCCTCGCCGACCGACAGCAGCCCCACCCGTGGGCGCTCTACCCCGTGGACGGCCTCCATGAACGCGGCGCCCATGTGGGCGAACTGGACCAGGTATTCGGGACGCACCTCGGCGTTGGCGCCCGCGTCCAGCAGCAGAACCCGTCCGGCCGGGAGTGGCAGCAGCGCGGCGATGGCCGGACGGTGAACACCGCGGATGCGCTTGATGTGGAAGACCGAGGCGGCGAGCACGGCACCCGTCGCGCCCGCGGACACCAGCGCCTGCGCCTCGCCGGCCCCGACCGCCATCGCCGCCTGGACCACGGAGGAGCCGGGGTTGGCTCGGACCGCCAGCGCGGGCTCGCCCTCGGAGGGGATCGCAGCAGCCTCCACCACCTCGGACCCGGCGGGCATGTCTGCCAGCTCGGAGGCGGGCCCGAAGGCGCGCACGGGAATGCCGGCGAGCCTTGCGCCTGCTGCGACGACCCCGGGGCCGCCATCGGCTCCGTGCGCGTCGAGCGCGATCACGGGCGGCGAACTACTCGTGGGTATGCGACTCGGCGATGACCTGGCGCCCGGCGTACGTTCCACACGAGGTGCAGACACGGTGCGGAAGCCGCGGAGCCCCACACGTGGGACAGGTCCGGAGGCTGGGCGGCTCGATCTTGTGCTGCGAGCGGCGCTTGTTGGTGCGCGAGTGGCTCTGACGTTGCTTTGGGACTGCCATGGGACGGGCAGTGTAGCGAGGGTGCGTCCTTTACGAGAGAAGGCCGACCTGCCGCAAGATCGATACCGAGTCGGAATACACGTCCTTGCGCTTGACTAGGCCGTTCTCCATCGGGATCACGTCCATGCCGTTCCAGGTGACGGTCTTGCCTGTGGGCTCGGCGACGATGTCACCGCGCGTCATCCGGCTTGTGTGGGTCGCGGTGGCCGTCCATTCCTGGACGATCAGCCCCTCGCGCGCGTAGAAGCGGCGGGTCTCGAAGTGGATGTCGGGCCAGCTGCGGAAGATCGCGCCGATGTGCTCGCGGACCTGATCGCCGGTGGCCGCTTCACCCGCCGTGTGGTTCTCGAAGACCATGTCCGGCGCGTGCAACGAGCAGATCGTGTCCAGGTCGTGCGCGTTCCAGGCGTCGTTGTAACGGCCGATTGCGACCTCGAGCTCCTCGGCGGTGTCGGTCATGGCGCCGATAGTAGTCCGGCCTGCCCAGCCGGATCAAGGCACCGGGTGTAACACCCGGTCCAGTGTGATGACGTAGGGGCAGATGATCCTTCTGCTCCTGTTCGCCGTGCTCGCCGGTGCGGGCACCGCGATCTCGCCGTGTGTGCTCCCGGTTCTGCCGGCCCTTCTGTCGGCCGGCGCAAGCGGCGGGCGGCGGCGCCCGCTGGGGATCGTCATCGGGCTGACGATCACCTTCGTCATCGCGATCGTGCTGCTGGCATCGGTGATCAAGGCCCTCGGCCTCCCCGACAACATCCTTCACTGGTTCGCCGCGTTCGTGCTCGCCTTCTTCGGCGTGGCCCTCCTGGTGCCCAGCCTCGCGGATCGAGTGGAGGCCCCGCTCTCGCGCCTGGCCGGTTTTGGCCCGAAGTCCACCGGCGACGGCTTTTGGTCGGGCATGGCGGTGGGCGGAGCGCTGGGCTTCGTCTACGCACCCTGCGCCGGCCCTATCCTCGCCGCCGTCACTTCAGTCAGCGCGTCCCAGGGAGCATCGGCACAGGTCGTCGCCATCGCCGTGGCCTACGGGATCGGGTCCGCCATCGTCCTTCTGCTCCTGGCCTTCGGGGGCCGCAAGCTGGCCGACCGGATCCGGGGAGCAGGCCGTGGGCCCGCCCTGCAGCGGACCTTGGGCGTCGTGATGGTGATCACCGCCCTGGCCGTTGCGCTCAACCTCGATACGGGATTTCAGACGGTGATCGCCAAGGTCCTGCCGACATCGGTGCGCAATCCAGCGGAGGGGCTCGAGCAGTCCGCGGCGGTTGAGAAGGCGCTCGAGGGTGTCCGCGGCAAGTCCCGTTACGACTCCGCCGCCGCGCCACCCACCTCCGATCTGCCCAACCTCGGCCCCGCGCCCGAGTTCGCCGGCACAGGCGAATGGTTCAACAGCCCGCCCCTCACGATGGCCGGCCTGCGCGGGCAGGTGGTTCTGATCGACTTCTGGACCTACACCTGCATCAACTGCCTTCGTACGTTGCCCGAGCTCAAGAGCTGGGACGCCACCTACGGCGACAAGGGCCTGACCATCGTCGGGGTGCACACCCCTGAGTTTCCCTTCGAGAAGATCGCGTCGAACGTAAAGGCAGCGATCGAACAGAACGGGCTGAACTACGCGGTGGTCCAGGACAACGACTACGGAACCTGGGATGCCTGGGGCAACCAGTTCTGGCCGGCCCAGTACCTGATCGATGCCGAGGGCAACGTCCGCTACACCCACTTCGGCGAAGGCGGAGTCGAGCAGACCGAATCGGCAATCCGCTCGCTGCTGGCGGAGGCCGGGCAGAAGGACCTGGGCCAGATGACCGGGGTCAAGCCGGAGGAGCCGGACGCGGGCGTGCAGACACCCGAGACCTACATCGGCGCCGGCCGGGCACAGGGCTTCACCGGAGACGGGTCCCCGCGCGCCGGGACCCGCGAGTACCCGCCTGCGCCGGCCAAGCTCCCCCCTAACGCCTTCGCCCTGTCCGGCGGATGGACGATCGACCCCGAGAGCGCCACCGCAGGCGCCGGCGCCGCCATCGACGCTTCGTTCATGGCATCCAAGGTCTTCTTGGTCCTGAGCCCGCCGGAGGGTGGGTCCGCGGGCAGCGCCCGGATCCTGCTGGACGGCAAGCCCATCCCGGCCTCGATGGCGGGCGCGGACGTGAAGGGCGGGGTCGTCGACGTGAACTCCCAGCGCCTGTACGAGCTCGTGTCGCTGCCGACCTCCGAGGCCCACCGTCTGACGGTAGAGCCGGCCGAGGGCACCTCGGCCTTCGCCTTCACCTTCGGCTGACGCCGGGGACCCCACCGGCGGCCTATCCTTCCGGCGATGCGCTTCCCGGGGGGAACATGTGCGGCGGTCGCCCTTGCCGTCACGGCACTGCTGGCGGCGTCCGCCGGACCGGCAGCCGGAAAGGATCGCTGGACCGACTACGAGCGGCCGGCCACACACTCGGTGACCACCGACTCCGACGTGCCGCTGAAGATGCGCGACGGAGTTGTGCTCCGCGCCGACGTGATCCGGCCGAGGGAGCCGGGCCGCTATCCGACCCTGGTGGTCCAGACCCCCTACAACAAGGGGGGTGTGGTGAACATCGCTCTGGGCGGCCAGTTCGACTACTTCGTGCAGCGTGGCTACGCGGTGGTGAACGTCGACGTGCGCGGCACGGGCAGCTCGGGAGGAACCTGGGACAGCTTCGGCCCCAAGGAGCAGGCCGACGGGCCCGAGGTGGTCGAGTGGGCCGCCAAGCAGCCATGGAGCACGGGCAAGATCGGCCTGTACGGCCCCTCCTATATGGGGCTGAACCAGTTCTTCACGGCCGCTCAGCGCCCCAAGCACCTGAGGGCCATGTTCCCGGTCATCCCGATGGCCGACGCCTACCGGGACATCACCTTGTCGGGAGGCGACATCAACGCGTCGTTCATCCCCCTCTGGATGGGCCTCGTGGCGGCCGGCGGGCTGACCCCGCCGGCCTCGGCGCTCTCGGGTGACCCCGCCGACCTGGCCCTGGGCCTCCAGGCGCTGGCATCACACGCCGGCGG
This sequence comes from Thermoleophilaceae bacterium, assembly GCA_034664165.1. GTDB lineage: Bacteria > Actinomycetota > Thermoleophilia > Solirubrobacterales > Thermoleophilaceae > JACCVG01. Next base: position 25,016 of record JAXDIE010000010.1, on the reverse strand, counting down.
CCTCGTGACCTTCGACGCCAACCTGATCGGGAACGCTGCGGTGGGCGGACAGGCGGCGTACGACGGCCCCACATGGGACACCCGCTCGCCGATCGAGGTGGCAGACCGGATCAGGGTCCCGGCCTTCGTGGTCGGCGGCCATCACGACCTGTTCCAGCGGGGCGAGCCTCTGCTGTACGAGCGGCTCAAGCAACACGTGCCGGCACATCTGCTGATGGGGCCGTGGACCCATGTGGCGGCAGCGTCGGGCACCGGTCTGCCTGCAGACGGGGTTCCGGCCATCAACACGATCGCGCTGCGCTGGTTCGACCACTACCTCCGCGGCAAGGACACCAAGCCCGACCGCATGCCGGCGGTGACCCAGTACGTGCTCGGCGAGGACAAGTGGCGCACCCAGCGCGACTGGCCCGACCCACGCTTGACTCCGGAGCCGATGTACCTGGGCGCGGGCAAGAGCCTCTCACCGGAGAAGCCCGGTGCCGGGCTGCACCCCCAGAGCTTCACCCAGCAGCCGCTCTCGGGAATCTGCACCCAGAGCACGTCGCAGTGGACGGCCGGCCTGCTCGACGCCATCCCCTGCACGCACGACAACCGGAGCAACGAGGCCGGCGAAGCCACCTACACGACGGAGCCGATGAAGAAGCCGCTGGAGCTGTCGGGGCCGATCCTGGCCAACCTCTGGGTCACGACGACCGCCAGCGACGCCGTGCTGACCGTCCGGGTCACCGATGTGGCGCCCGGCGGCAAGTCCACCGAGCTGACCGACGGGTGGCTGGCGGGCAGCTTCCGCGCGGTCGATCGCAAGCGCAGCCGCTACGTGGACGGCACCCTGATGCAGCCCTGGCATCCATTCACCGAGGCCTCGGAGCAGCCCCTGAAGCCGGGAGTGCCGACCCGGCTCCCGGTCGAGATCTTCCCCACCCGGGCTTCCATCCAGCCCGGGCACCGGCTGCGTGTGTCCGTCGGCCCGAGCGACTTCCCCCATCAGCTGCCGCCGTTGCCGCAGCTCCTCAACGGGCTGGGCGGCACGGTCAAGGTCCTCACCGACCCGGCACATCCGTCGGCGGTCGAGCTGCCCGGCCTGGAGCCCTGCAAGGCCACGCCCTGCAAGACGCTCCCGATGCCGCGCCTGGTCCGCTAGCCGCTAGTCGAACTTCAGCTCGGAGAGCTTCGACCAGCGTGAGTCACCCGGGCCCTCGTGCCCGTGATCGGGCGGCAGGTCGTTGAGGTTCTGGCCGCAGCCGGCACAGATCCCGCGGCAGTCCTCCTGGCAGACCACGTGCACGGGGAACTCCAGGACGAAGGCCTCGCGCGCCCACGTCCGAAGCTCCAGGTCCGACCCCTCGACGTAGGGGGACTGGAGATCCTCTCCACCTCCCGGCTGCTCCACCTCGCGGGCGTCGACATCGAGGGTGACCGTCGCGGGCCCCAGGCAGCGGACGCACCGCCCCTCGACGGAGCCGGTGAACTGCAGGCGCAGCGACCAGCCTCCAACGGTCCGCGTCACGTCCAGGATGCCCTCCACCACCGGATCGACAGGCTCGTAGTGCTCGCCGCCGAACTCGAGCGGGTCCATCCCGATCTCGACCGGCACCCGTTTGGCCTCCCCCGGGGAGAGCACGAGAGTCGCTAGTGCCAACAGGTCCGTGCGGGCCATGGCCCGAGGGTATCGATGTGATCCAATGGGCCGCCAATGACCGCCGTCCCCAACAGCAGCGTGCCGGGACCCGTCGTCTGGGCCGGCGGCGGAGAGCTCGGGATCGCCTGGGAAACCGGCCTGGCAGCGGGGCTGCTGGACGAGGGCGTGGACCTGCGCCGGGCCTCCCTGACCGTCGGCACCTCCGCCGGCTCGGTGGTGGGCGCGGCGCTGATGGCCGGCATGGACCTGCGCGAGTCGGCCGACGCCCTGGCGTTTCCGGCATCCGACTCCGCACTGATTCCTGGAGGCGTCGACCCCGCTGCGCTGCGGGATGCTTTTGCCCAGCTGATCTCGAACTGGATGAGCGGAAACATGGGTGGCAGCACGCTGGCCGAGGTCGGGGCCATGGCCCTCGAGGCCTCGCCGATTCAGGAGAACGCTTTCGTTGACTTGATCGCCGCCCGCCTGACGATGGGTGACGAGTTCCCCGAGCGCCTGGCCGTGACCACCGTGGACACCGCGGATGGCGAGTTCGTGGTCTACGACTCCGGGTCTGGCGCACCCTTGAAGCGCGTGATCGCCGCCTCCTGCTCCGTGCCCGGGCTGTTCCCGCCGGTCACCGTGGGTGACCGGCGCCTGATGGATGGCGGCGCCCGCTCCGTGACCAACGCCGACGTGGCGCTACGTGCCGAGCCGGCGCCCGCGCTGGTCGTGACGCTTCTGCCGGGCATCGCCCCGCCGGGGACGCTGTTCGACACATGGGAGACCGCGCTGAAGAATGAGGTGAGCCAACTCGAGGAGGCCAGCTTCCCGACCCACATCCTCCGCGCCAGCCCCGACGACCTGAACGCGATCGGCCCGAACCCGATGGACTCGAGCCGCAACCCGCAGTCGGCCGAAGCCGGGCGGATACGCGGACGTGCAGAAGCAGCGCTCCCTGCCTACGACTCCTGGCGGATCTAGCGCAGCGGACTAAATGTCTTCGTCGCGGCCTTGCAACCGGTCGCGACCGCGGCTTACGGCCGCGAGGAACTTCTGGAGGTTGACCTCGAGGGTGTTGAGGATGTCGTCCGCGTAGTCCTCGGCGCCCAGGCGGATCTCCCGCTCGCGGCCCCTGGCCTCTTCGACGATCTCCTCGGCCTGGCGCTCGGCCTGCTTGACGACCTCTTCGCTGCTGATCAGCTGGGCCTGCTCGTCGCGCGCCTCCTTGATGATGCGCTCGGCCTCACGCTTGGCCTCGGCGAGCATCTCCTGGCGCTCCTTGACGATCCAGCGCGCCTGCTTGATCTCCTCGGGGATCGTGGCACGCATCTGATCCAGAATGTCGTAGATCTCCTCCTTGTCCACGCGCACCTGGTCGGTGAGCGGAACGGGACGAGCGTTGTGGATCTGGTCGTCGAGTTTGTCGATTAGTACGAGTACGTCCATTGGTGAACCTCAGTTCGTCATCGCTCGGCGGCTTCCTTCAGCCGCTCGGCGACGTTGTCAGGCACCAGACCGGAGAGATCCCCCCCGAATACGGCAAGTTCCCTCACCCCGCTGGAACTCAGGAAGCTGTACTGGGGAGAAGACATCATGAAGATGCTCTCGAGGTCCGGCGCCATCTTTCTGTTGAGCTGATTCATCTCGAACTCGTACTCGAAGTCGGAAATCGCCCGCAACCCCTTGACGATTGCCGACGCGCCGTTCTCCCGGGCAAAGTCGACGACGAGCCTATCAAAGGTTTTCACCTGCACATTGCCCAGTTTTTCGACTTCGGCGACGATGAACTCGCAGCGCTGTTCGGCCGTAAAGAGGGTCTTCTTCTTGCGCACGGGCTGATCGACGACCCCCACGATCACCTCGTCGAAGACCCGCGCGGTGCGGGTGATGATGTCCAGGTGGCCGTTGGTGACCGGGTCGTACGACCCCGGGCAGATGGCGATCTTGCGCTCAGACGGCACGGTAGACGGCAATCCGGGTGTCACCGTAGGACCGCTCGAGCTCGAGTGGAAGGTCCAGTTGAAGGGGATTGCGCTTGTCGGATTCGGTCACGATTCGTGCGCTCCGCGGGATCAGATCCGGCAGAAGCGCCGAAAGCTCACCCGCGAGAGCGAGGGCGGAACTATATGGCGGGTCGCAGAAAACGAGATCGAAATGGTCGGATTCCTGCAAGATCGCGCCCGAAAGGAACCTGATGGCATCGCGCCGGTGCACCCGGGCCTCCACCCCCACGAGCTCGAGATTGGCCCGGATGGCGGCGACCGCCTTGGGATCGGAGTCGACGAACTCCGCGTGAGCCGCCCCGCGTGACAGGGCCTCGATGCCGAGGGCGCCTGAACCCGCATAGAGGTCCAACACGCGCAACCCGTCAAGCGGGCCGAGGATCGAGAACAGCGCCTCACGGACCCTGTCGGCGGTAGGGCGCGTCCCGGTTCCCGCCGGCGCCTTGAGCCGGCGCCCCTTGAACTCCCCGGCGATGACCCTCATCAGGCGGGGATCGGGTCCAGGTCCGGCCCGAAGCGGTCCAGGGCGGCCTGCCGCAGTAGCGAGTGCTCGGGCTGCTCGAGGAGAGGGTCGCGCTCCACGATCGGGCGGGCGAGCACGCGGGCGCGGTCGATCAACTCGGCGTCGTCCGGGATCCGCGCCACCTTGAAGTCGGGCAGGCCGCTCTGGCGGGATCCCAGGACCTCCCCCGCCCCACGCAGCTCCAGGTCGATCTCGGCGAGCTTGAACCCATCGGACTCGTTGCCGATGGCCTCCAGGCGAGGCACCGCGGGGTTGCCGAAGAGGATGCAGATCGACGGGTGTCCCCCACGCCCGACCCGCCCCCGCAGCTGGTGCAGTTGCGAGAGGCCGTAGCGCTCGGCCGCCTCGATGAGCATCACCGATGCGTTTGGCACATCGATGCCGACCTCGATCACGCTGGTGGCCACCAGGACATCGGCCTCGCCCGCGGCGAACGACGCCATCGCCGCCTGCTTGTCACGCGAGTGCATCTGCCCGTGGATCAGCTCCACCCTGTGGTCGGCGAACTCGGTCTTGCTGAGGCGCTCGGCCTCGGTGGTGGCGGCGGCCGCCTGCAACGTCTCGGATTCCTCGACCAGCGGGCACACCACAAACGCCTGGCGGCCGGCGCGGATCTCCTCGCGGGCCCGCTCGTATGCCCGGGCGCGGGCGCGGGCCCCGTCCACAACGAAGGTCTCGACCGGGCGGCGGCCCTTGGGCAGCTCGCGAAGCACCGTCACGTCGAGGTCGCCGAACGCCGTGAGCGCAAGCGTTCGGGGGATCGGTGTTGCGGTCATGTGGAGCACGTGCGGGATGAGGCCCTCCGGGGCCTTACCGTCGAGCGCCGCCCGCTGGCGCACGCCGAAGCGGTGCTGCTCGTCGACCACACAGAGGCCGAGCGAGCGGAACACCACCGGCTCCTCGATCAGCGCGTGGGTGCCCACCACCAGGCCCAGCTCGCCGCTGTGCAGCCTGCCCAGGATCTCCCGCCGCTGTGCCGCGGGCGTCGACCCGGTGAGCAGCGCGATCGGTGTCAGCCCGCCGAGGAGCGAGTCGATGGTGATCAGGTGCTGCTCGGCCAGGGTCTCGGTGGGAGCCATTAGCACCGCCTGGCGGCCTCCCCCCACCGCCCTCAGCATCGCGTGCAGCGCCACAGCTGTCTTGCCGGTCCCGACCTCGCCCATCAGCAACCTCTGCATCGGGTGCTCGGCTGCCAGATCCCGGTCGATCGCCGCGAACGCTGCCTCCTGGTCCCCCGTCGGCGCGAAGGGAAGGTCGGCCAGCCAGAGGGCGATGAGCTCATCGCCCTCCGTCAGGGACTCGGCCCGGCTTGTATCCACCCGCGAGCGGCGCCGCGCGGCCAGGGCCAGCTCGAGCAGGAACAGCTCCTCGAACGCCAGGCGCCGCCGCGCCTCCTCCTGATGCTCGGGATCCTCTGGGAAGTGCATGGCGTCGACCGCGGCGGGGCGGTCAAGCAGGCGCTCGGCCAGCCTGACCGCGGCCGGAAGCGGCTCGATCAGGTCGTGGATCAGCTCACGCGCCCCGGCGATCAACTCGCGGATCTTGGCGGCCCCGAGCTTCTCGGTGGCCGGGTACACCGGCACCAGCCCTGAGGTGTGAACCCCCGCCTGCCCGGCGCCCAGCGACTCGTGCTCGGTCACCCAGAACTGGTTTCGCTGCTTGGCTGTGCCGTGCAGCCGGACCCGCGAGCCCTCGCCCAGCTGGCGGGCGATCCACGGCTGGTTGAACCACACCGCGACGACGGGGCCCGACTCGTCGCCGGCGCGTGCCTCCACGCGCTTCTGCCGGCGGTTGCGCATGGGCCGCACCGCGATGCTCTTGATCGTCACCTCGATGGTTGCCTCCTCGCCCACGCCCACCGTTGCGATCTGCCGCACCTCGCGCCGGTCGCGGTGGGTGTGGGGAAAGTGCTCCAGCAGGTCGCCCAGCGTGTGCAGGCCCAGCGCCTGCGCGCCCTCCCCGGCCGCTCCCGGCAGGCTGAGCTCGCCGCCGAGCCGGGAAGGATGCGGATACGACTTGATGGCGGCCCCCGATGCCACGGCACGATCGAGCTCCTGGGAGGCCGCGAACGCCCTGGGTAGTTCGCCGTCCACCGGCTTGATTTAGAGCCTGGGCCGGACGCTACTCGGCGGCAAGGAGCCACCACCACGCCGGCTGGCCGCCCGGGTGGTAGTCCAGCTCCACGTCGCCGGGCACCACGCCCCTTACATCGGCACGCCCGAGCGGCGCGCCCTCGCCGGCCAGGCAGGTGACTATCTCGCGGTCGGCGCACAGCGCCTCGAGCGTCGCCTCGAGCGTGGCCAGCGGCTCGCCCCATGCCACCAGCTCCTCCTGGACATACCCGATGGCGTCACCGATCCGGTAACGCCCCTCCAGGTCATCGCGCGCGGCCTCCGCCACGCCGCCATAGGAAACGCCCGAGGCGGCCTGCATGAGCACCGTGAGGTTCTGCGCAGCCGAGGAGGCCGTGTTGAAGGTGACCATCGCGGCCAGGCCCGTCTGCTGCCGGGTGATCGGCGCGACCAGCACCGGCTTCTCCGACAGCTCGGCCGCGCGCTCGGCGGCCATGATCACGTTGTTGCTGTTGGGCACGACCACGACCTCGTGGGCGTGGGCGGAATGAATGGCAGCAAGCAGCTCGTAGGTCGAGGGGTTCAGCGTCGGCCCTCCATCGACCACCACGGCGCCCAGATCCTCGTAGAGCTTGCGCAGGCCTGGGCCGCTGGTCACAACCACTGCCCGGCAATCGACCTCCTCGAGCACCGGGGCCGCCTCGTCGCCCAGGCGGGCCTCGCGCTCGGCCACCTGCTCGCGCATGTCGGCCACGTCGAAGCGCGACACCTCCCCCACGCCATCGAACAACGCAGAGGCCTTGTCGGGCTCGTCCGTGTGCACGTGGATACGGAGCGTCTGGTCGTCGCCGACGATGAGCACGCAGTCGCCCATCTCCTCCAGTGGCTCGCGGAACGAGTCGCCGGCCAGGTCGCGGCCGGTCACGGCGAAGTTGGTGCAGTAGCGGTACTCGCTGGACTCGTGCTGGGGAAGGTGCAAGGCACGCGACGGCGCGGCCTGATGTTCCAGCTCGGGCGTGTCCTTGCCCTGGAGTGCGGCCAGGACGCCCGCGATGATCACGGTGAGGCCGTAGGCGCCCGCATCGACCACTCCGGCCTCGCGCAGCGCGGCCAGCTGCTCGGGGCCCCTGGCCACCGCCTCGGTGCCGGCCTCGAGCACGCCTTCGAGGACCTCGGCCAGAAGGGCGTCCTGCTCGGCCGGGTCGAAATCGCCGGACAGCCGCTGCTTCTCCATTCGCGCCAGATCCCGGGCGGCCCGGTGCGCCATGGCACGGACGGCCGAGAGCATCGTGCCTTCCGCGGGGTCGCGGACGGATGCATAGGCGGCGTCGGCGGCGCGGGCCAGGGCGGCGCTGATCAGCACCGGGTCTACGAGCTCGCCCGGCCGGGAGACCAGCTCCTCGGCTGCACCGCGAACGATCTGGGACAGGATGACGCCCGAGTTGCCGCGAGCGCCAAGAAGCGAGGCGCGGGTGACCGCGTGGACCACCTCGTTGCGGCCGATGTCGTCCAGCTCGGTGCCGTCCAGCACGTCGAGCTCCTCGATCACGGCCTTCAGGGTCATGGCCATGTTGTCGCCGGTGTCGCCGTCGGCGACCGGGAACACGTTCAGGTCGTTGACCTCCTGACGCCGGCTCTCCAACTCGGCATAGCCGGCGGCCATCACGCGCCTGAAGCGCGAAAGACTCTCGTCAGGGGCTTCGGCGCCCTGCTCGGGCGGTTGGGTGGGCTCGTCCGGCACGGGGAGTTTTTACACCGCCGAAGCCGGCGGGTTGCGACTCAGACGGCTTTTTCTACTTTGCCGGCCTTGAGGCAGCGAGTGCAGACGTACTCGCGGGTGGGAGCGCCATTGACCCGGATCCGCACCTTCTGGAGGTTCGGATTGAAGCGGCGCTTGGTCGCAACCATCGAGTGGCTGCGACTTTGACCGAAGGCGGGGCCTTTCCCGCAGCTGAAGCAGATCTTTGCCATAAGCGACGACGGAGGGTAGCAACCGCGGAGTCAGGACAGCTCGCGCCGGAGCTCTGCCATGCGCACCACGGCGTTGGCCGCGTCCTCGCCCTGATGGCGCTTGCCACCCAGCCGGGCGAGCGCCTGTTCCATGGTGTCGACGGTGAGAACCCCGAACGAGCACGGCACCCCGGTGTCGAGCCCCACCCGGGCGATGCCGTCGGCCGCCTCGGTGCATACGTACTCGTAGTGGTCGGTCTCGCCCCGGATGACGGCACCAAGACACGCGACACCGGCGTAGCGGCCCGACTGCGCGCAGTACTGCGCGGCCAGCGGCAGCTCGAAAGCACCCGGCACCTCATGGATCACGACCTGCCCACCCGCGGCTTCGAACGCCTTGGTTGCGCCGTCGATCAGGTGGTCGGCCAGGTCCCTGTAGAAGCAGCCGACGACGATCGCGTAGATGTCAGCCATCGGCCGGCCGCTCACGCTCGGCGGCCCGGCGACGAGCCTCGACCTCTTCGCCGTGGATCATCTCCTCGTCGAGGGCGAGCCCCTGGTGGTGCAGCAGGTGCCCCATCCGCTGGGCCTTGGCGCGCAGGTATTCGAGGTTGTGCTCATTCGGCTCGTGCTGGATCGGGATCTGATCCGTGACCTTGAGCCCATAGCCCTCGAGCCCGACGATCTTCTTCGGGTTGTTGGTCAGGATCCGGATCGAGCTGAGGCCCAGGTCCACCAGGATCTGGGCGCCGATCCCGTAGTCGCGCAGGTCCGCGGGCAGGCCGAGCTCGAGGTTGGCGTCGACCGTGTCCAGGCCGCCCTCCTGCAGCTTGTAGGCGCGCAGCTTGTTCAGCAGGCCGATCCCGCGACCCTCCTGGGCCAGATAGAGAAGGACCCCCCTCCCCTCGGCCTCGATCTTCATGAGGGCGTCCTCCAGCTGCTGACCGCAGTCGCAGCGCAGTGAGTGGAACACGTCGCCGGTGAGGCACTCCGAGTGCACACGGACCAGCACGTCCTCGTGGCCTGCGACCTCACCCTTGACCATCGCCACGTGGTGCTTGTCGTCGACCAGCGATCGGAATCCGACTGCGTTGAAGTCGCCGAAGGCCGTGGGCAGGGTCGTCTCGACCACCCGCTCAACGAGCTTGTCCTCGCGCCGGCGATACGCGATCAGGTCGGCCACGGTGATCATCTTCAGGTCGTGCGTGGCGCAGTAGCGCTCGAGGTCCGGGACCCGGGCCATGGTGCCGTCGTCGTTCATGATCTCGCAGATCACGCCCGAGGGATTGAGGCCCGAGAGCCTCGCCAGATCCACCGCGGCCTCGGTCTGCCCCGTCCGCTCCAGCACTCCGCCGGGCTTGGCCTTGAGCGGGAAGATGTGGCCCGGCTGGACGATGTCGGACGCTTTGCCGTTGGGGTCGATCGCCGCCTGGATCGTGCGCGCGCGGTCGTGGGCGGAGATGCCCGTTGACACACCCTCGCGCGCCTCGATCGAGACGGTGAAGGCGGTCTGGAAGGCAGACTCGTTCTTGGCCGCCATCAGGTCCAGGCCAAGCTCGTTGCAGCGGTCGGGCGTCAGCGCCAGGCAGATCAGCCCCCGCCCGTAGGTCGCCATGAAGTTGATGGCCTCGGGCGTGGCGAACTGCGCAGCCAGGGTCAGGTCGCCTTCGTTCTCGCGGTCCTCGGCGTCGACGACCACGATCATCTTGCCGGCGCGGAAGTCCTCGAGGGCGTCCTCGATCGCCGCGAACGACGTTGTCTTCGACTTGGGTTGACTCACCTCTGGGCCAGCCTCTCTGCGTACTTGGCGAACATGTCGACCTCAATGTTGACCGACTCGCCCACTCGGAGGCTGCCGAGGGTGGTTCGTTCCTGGGTTTCGGGGATCAGGGACACGGTGAGCCAGAGCTCGCCGACGCCGGCGACGGTCAGCGACACGCCGTCAATCGCGATCGATCCCTTCTCCACGACGTAGCGCAGAACCTCATCCGGCCCGCCCACCTTGATGATCCGCGAGAAGCCCTCGTCGGTCACGGACTGGACCACGCCCGTGCCGTCGACGTGGCCCTGGACGATATGGCCGCCGAGAGGGTCGCCCGCACGCAGCGGCAGCTCCAGGTTGATCCGGTCGCCGGGAGCCAGCCCGCCCAGCGATGTCCGCCGGAGGGTTTCCTCCATGACGTCCGCCGTGAACTCGCCCGCGGAGCTGTTCACGGCGGTGAGGCAGACCCCGCTCACCGCGACCGAGTCTCCGGGGGCCAAGCGGCCGCCCAGATCGGTCTGCACCGCAAGGCGGGCGCCGTTCTCGTCGCGCTCGACGGTTGCCACGATCCCGGTTGCCGCAACCAGCCCGGTGAACATCACCACTCCTTGATGCGGCTGATGATCAGCACGTCGTCGCCGATCTGCTCGACGGTCGTGTCCAGCCCTCGCGGGGCATCGGCGATCCGGTCCACGCCCTCGCCGGCGATGGGCGGCTTGGCGTCGCGCCCGCCCAGCAGGATCGGAGCAACGAACAGGCGCAGCTCGTCGATCTCGCCCGCGTCGAGGAAGCTCCCCGCCAGGCGGGGTCCGCCCTCGATGAAGAGCGACTGGATCTCGCGCGTGCCCAGCTCGTCAAGCGCGGCGCCAATCCGGGCGGCGGGAGTGCCACCCGTTGCCACCACCATCTCAACGCCCGCGGCGCGCAGACCCTCGGTGCTCGGGCGCGGGGCGGCGCGGCTGGTGATCACGATCAGCGGGACCTCGTGGGCCGAGCGGACGAGCTGCGAGCTCAGCGGCAGACGCGCCTCGGAGTCGAAGACAACCCGGCGCGGCTGGCGGGAGACGCCCTCGACGCGCGCGGTGAGCTGGGGATCGTCGGCCAGCGCCGTGCCGATTCCAACCCCGACGGCATCCGATTCGGCGCGCCAGCGGTGGGCCCGGGCCCGGCTGTACTCGCCCGAGATCCACTGGGAGTCCCCCGTGGCCGTGGCCACCCTGCCATCGAGCGTCACGGCGCTCTTCAGGATCACCAGCGGCCGGCCGGTCTTGGCGTGCTTGCGGAACGGCTGGTTCAGAAGGCGCGCGCGATGAGCCAGCTCGCCCTCGACCATCTCGACGGCGATCCCCTCGTCGCGCATGATCCCCAGGCCGCGGCCGGCTGCCTTGGCGGTCGGGTCATCCGAGGCGATGACCACCCGGGCGATGCCGGCCTGGATGATCGCGTCGGTGCACGGAGGGGTACGGCCCGAGTGGCAGCAGGGCTCGAGGGTCACGTAGAGCGTGGCGCCGCGCGGGTCATCGGTGCATGAGTCCAGCGCCACCCGCTCGGCGTGGGGCTCGCCCGCAGCTGCGTGAAAGCCCTCGCCGATGGTCTCCCCGTTCTTGACGATCACGCAGCCCACGATCGGGTTGGGGCTGGTCTGGCCGCGGGCCTCGATGGCCAGATGCATGGCGCGCTCCAGATGGCGCTCGTCGTGCTTTGTGGACACAGCGGAGCTCATTCCTATATCGGCCTCAGCATGCCGCTGCCGCAGTTGCGGCAGGAGAGGTTCGCGCTGTCCTCGAGCCGCGCAATCGTGGAGTGCGCCTGGCAGTTGGGGCACTCCGAGCGCAGCTCGAAGCGGCGCATGCAGTACAGGCAGCGGTAGCGGCCTGGCAGCGACGTCGGCCGCAGCCACGGCTCGGTGCATGTCGGGCAGCGCGGGCCGAGATCGATCTCGCTTTCCCCGGTCATCGCACACCCATTGTTACGGGTTGCCCGAAAGTGCCCGGCCCTGACCCCGCAGGAAGGCCCCTGCATCCATCGTCTTGGCACCGGCCGGGCGGACCTCCAGGAGCTCCAGTGCACCCCCGGCGCAGCCCAGGACCAGAGCGCCGTCGACCGCGGCCAGCGTGCCAGGAGCAGGCGCGGGCAGATCGGAAACCCGCGCGCGGACGACCACCAGGCGGTCCTTGCCCATCTCCGTGAACGCGCCGATGTGGGGCGTGAGGGCCCTGACGCGCCGCTCCAGAGCCTCGGGGCCCATACCGGGATCCAGAATGCGGTCCTCCGGGCCGATCTTGTCGGCGTAGGTCACCCCGTCCTCGCCCTGCTCGTGGAACTCGGGCCTTTCGTCAAGGGCCCGGACCAACAGCTCGCCCCCGAGCCACGCCAGCCGCCGGCTGAGCGACCCGTAGTCATCCTCCGGCGTGATGGCCATGGCCTCCTGGAGGCAGAAGGGCCCGGCATCGAGCTCGGCTATGGGCCTCATGATCGACACACCGGTGCCCGCATCGCCTGCCTCGATCGCCCGTTCCACCGGCGCCGCGCCGCGCCAGCGCGGCAGCAGCGACGGATGCACGTTTAGCCACGGGTGCTCCGAGAGCAGCGGGTCGCGGATCAGGGCGCCGAACGCGCAGATGCAGGCAGCCTCCGGATTGGCCCCGCTTATCCGTGCGCGCGCCTCGTCGGAGTTCACGTCGGCGGGCTGATCCACCTCGATTCCCAGCTCGCGGGCCCGCTCGGCCACAGGAGGGGAAGACAGCTTCCGGCCGCGCCCTTTCGGCCGATCCGGCCGCGTGACAACCAGGGCGGGCCGGTGGTCGCTTGCGGCCAGGCGATCGAGAACCGCGGCGGCGAAGTCCGATGTGCCCAGATAGACGGTGCGCATTCCGGCAGCCTAGGCCCCACCGGGGGTCTGCCTCACGCGACGCCCGTCGGGCAGCGCGATTCCTCGAGGCTTCCCGCCATGAAATCCGCTTTGCAACTGGGCGGAAGGTTGCGCGCGGGCGAGGTCGAATCCCGTAGGGTTGCAGTCATGAAGAGACTCACGATCATTGCCCTTGTTGCACTGCTGGCCCTCCCGGCTGCCGCTCTTGCGGCGTTTGACAGCTTCTCCGGAGAGGGCACCGACGACGACTCCATAAAGGTCAACTTCGACCTGCGCGGCAAGTCCCAGCTCGAGGCCTTCAAGGCCAAGAAGGTCCGTTACAAGTGCAACGAGCGCGACACGTTCCGCGCCAACCCGCCCGAGTTCCCCAGCGACATCGATGTCGACAACAAGGGGAAGTTCGACGACAGCTACTCGCTCACCGACAAGGAGAGCGGCGTCCAGATCAAGTTCAAGGGCAAGGTCGAGGGCAAGATGCTCGACGTCCAGGAGAACGGTCGCCGGAACAAGAAGGATCGCCATGGCAACAGGAACAGCCGCCATGACACCAAGGCCCACTACAACAAGGCCAAGGGGACCATGGAGTTCCACGCCCGCTACAAGGAAGACGGCGATCGCTGCGAAAGCAAGTCGATCGACTGGAAGGCGACAGTCGACTAGCTGTTCAGGCGGCTTCGCGCAGGAGGGCCTCGCGGAGCTCCCGCATCGCTTCCTTGCGCTGGTTTCGCGGTGCGCGATCCAGCATCAGCACCCCATCCAGGTGATCCATCTCGTGCTGGATGACCCGGGCCTCCAGGCCTGAGGCCTCGACGGTCCGCTCGTCGCCGTGTTCGTCCCGAGCCTTGACGCGCACATGAAGCGGGCGCTCAACGTCGACATGGATCCCGGGGATCGAGAGACAACCCTCCTCCATGGTCTCGGCGTCGCTGCTGGCCCATTCGATCTCGGGATTGGCCAGCGCGACGACAGGCGCGTCCGGGCCCACCCTGTAGACCAGCAGCCGCTGGGAGATCCCCAGCTGCGGCGCAGCCAGGCCGACGCCCATCGCGTCGTCCATCAGGCCGGCCATCCGCTGCACCTGGGCGAGGGTAGATTCGTCGAAGCGGTCGACAGGCGTGGCGCGGCTCTTGAGAATCGGATCGCCGAAACGGCGGACGAAGGAGAGCGCCGCACGGCGGCGGGCCAGAACCTCCGGATCGAGGGTCTCCTCCTCCGGCTCCGCGGACTCCTCGGCCTCGACGTCGGCCTCCTGATATTCGAGATCCTCAGCCATCTCTCCCAAATTCTAGCTCCAGGAATCGCGAGCAAGGACGGGCCAACGGGTGAGCACGACCCCGGTGGGGCCTGGCTGTGCCTACTGAGGGTCGACGTCGACCGAGAACACCACGCCGCGGTTGCCGGAGTCGGCCGCGGCCGCCTCGACCGCGACTCGCACCTGCCGGACCATTTCCGCCCGGTCGCGAGACCTGAACAGCGCCTGCGCGCGCTCGCGCCCCTTGAGCCGGAATAGAGCAGCCGGGCCGGAAACGGTGAGCCCGGTCGGGGCGCCCGCGCGCACCGCCGCGACTATCGAGTCGATCGCTCGGCGCTCAGGGCCGCCGTCGGGCGACGCGCAGACAACCCTCACGAGGTCTGCGTAGGGCGGGTACGCAAGCGCCTCCCTCCGCCCCAGCTCGTCGGCCAGGAAGCCGGGGGCGTCGTGGGCAGACGCATGGGCCAGGCAGGGCGCGGCCGCGTCCAGGGCCTGCACCAGCACCCGGCCGCCGCTTCCGCCGCGTCCGGTCCGCCCGGCGAGCTGTGCCACCAGAGCGAAGGTGCGCTCCTCTGCCCGGAAGTCGGGAAAGCGCAGCGTGGAGTCGGCGTCGATTACCACGCCCAGAGTCACGTCGGGGAAATCGTGGCCCTTGGCCACCATCTGCGTGCCCACCAGCACGCCCGCCTCCAGGGCGTCGAAGCGCTCCAGGATCCGCGCGCCCGCCCCGCGGCCGGCGCCGGAGTCCGAGTCCAGCCGGAGAACCGGCAGCGGATCCAGGATCTGGGAGAGCTCTCCTTCCAGGCGCTCGGTGCCCGCCCCGTGGCGTGCCACCGACACCGACCCGCAATCCGGGCACCGCTCCGGCACGCGCTCGCTGTGACCGCAGTGGTGGCAGGAGACGCGGCCGGCGGCGCGGTGCAGCACAAGCGCGACATCGCAGTTGGGGCACTCCCACACCCGCGCGCAGCCGCGACACGAGATGAAGTTCGACCACCCCCGCCGGTTCAACAGGACGATTGCCTTGCCGCCCTGGTCCCGCACCTGCTCCAAGGCGTCCCGGGTCGTCGGGTGCAGCGCTGATTCCACCGGGGCCATGCCCAGGATCTCGACGGGCGGCATCGGCCGGCCGTCGACGCGCTCGGGGATAGAGATCCGATCGAGCCTGTGCCAGCTCTCGGGTCGGGGCGTCGCGCTGCCCGCCAGTAGAACCGCGCCCGATGCCTCGGCCCGCAGCTCTGCCACCCTGCGCGCGTCGTAGCGCGGATCCCCGTCCTGCTTGTAGGAGGGATCGTGTTCCTCGTCGATCACGATCAGGCCGAGATCGGAAAGCGGGGCGAACACCGCCGAGCGGGGCCCCACGCACACGGTTGCCTGCCCACGGCGGAGCCGCAGCCACTCGTCGTAGCGCTCGCCATCCGACAGGCCCGAGTGCAGGATGGCGACGGTGTCGCCGAAGCGATCGGCAAAGCGTGAAGCCGTCTGGGGCGTGAGGCCGATCTCCGGCACCAGGACTATCGCGGTCAGGCCGCGCTCGAGCACGGCCGCGACGGCATGCAGGTAGACCTCGGTCTTGCCGCTTCCCGTGACCCCGTGCAGCAGAACGCGCCGCTCGCTGCCCTCGGGTGCGTCCAGCCTGGCCAGAACCTCCGCCAGGGCGGCGTTCTGCGCCGGGGTCAGCGCTCTGCCGGCCGGGCTGGGTGCGCCCACGCGCCTGACCTCCGGGCGGCGGCGCTCCTCCGCCTTGGCCAGCTCAACCAGCCCCCGGCCTTCAAGCGTGCGCAAGGTGGAGTGCGAGGCCCCGGTGGCCTCCATCAGGCCGGCCACCGCAAGCGGGCCCTCGCGGAGCGCCTGCAACGCTGCGACCTGCCGGGGCCCAAGGCCGGCTCCATCCGCCGCCGCGTCCTGCCCGGCGGCGGTCAACGTGGCCGCCAGCCTGCGCCTGGACCGGGTCCGCGACGTCGCGCCGGTTCCCGTGCCGGGCGGGAGCACCAGCGCCAGGCCCCTGGCGGGCGTCGACACGTACTCCTGGGCCACCCGCAGCCCGAGTTCGATGAGATCCGGCGGAACGTCTGTCTCCATCACGGAAATCGGCTCTACCAGGCGCTCCGCGGCCACCTCGCTCTGCTCCGCCAGGCCCACCACCACCCCAACCGAGCGCCGCCGTCCGAAGGGAACGACCACTATCGAGCCCACCCTGACGCCCGCCATCGACTCGGGAAGCCGGTAGTCAAACGGGCCCCGGAGGGCCCGTGCGCGGGTAAGCGGCTCAACCTTGGCGATCACCCTGCGACAGTAGCGGTCTCCGATATGGGAAAAATCCTGCACAACCGGTGGATGCCGTATCGTGCCGTCGGTTGGACTGTCACTACCGGCCCCATCCACGGGTGGGCCGAGCGAAGGGGAAAATAGTGAAGAAATTCATCATCGCAGCGCTCATGCTGGCTCTGCTCGTGCCGACGGTCGCACTCGCCGGCAACGGCGATCGCTTCAAGGGCGACGGCAAGGGCAACAGCAAGGACAAGAAGACGGACATCACGTTCCGGCTCACCGGTAACGAGAAGCACGTCAAGGAATTCCGTGCCAGGAAGTTCACGTTCAACTGCAATGGCCGCAAGGACTTCAAGTCGAACTGGATCAAGTTCGACAAGAACTTCAAGGTCAAGAAGAAGAACCACAACTTCAGTGGCAAGCAGAGCGAGAGCTCCAGTGGCGTTGTGCTGAAGGGCAAGGTCTCCGGCCGTCTCGACGGCAAGAACGACAAGCTGGATGAGGCCCATGGCCGCGTCCAGTTCGACGTCAAGTACCCCGGGACGACGACCACCGCTGCGGCTCACTGCAAGAGCGGCAAGATCAACTGGGACGCCGACAACTAGGCCGACCGGCTGGATCGCAGTTCTCGAGGGGCGCGGCGCAAGCCGCGCCCCTCTTTTTTCCACCTATGCTTGAGGCGTGAGCGTCGACCTTCATCCCGGCGAGGAGATCATCTTCCAGGGCCATCCCTCCTGGAGGGCGCTGCTGGCCTTCTACATCAAGGGGGTCGGCATCGGCGTGGTGCTCGGCGCGCTGGTGTGGCTGATCACCCAGCAGACGGGGCTCGGGATCCTCGTGGGCGCCATCGCAATCGGGATCGCCGTCCTGGTCGGATTCATCCTGCGCGTGGCCACGGTCTACACCGTCACCAGCCGGCGCCTGCACATAAAGCGCGGCATCGTGGCCCGCAAGGTCCAGGAGACCCGTCTGGACCGCGTGCAGAACGTGAACTACGAGCAGTCGGTCTTCCAGCGGCTCCTGCAGGTCGGTGACGTCGACTTCGACACCGCCGGCACCGATGACTCGGACTTCACCTTCGTCGGCCTCAGCCAGCCTGAGGAGGTCGTGGCTCAGGTGGATCGGGCAACCGGGGTGGCGTCAGCCGACCCCCAGGGCCTGGGCCCGCGCGACAGCGAACAGCAGCAATAAGGGTGCGCCGGACCTAGCCGAATCGGGCTCCGTGGAGCTTTTTGCACCTCACAGGTGTAAAAGCGTTCCGCGGAAGTGAGATCAGCCCGGATTGACCGCGCTGACGATCCAGGTCGACGCGGGTCCCCAGACGCCGTCCTCGCCCTCGTACTCCGCGATGACCTCGCGAACCGCCGCCTCGATCTGAGGACGCACCTCTTCCGCCCTCTCCCCTGCCAGCCGGATCGCCTCACCCGCCGGCCCGAGCGCCGTTATCAGCGCGATGGCCTCGTCCATGTCGTCGCCCATCTTGATCGGGATGTCGCAACGGCGGAACCCGATCTGCTCGAAGCCCGCCCCGAGCAGCATGTCGCTGGTGGTGTCGGCGCCGGCCATCGCAAACGGCCCGGGGCCACACGTGGGCTCGTCGGTCTCGTCGGGCTCGTCGACGAACTTCTTCGTGACCAGCTCGGCCTTGTGAAGCCACGGGTTGTCGATCTTCTGGCGCCAGACGACGGCGCAGAAGCGGCCCCCGGGCACCAGGCCGGCCCGAACCCGCCTGAGCGCGGGGACGGGGTTGGTGAAGAACTGGACGCCGAATCGGGAGAAGGCGTAGTCGTAGATCTGCTCGAACTCGGCCTTCTCGACGTCCATGGTCTCGAAAGTCACGTTCTCGACGCCGTTTGCCTCCGCGTCGGCCCGTGAGAAGTCGATGAAGCGCGAGGCCACGTCGACCCCGAGGACGCTTCCCTCGGGCCCGACCATCCCGGCGATCCGCTGCGCCGTGTCGCCGAACCCACAGCCGATGTCGAGCACACGGTCGCCCGGCTGGGGCGGATTTACCTTGAGCGCCACCTCGCCGTGCTGCCCCAGCCCGTCCGTCAGCAGGTGCCTGAACTGGACGAAACGGTCAAACAGAACGCCGTTCCAGGCCTCGGTCTGCTCGTCGTTGGTGGTCGGGTCCCAGGTCGTGCTCATGGCTGCCTCCGGTCTCGTTGTGCGGACCCTACCCCCGTCTGGGCGGTAGGGCCAGCGTTACGGGCGGAGTTCTCAGGCAGCCGCGCCGGCGGAGGCGCCTGCGCGAAGAGCATCGGCACGATCCGTCTGCTCCCACGAGAAGCCGTCGCGGCCAAAGTGGCCGTAAGCAGCCGTAGGCTTGTAGATCGGCTGGTGCAGGTTCAGGTACTCCCGGAACGCGCCCGGGCGCAGATCGAAGTTCTCGTTCACGAGATCCACGATCTGGCCGCGGCTGATCTTTTCGGTGCCGAAGGTCTCGACCATGACCGAGACCGGATGGGCCACGCCGATGGCGTAGGCGACCTGGACCTCGCAGCGGTCGGCCAGGCCGGCTGCCACGACGTTCTTGGCCACGTGGCGGGCCGCGTAGGCGGCGGAGCGGTCGACCTTCGAAGGGTCCTTGCCGGAGAACGCGCCGCCGCCATGGCGGGCCATCCCGCCGTAGGTGTCGACGATGATCTTGCGGCCGGTCAGGCCGCAGTCGCCGACCGGCCCGCCGATGACGAATCGTCCGGTCGGGTTGATCAGGAAGGACTCGACGATCTTGGCCTCGTCGTACATGCCGTCGGGCAGGCACGGGAGCACCACCTTCTCCAGCAGGTCGGGGCGGATCTGCGTGTCGCGATCGGCGCCCTCGTCGTGCTGGGTGGAGATCAGGATGCGCTCGATCTCAACCGGCTTCTCGTTCTCGTAGCGGACGGTGACCTGGGTCTTCCCGTCGGGGCGCAGGTAGGGCAGTGAGCCGTCCTTGCGGACCGCCGCCAGGCGCTCGGCAAGCCTGTGCGCCAGGTGGATCGGCAGCGGCATCAGCGAATCGGTCTCGCTCGTGGCGTACCCGAACATCATTCCCTGGTCGCCGGCGCCCGCGACGTTGTCCGAGTCATGGGAACCCTGCTCGCGCGTCTCCTGGGCGGAGTCGACGCCCTGGGCGATGTCCTCGGACTGGTTGTCGATCTTCACCAGGACCTCGACCTTGTCGGCGTCGAAGTTGGGGTCGAAGCCCACGTATCCGATCTCGCGGATCGCCTCGCGCGCGATGCCCTCGAAGTCGATGTCGGCGGTGGTGCGAATCTCGCCGGACATGACCACCAGGTTGGTGTTCACCAGGGTCTCGGCCGCGCAGCGGCCCTCGGCGCCATCGGCTGCCATGACCTCGTCGACCACGCCGTCGGAGATGCGATCGGCGACCTTGTCGGGGTGACCCTCGGTCACCGATTCCGACGTGAACAGGTACTCGTTTTCAGAAAGCTTCTCCACGCTCATCCTTTGTTCATGCCTTTTCCGGGTCGGGGAAGGGTAGGGGATCACCCTGGCCGGCGGGGCTGTCGGCCACAGGCTGGCTGTCGCGGCGCCGCGTTGACCCACGGCCGCGGTAGTCGATCACGAGGGGTACGCCCTCAAGGCCGAAACGCTCGCGAAGCCGGTTCTCCAGGAAGTACGCGTAGTCCCTGGTGATCAGCCCTCGATCGGATACCTGGATCGCGATCCGCGGAGGCCGGGTCTCGTACTGGGTGATGTAGTACATCTTGAGCCGGCGTCCGCGCACCGCCGGCGGCTCGCGCAGCGCCTGGATGTCCGACAGGAACCGGTTCAGATCACGGGTTGCAATCCGCTCCGCGGCCTTGTCGGCCAGCCGCAGCGATTCGTCCAGCAGGCGCCCCACGCTGCGTCCGGTCAGCGCCGATGCCGAGAGGACCCGAGGACGCAGCCGGACCTTCTGCTCGATCCGGGCACGCGCATCATCGATGTCCGTGTCGCCGATGTCCCACTTGTTCAGCACGACGATCGTGGCGCAGCCGGTCTTCATCGACAGCTCGGCGATCCGAAGGTCTTCGCTGGTCACGCCTTCGGAGGCGTCGCAGACCACCAGGGCCACGTCGGCGCGCTCGGCGGCGGTCTCCGATCGGAGCTGCGCGTAGTAATCGACCGTGCCCGCCACCTTCGTCCGGCGCCGCAGGCCCGCGGTGTCGACGAGAATCACGGGCCTGCCCGATACCTCCAGACGCGTATCGATCGAGTCGCGTGTAGTGCCGGCCAGGTCGGAGACGATCACGCGCTCCTCGCCCAGGAAGCGGTTGACAAGCGAGGACTTGCCGACGTTGGGGCGGCCGATCACGGCCAGGCGCACGGCGTCGTCGCGATCCTCGTCGTCGTCCCTCGGCGGGAGGGCCGCGACCACTGCGTCGAGCAGGTCGCCCGTGCCCAGGCCCTGCACGGCCGAAACGGGTATGGCCTCCCCCAGCCCCAGCTGGATGAATTCGGCGGCGTCGGGGATTGCGCCCGCCCCGTCGATCTTGTTGGCCGCCACGAGGATTGGGATCTGGGCACGCTGAAGCTCGCGGGCTATCTCGTGATCGCCGGGTCGCATGCCCGCCTTCGCATCCACGACCAGGATCGCCACCGCCGCCTCGCCCAGCGCGGTGCGCGACTGCTCCTGGATGGCCTGTGCCAGGTCATCGCGGTCGGCGGCGTCCACGCCGCCGGTGTCGACCAGCAGGAACCTGCGCCCGTTCCAGTCGGCATCCAGCTCCTTGCGGTCGCGCGTGACTCCGGCGTCCTCGTGCACGACGGTCTCGCGTGAGCCGGTCAGGCGGTTCACCAGAGTCGACTTGCCCACGTTGGGGAAGCCGATGATTGCGACCTTTGGCAGCGGCATGTCAGCCTGCCCGATCGCGGCCGGCCAGCCGCACGATCTGCGCCACGACGTCCTCGATGGTCCGATCGGTGGTGTCCAGCTCGACCGCGTCAACGGCCGCGCGCAGGGGCGAGTGCTCGCGTGAACGGTCGGACTCGTCGCGCAGCGCCTGGTCGCGCAGGACGGTCCGCCAGTCCGCGCCGAGCTCGTCGGCGCGGCGCATGGCCCGGGCCTCGGGGCTGGCCGTGAGGAAAACCTTCAGCTCGGCGTCGGGCGCGACGACTGTTCCGATGTCCCTGCCCTCCGCCACCCAGTCGCCGGCCGACATCAGCTCCCGTTGCTTTTCGACCAGGGCGGCGCGGACAGCCGGCTCCACCGCCACGCGTGACGCGGCCTCCGAGACCTCCGGAGAGCGGATCTGCTCGGTCACGTCCTGGCCGTCCGCCAGCACGCGCGGACCCAGCTCGATTGTCAGCTTGCGCGCGCGCTCCGCGGGATCGCCGCCGCCATTGAGCACTGCAAGTGCCACTGCCCGGTACATGGCGCCCGAGTCCATATACGTGAAGCCGAGGGCCTCCGCAGTTGCGCGGGCCACGGTGCTCTTCCCCGCTCCCGCGGGCCCATCGATGGCAACGACCATGCGATGGAGGCTAGCCGCCGAGCAATCTGCGCAGGTCGTCCTCGAACGCGGGGTAGGAGATGGCAGCGGCCTCCATGCCCTGAACCTCCACCCCCTCCTCCGACGCCAGACCGGCGATCGCGCCGAGCATGGCCAGGCGATGGTCGCCCCTGGCCTCGAGCGTGCCGCCCTTGATCGTCCCGCCCCGGACGGCGAACCCGTCGTCGGTGGCCTCGATGTCCACGCCAAGGGCCGACAGGCCGTCGACTACTCCCGCGATCCGGTCCGTCTCCTTGACACGGAGCTCGCCGGCTCCCTTCACGATGGTCTCGCCTTCGGCGCACGCCCCCAGCAGAGCGACCAGCGGAAGCTCGTCGATGGCCAGCGGGACCTCGTCTCCCTCCACCACCGTCCCCTCCAGTGCCGCCGCCCTCACGTCGAGCTCGCCCACGGGCTCGGTGTCGGGGATGTCTTCATCGCCTTCGGGCGGGGCCTCCATGTCCCCGACGATCACGGCGCCCATGCGCTGGGCGATCCGGAAGAAGCCGGTCCTGGTCCAGTTCAAGCCCACTCCGCTCACAAGAAGCCGGGACCCGGGCACGATGCACGCAGCCGCCACGAGGAAAGCGGCGGATGAAGGATCACCCGGCACCACGATTGCCTCGAGCTCGAGCTCGTCCATCTGGCGGACTGTCACCCGGTTGCCCGCCTTCTCGAACGGCACGCGGGCATGCTTGAGCATCCGCTCGGTGTGGTCCCGGCTGCGGGCGGGCTCTGTGATCGAGGTCTGGCCGTCGGCCAGGATGCCCGCGATAAGCAGGCAGGACTTCACCTGGGCGCTGGCCACGGCAAGCTTGTGATCGGTTCCCTGGAGCTCGCCGCCATGGACCGTCATCGGCGCCAGGCGCCCCTCGCGCGCCTCGATCCTGGCGCCCATGGCTGCCAGCGGCTCGAGGACCCGGTCCACCGGCCGCTTGCGGATCGACTCGTCGCCGTCCAGCGTCCACATGCCCTTGCCCTGGCCCGCGAGCCAGCCGGGCAGCAGCCGCAGGAGCGTGCCCGCATTGCCCACGTGGAGATTGCCGCCGGTGGCCTCGAGCGCGCCGCGTAGGCCAACGCCGCGGATAACAAGGCCATCCTCCTGCTCGTCGACGCCCGCCCCAAGTGAGCGGATCGCGTTCAGGGTTGAGATCGTGTCCGCGGCGAAGAGGTAGTTCTCGATCGTCACGGGCATGTCGCTCATCGCGCCAAACAGCGCGGCCCGATGCGAGATCGACTTGTCGGGAGCCGGCGTGAACTCGCCCTTCAATGAGTCCACCGGGTCGAAGCGGGTGTTGGTCAAGAGGGCTCCAGGACCGGGAAGCCGAGCTGCCCGATCAGCTCTCGAGCCTTGGCCGCCGGGTCGTCACCGGCGATCCAGAGGGTGATGGAGCCGGAGCGGTTGTCGGGTGCGGGGGCCAGCGCCATGTCCACGATGTTGACGCCTCCCTTGCCCAGGGCCAGTGCGACCTGCGCGACGATGCCCGGCTGGTTGGGCACCGACACGTGCAACTCGTGGAGAACGCCGCCCTCGAGATCGGCCTCCAGGAGGCGGCGGCGGTCCTCGCGAGCCGACTCGTTCCAGCTCTCGATGGCAGCGGCATCCCCCGCCCGGAGCAGGCCCGCAAAATCGCTGAGGCGCGCCGCGGCGGCCTCAACCTCGTCGGCAATCGCCTCCGCATTGGTGGTGTAGATCCCGGTCCAGATGCCCGAGTTGGCGCCGGCCACGCGTGTTGCATCGCGAAAGCTCGGGCCCACCCTGGGGAGGGTGTCGCCGCCCTCTCCGGCCTGGGCCACCAGGATGTTGGCCACCACGTGGGGCAGGTGGCTGACCTTGGCGAGCATCCGGTCGTGGGTCTCGGCGTCGATGGCCGAGGGCCGGGCCCCGAAGTCCGAGATCAGGCGGTAGAGGCGCTCGTAGAGCACGCCAGAGGAGCGAGTGCCGGGCGTGAGGTACCACGGGGCGCCCTCGAATAGGTCTGCGCGCGCGTGCTCGATTCCAGCCGCCTCGGAGCCGGCGATGGGATGCCCACCCACGAAACGCTCGTCGTCGGTGGCCCGCACGATGCCCAGCTTGGTCGACCCCACGTCGGTGACCACGCAGTCAGCAGGCGCTGCGGCCAGCGTCTCGGCCAGCAGGGCGGGGAGCACGGTGACCGGAGCACACAGGAAGCAGATCGCGGCGCCCTCGAGGGCAGCCGCGGGCGAGTCGCATGCCTCGTCCACAGCCCCTCCCGCCAGCGCGCCGGCCAGCGCCGCCGGGTCGGGGTCGAAGCCCGCCACGGTCACGCCATCCGCACGATCTCGTGCCGCCAGCGCGACCGAGCCGCCGATCAGGCCCAGTCCGAGGACGGCGACCCGCATCAGCTGCTTCGCCGCCTCCGCACGTCGGCGGCCAGCTGATCCAGCACCGCGACGGTCGTGTCCCAGTCGATGCAGCCGTCCGTGATCGACTGCCCGTAGATCAACGGGCTGGCGGCCGGGTCCTGGTTGCCGGCAGCCAGGAACGACTCGAGCATCACGCCGGCGATCGACTCGGATCCGGCGGCCACCTGCGCGCCGATCTGGGCGGCCACCCCGGGCTGCATGTCGGGGTTCTTGCCGCTGTTGTCGTGCGAGGCATCGACGATCACGCGCCCGGGAAGCCCGGCCGCCTGGAGTTTGGCCACGGCATCGCCGACTCCCGGGTGGTCGTAGTTTGGAGCGTCCTTGCCGCCGCGCAGGATCACGTGGCAATCCGGGTTGCCGCGGGTGTAGAGCACTGCGGGCGTGCCCGCCGCGTCGATACCGGCGAAGGCGTGCGACACCGCGGCTGCGCGTACGGCGTCGACCGCCACCTGGACGTTGCCATCGGTCCGGTTCTTGAAGCCAACGGGCATCGACAGGCCGGAGCCAAGCTGCCGGTGGATCTGGCTCTCAGTCGTGCGTGCGCCGATGGCGCCCCATGAGACGGTGTCGGAGATGTACTGCGGGGTGATCGGGTCCAGGAACTCACAGCCCACGGGCAGCCCCAGCTCCAATACGTCGAGCAGCAGCCGGCGAGCCATTCGCAGCCCGGTGTTCACGTCGCCCGAGTCGTCCAAGTGGGGGTCGTTGATCAGGCCCTTCCAGCCCGTGGTGGTCCTCGGCTTCTCGAAGTACACACGCATCAGGATCCGCAGGTCCTGCTCCAGCTCCTTGGACTTGGCGGCCAGGCGCTGCGCGTACTCC
>JAXDIE010000168.1:0-8164 GCA_034664165.1 Thermoleophilaceae bacterium | reverse complement strand
AAGGAGGAGGCCAAGACCGTGGCCACCGACGACAAGGGCAGCGTCTTCAACCAGGACGTGCTCGGGGCGCTGGAGCTGGGCTACATGCTGGACAACGCCGAGGCAATCGTCATGGGCGCGATCGAGCGCAAGGAGAGCCGCGGCGCCCAGTTCCGCACGGACTACCCGGAGCGGAACGACGAGGAGTGGATCAAGCACATCAACATCACGCTGAAGGACGGCACGCCCGAGATCTCGTACTCGGACGTGACCATGACCCAGTGGGAGCCGATGGAGAGGACGTACTAGAGATGAGCGCCTACACCCTTCAGATCCGCCGCTTCGACCCCGAGTCGGGAGAAGCCGCCCGCTGGCAGAACTTCGACGTGGAAGTTGCCCCCGAGCGCTCGGTGCTCGACGGCATCCTCCAGGTCAAAGCCGACCAGGACGGCTCCGTCGCGGTCCGCTGCTCCTGCCGCGCCGCCATCTGCGGCTCGTGCGCGGTGAAGATCAACGGCAAGACCGGCCTGGCCTGCAACACGCGCATCTCCGACGCCGCCGCTGCCGCCAAGAACGGCGCGATCGTCATAGAGCCCATGGGCAACATGCCCGTCATCAAGGACCTGATCGTGGACATGGACGCTGTCCACTGGAAGAAGGTCCAGCGCGTGGTGCCGTGGCTCCTGCCCGACGGCCCGCCGCCCGAGCGCGAGTACATCGTCCCCGCCGAGGCCATGATCGACATCACGCAGTCGATGGCCTGCATCCACTGCGGCGCCTGCGTCGGCGCCTGCCTGGCGCTCGAGGTCGACCCGGACTTCGTCGGGCCCGCCGCCCTGGCCAAGGCCTACCGCTTCGTGGGCGATCCGCGTGACGGCGCCGCGGGCGAGCGACTGCGCGACCTGGCCGAGGATCCGCACGGCATCTACGACTGCACCCACTGCTTCGCCTGCGTCGAGGTCTGCCCCAAGGACGTGGCGCCGATGAACCAGATCATGAGGCTGCGCCGCGCCGCCACCTCCGATCACGGCATCAAGGACAGCAACAACGGTTACGGCCACGAGCACGCCTTCGTCAACCTGATCGAGAAGTACGGCACGCTTCATGAGGCCCAGCTGCTGCCGCGCAGCTTCGGCGACGGAAGCCTGGTCAAGGGCCAGACCGACCCGAAGGCGGTCAAGCAGCTGGTGGCCAGCCTGCCGACCATCGTGGGCGGCCTCAAGTCGGGCAAGGTCTCGCCGGTCAAGGCGCTGATCCATCACAAGCTGCCCGACCAGAAGCAGGTCAAGCGGATCTTCAAGGAGATCGAGTCCAAGGACGAACGGCTCGAGCTGAACATGTACATCGTCGGTGAGGGCGGCGGATCCGACTCCGCCGAGGACCCCGCCGCGGAAGGAGCAAGCGCGTGATGAAGGTCGCCTACTGGCCCGGCTGCGTATCGCGCGGCTTCACCCCCGAGCTCCACGGCGCCATGTCGCTGGTGGCCCCGAAGCTCGACATCGAGCTGGTCGAGCTGGACCGCGCCAACTGCTGCGGCGCCGGCGTGATCGCCGAGCACAACCAGGAGCTGGTGGACACGCTGAACGCCCGCACCTTCGCAATGGCGCAGGGTGTCGAAGGCGCCATCGGCATGATGAACATCTGCTCCACCTGCCAGGGCGCGCAGGCCGAGTGCAAGGAGCGGCTCGACGCCGACACGGCCTACCGCGAGCACATCAACGGCCACATCGCTCCCGAGGGCCTGGCCTACGAGCGCTCAGGCGCCTGGTGGAACAAGAACTTCATGTGGCTCCTGGTCGAGGAGATCGGCCTGGACAAGCTGCGCGAGCGCGTGGTGCGCCCGCTCGAGGGCCTGCGCGTTGCGCCGTTCTACGGCTGCTACATCGTCCGCCCCACCGAGCGGCTTGGCTACGCCGACAACCCCGAACGCGACACCTACCTCGAGCAGATCATCGAGGTGCTGGGCGGCACGGCGGTGGAGTACGCCGGCAGCCACAAGTGCTGCGGCTTCCCGGTCATCACCATGAACCGCGAGACCTCGCTCAAGCAGGCCGGCCGCCACATGGCCGACGCCGTCGATGCCGGGGCCGACTGCGTGGTCACCCCGTGCCCGCTGTGTCACCTGAACCTGGACCTGCAGCAGCCCGAGGCCGCCAAGTACGTCGAGCGCGACCTGGGTATGCCCGTCCTGCACTTCCCCCAGCTCGTGGGGCTGGCCCTGGGCTTCGAGCCCAAGGAGCTCGGGATGAACAAGCACGTGGTGGGCACCAAGGACGTTCAGAAGAAGATCGCTCAGCTGGCCGCCGCCTAGCTGCAGCAACGCGACCCAGGAGAGCCCCTCCGCGTCATGTGACGAACGTCACCCTCACGGCCTGGGGCACGGATTAGGTTGCCGCTGTAGTGAAGTCTTCAGGCAAACAGGAGGCGCCTGTGTCGCGCAGCGGCATCCGGAACAGAAGTGGCTCGGGGATCGTGCTGCTGGCACTGGTTCTGGCTCTGGGGATTCCGGCCCAGGCCCAGGCACACTACCTCGACGTGTCGCTCTCGCTGCAGGCACCGGCGGCCGTCAAGAACGGCGACTCCTTCGCCTACTCGTACACCGCGACCAACCCGAGCACCCAGTACACGGCAACCCACGTCGTGTTGACCGACACCCTGCCGGACGGACTGGTGCCGGCCCCCACGCCCGGCTGCACGGATGCCGCGGGCAAGATCACGTGTGCGCTCGCGAACATCCCCAAGAAGCAGGGCACCACCCCGGGGAAGGTCTCGGGAACGTTCAACGTCGTCGCCACCAAGGCGGGGGTCAAGCACAACACCGCCACGGTGACCAACGACTACGAGACCAACACCGCAAACAACTCGTCCTCTGCCGACACCGATGTGACGCCGATCGCAGACCTGTCGATCCAGCAGGCGGCGTCGAAGGACCCGATCCTGGTGGGCGACGCCTTCGACTACGTCTTCACCATCCACAACTCCGGCCCCGATGCGGCGACCGGAGTCACGGTGACCTACAACCTTCCCACCGGCTTCCGCTTTGTCTCCTCCGAGGACTGCACCGAGGCCGGCGGCGTCGTGACCTGCCCGGTCGGCCAGGTGGCCGCGGGCGCCACGCTGACCCGGCGCATCAGCCTGCTGGCCGAGAGCCCCGGCGCAGCCGACAGCACCGCCACGGTCGGCGGGTCCACCGAGGACCCCGCCACGGCCAACAACACCGCGGCGACGGTTGCCTCCGTGGGCGAGAACCCGGCCCTTCCCGTCCCCATCACTGGTGAGCTGGCCATCGCCAGCCCCTCCCAGGGCGACGTCTTCATCCGCACCCCCGTCGAGACCGTCTTCCGGCCGCTCGAGCAGACCGAGGCCATCCCGATCGGATCCGAGCTGGACACCAGGAACGGCAAGGTCACGATCACGACCACCAGGAACCGGACCGGCACCACCACCCAGAGCTCCAAGTTCTACGACGGCCAGTTCGAGCTCCGCCAGTCCGCTGGCAAGAAGCCGCTGACCACGGCCAGGCTGAGCGGCGAGCTCGAGGGCTGCACCTCAGCGCGGTCGAGCGCCGCCCTCGATCAGGCCGCGAAGAAGAGCAAGAAGGGCCGCAGCCTGTTCGGCAGCGGCGCCGGCAGGTTCCGCACCAGCGGCGACTCCGGCTCGGCCACGGTCCGTGGAACCACGTGGTTCCTCGAGGACCGCTGCGACGGCTCCACCTTCATCCGCGTGGACAAGTCCCACGTCAAGCCGGGGCGGCCCGCCCTGGATGTGGATGACTTCTCCAAGCCCGGCAAGCGCGACATCCAGCTTGCCGTGGGCGAGAGCTACCTCGCGCACTGACAGCCAATAGAATCGCGGCGATGAGCGACAACGCCGCAGTCAAGCTGGCCACCGGCCTCGATCCCCGCAAGCGGATCTACCGCAGCCGCTTCAACGAATACTTCCTCTTCATCGCCTCGGCCAGCGGCGCCGCGCTTCAGGTGCCGATCGTGATGCTGATCGTCACGGCGTTCACCGGGATGCTCGACCTGGGCACCTACCTGGCGGCCAGCGTGCTGATCGAGCTGTTCATCATCTTCGCTCTGGCGCGCCCCCAGATGAAGCCGAAGGAGCGGGTCGGATGGGCGCTCCTGTGGGGCTCTGCCACCGCCGTGTTCGGCGTCTGCTTCTACTACCTGGTCCTCGGCAACATCTTCGGCTAGGTCGTGGCCCTGCCCCGGCGGCTGCTGGTGCTGGCGGGGGCGATCGTCTTCCTCGACACGATCTTCTTCGAGGCGATCACGCCTCTGCTGCCGCAGTACTCCGAGGAGCTGGGCCTCTCCAAGGCCGGCACGGGGGTCCTGGCCGGTGCGTACCCCGCCGGCACGCTGCTCACTTCGCTGCCGGCCATCTGGGTGGCCGGGCGGATCGGGGTCAGACGCTCGGTGGTGATCGGCCTGGCCCTCCTGGGCGCCGCCAGTGTCGCGTTCGGGCTCGGAGAAACGGTGATCGCCCTCGACGCCGCCCGGTTCCTGCAGGGTGTGAGCGGCGCCCTGTGCTGGGCCGGGGCGCTCGGGTGGCTCGTGGGCCAGACGCCCGCGGAGCGCCGGGGCGAGACGATCGGCCTGGCCCTGGGCGCCGCTCTTGGTGGCGCGCTCCTGGGCCCGGTGCTGGGTGGCGTGGCCTCGGAGGTCGGGCCCGAGCTGGTGTTCGGTGCCGTGGGGCTCGCGGCCGCAGGCCTGACCTTCGCCACCCTGGCGATCCCGGCTCCGAGCCGCGCCGGCGGTCCGCGGCTTGCGCAGCTCAGCCCCGCCATGTCCGACCCGCAGGTGAGGTTCGGACTCTGGCTCATGCTGGTCTTCGGCGCGGGCTTCGGCGCCACCGAGACGCTCGGGCCGCTGCAGCTGGCGGCGGCCGGACTGGGTGGCCTGGCCATTGCGGCCACCTTCCTCGGGGCCATCACGGTAGAGACCACGCTGGCGCCCCTCGTGGGCCGGCTCACCGATCGCCGCGGCCGTCTGGCGCCCCTGCGTCTGTGCCTGCCACTGGCCGTGCTCGTCCTGCTGGCAATCGGATGGGCGGTCTCTCCCCTTCCGCTCATCGTCCTGCTGGTGCTGGCCACCGTCGGCATCGGCCCGCTCTGGACCACGGGATCGGCCATCTGCTCCGACGGCTCGGAGCGGGCGGGCGTCAATCAGGTCGTGACGTTCGCCCTGTGCAACGTGGCCTGGAGCGTCGGCGGGTTGGCGGGCTCGGCTGGGGGCGGTGTGCTGGCCGAGCTGGGCTCCGACCCCGTCCCCTATTCGCTACTGGCCCTGCTGTGTGCCGGCACCCTGTGGGTAATCCGCAGCGACCGGATACTGGGTGTGCGCGGCGAAGAGCATGAGCGCCGTGACCACCTCGATGATCAGGAAGAGCCACACCAGGCGTGACCCGCGCGTGCGGTCCAGCACCATCGAGATGAGCCGGCCTGCGGCCATGCCGATCAGCGAAAGGGCGACGATGCTGGGGATCCAGAGCGCGCCCCGCCCGCTGGTGAACGCCGCGTAAATCAGCATCCCGGCCACGACCAGGCCAAAGCCCCCGTACACCGCACGGACCTCATTGCGCCCGTCGTGGGTCTCGACAGACACGCCGAAGCGCTGCAGCACCTGGCCGGGAGCCGCCAGTGCGAAGAGGCCCATCACGGCATAGAGCGCCGCAACCACGAGGATCAGGACGGCCGCGATCACGCCGCGCGGGACAGGCCCAGCAGGCCGCGGGCGTGCAGCAGCTCCGCCAGCTGCACCGCGTTGGTGGCGGCGCCCTTGCGCAGGTTGTCGCCCACCACCCAGAGATTCAGCGTGTTCTCGTTCGATTCGTCGCTTCGGATCCGCCCGACCAGGACCTCATCGCGGCCGGCGGCGTCGGTCGCCAGCGGGTAGAGCCCGTCTCCCGGGTTGTCGACGACCACGACACCGGGGGCATCTGCCAGCAGGTCGCGGCACTGGTCCGGCGAGAGAGGCGCCTTGGTCTCGATGTTGACCGACTCCGAGTGGCCGGTGAACACCGGGACACGGGCACAGGTGGCCGATACGCGGATGTCCTGGCGGCCGAGGATCTTGCGGGTCTCCGCCATCACCGTGCGCTCCTCGGTGGTGTACGGGTCACCGTCCTTGAAGGTCTCGACCTGGGGAACCACGTTGAAGGCGATCCTGTGGGGATAGATCTTCGGGTCCGGGAGGTCCTCGCCGGCCAGCTGCGCCTGCGCCTGCGCCGTCAGCTCCTCGATGGCTCGCTGCCCGGTGCCGGACACCGCCTGATAGGTCGAGACGATCAGCCGCTCGATGCCAACCGCCCGCTCGATCGGAGCGAGCGCGACCAGCAGGACCATGGTGGTGCAGTTGGGGTTGGCCACGATTCCCTTGTGCCCGTCGAGGGCCTCGGGGTTGACCTCGGCCACCACCAGCGGGACGTCCGGGTTCATCCGCCACTCGGAGGAGTTGTCGACCGCCACCGCGCCGGCATCGGCGAACTTGGGCGCCCACTCGCGGCTGGTAATAGAACCTGCGGAGAACAGAGCCACGTCGAAGCCCTGGATCGAGGAATCGGTCAGGGCCTGAACCTCGAGCTCGCCATCGCCGAAGGGAAGCATCCGCCCGGCGGAGCGCTCGGACGCGAAGGCCACCACCTCGTCGGCGGGGAAGCTCCGCTCCTTCATGATCTCGAGGATGGTGGTGCCCACGGCGCCGGTGGCGCCCACCACGGCGGCGCGCATCAGCCTGCCTCGGGCGAGTCGAGCTCGAAGGCCTTGTGGAGCTCCTGCACGGCCAGGGCCACGTCCTTCTCCGCGACCACGCAGGAGATCTTGATCGGAGAGGTCGAGATCATCTCGATGTTGACGCCGGCCTCACCGATCACGGTCAGCGCCTTGGCCGCAACACCGGGATGGCTGCGCATCCCGGCACCGATCAGCGAGACCTTGCCCATGTCCTGGTCGGCCACCACCGAGCCGAAGCCGATCTGGTCCTTGGCGGCCTCGAGTGCCTCGACCGCCGACCGCATGTCGGAGCGCGGGACGGTGACCGACATGTCGGCATCGCCACCGCCGGCGCGGGGCTCGTTCTGGATGATCATGTCCACGTTCACGTTCGCTCCGGCCAGGGCCGTCAGCACGCGCCCGGCCACGCCCGGCACGTCTGGCAGGTCGGTCAGCGTTATGCGGGACTCATCGGTTGAGTGGGTGACTGCGGTTACAAATGGGCGTTCCATGGTCTCCTCTTCGGCCAATACGAAGGTACCGGGTCCGTCCTCGAAGCTCGATCTGCAGTGGATCCGAACGCCGTGGTTTCGTGCGTACTCGACGGACCGAAGCTGAAGGACTCCGGCTCCCGACGCAGACATCTCCAGCATCTCCTCGAAGGAGACGATCGGGAGCTTCCGCGCCCCGGGCACGATCCTGGGATCGGCGCTGAACACGCCTGCGACGTCCGTGTAGATCTCGCAGACGTCGGCATCGAGCGCAGCGGCCAGCGCGACGGCGGTGGTGTCCGAGCCTCCGCGACCCAGGGTCGTGACGTCCTTGGACGAAGTCGACACGCCTTGGAAGCCGGCGACCAGCACGATGCTGCCGCCGTCCAGGGCGGTGACGATGCGGTCGGCACGCACATCCAGGATCCGCGCCTGGGTGTGCGAGCTGTCGGTCACGATGCCGGCCTGCGAGCCGGTCAGCGAGATCGCGTCGTGTCCCAGGTCCTTGATCGCCATCGCCGCCAGGGCGCAGGAGATCCGCTCGCCTGTCGAGAGGAGCATGTCCATCTCCCGCGGGTCGGGGCGGTCGGATACCTCGCTGGCCATGGCCACCAGCTCGTCAGTGGTCTTGCCGCGCGCGGACAGCACGGCGACCACGCGGTTGCCCTTTTCCTTGGCGGCGGCGATCCGCGCGGCGGCGTGCTTGATCCGGTCGGCGTCGGCTACGGACGTGCCCCCGAACTTCATGACGATGGTTTCGGCGTTCTGCATGGGCCGGGAAAGATAGCCTCCGGCCCGTGCGCACCCGCCTGCCGGTAATGATCCTCGCCGTCCTCGGGCTGGTGGCGGCAATAGCCATCGCCCTCCTCAACCAGCACCCCCGCCCCCAGTTAGCCGAGGCCGGGGGCGGCGGAGAGAAGGAGACCCGCTCCTTCCTGGCGCAGATGATCCCGCCGCCGCCGGAGGCCGTGCAGGGCAC
>JAXDIE010000150.1:0-9818 GCA_034664165.1 Thermoleophilaceae bacterium | reverse complement strand
GGCGAGATGTAGCCCTTGTCGAACTGCATGCCCTCGGTGAACTCGAGGTCCATGCCGAACGTCTGGCCCTCCTCGACGTTCACGACGCCGTCCTTGCCGACCTTGTCGATGGCGTCGGCGATCACGTCGCCGATCTCGTCGTCGCCGGCAGAGATGGCTGCGACGCGGGCGATCTGATCCTTGCCCGATACCGCGGTTGCCTGCTTGGCGATGGCCTCGACAACGTTGTCCACGGCGGCTTCGATCCCGCGCTTGAGCGCGATCGGGTTGGCGCCGGCGGCCACGTTCTTCAGGCCGCTGCGAACGATGATCTGTGCGAGCACCGTTGCGGTGGTGGTTCCGTCACCCGCGACGTCGTTGGTGGCGGTGGCCACCTCGCGTACGAGCTGGGCACCCTGGTTCTCGAAGACGTCCTCGACCTCGATCTCGCGAGCGATGGTCACGCCGTCGTTCGTGATGGTGGGGGCGCCGAACTTCTTGTCCAGGACCACGTACCGGCCCTTGGGACCGAGTGTCACCTTGACCGCGTTGGCCACGGCATCGACACCCGCCTCGAGGGACTGGCGCGCCTCCTGGGCGTACTTGAGCTCCTTATGAGCCATGTTTCTGTTCCTCCGTCTTGATGCTTGGTGGGTTAGGCGATCTTCGCCAGGACGTCCGACTCACGCAGGACGAGGAGCTCGTCCCCGTCGACGGTGATCTCGGTGCCGCCGTACTTGGAGTAGAGGACCTCGTCCC
Source organism: Thermoleophilaceae bacterium (assembly GCA_034664165.1). Taxonomy (GTDB): domain Bacteria; phylum Actinomycetota; class Thermoleophilia; order Solirubrobacterales; family Thermoleophilaceae; genus JACCVG01. The sequence continues at coordinate 9,080 of JAXDIE010000150.1, read as the reverse complement.
CCTCCTTGAGGTCGATCGGGGTGCGTGCGCCGGTGTGCTCGTTGAGCGCGCCGTCACCGACTGCGATGACCTTGGCCTTCTGGGGCTTTTCCTTGGCGGTGTCGGGAAGGACGATGCCGCTCGCGGTCATCTCCTCTTCCTCGACCTGCTTGACGATCAGGCGATCGCCGAGAGGCTTCAGCTTCATACGTTTCTACCTCCGGTGGGACTTCTTAGCTTACTTTTGGCACTCTAGCACCGAGAGTGCCAAAACTGACTAAGAGTCCCGCTCGGGAAGCGGAATTTTCACATTCGGCAGGCTTGGGCTAGTTCTGCGCGGGGCCCGGGTGCATCCGGGAGGTGATCTCGGGCGGCCGGTCCGAGATCTGCGAGAAGCGCACCACGGTGACGACGTCGTCCTGCTCGACCTTGCGGCCGTAGATCTGCTCCAGGAAGTGGACGGTCTCGTCCAGGCGGCGGAACTCGGGGTTGTCATGCTCGACGTCGCGCGGCGACAGCTCCTTGACCGTCTTGACCTCGACGCCGTCGATCACGGCCTCGAACAGGCGCTCACGCGGTGAGTGCTGGAAGCCGACCGTGATCAGGACGACTTCGCCCTTGCGGTACTTCTTGGCCTTGTCGCCCAGGCGGATCGTCGCGGTCTTGCGGCCGCGGCGCAGCTGGTCAACGAAGACCGGTGAATAGAAGTTGAGGACGAACACGGGCCGTGGAGCCTATCGGGCGGCAACCCTGCGGATCGCCTCGCGGGCGATCTTGCGCTCGCCGTCGAAGCTCAGCCGATCGGGCAACTCGGCCAGGGGGACCCACTCGGCGGCCTCGACTTCATCGTCGTGGTCGGCCACGTCGCCCTTCACGTAGTCCATCAGGAAGAAGGTGACGGTCTTGAGGCGCCTCTTGCCCTTGTGCATGTACCAGTACTCGACGTCGCCGAGCGGGTCGCCGGAAGCCTTGGCGGTCAGGCCCGTCTCCTCGCGGACCTCGCGCAGGGCGGCGGCCAGCGCATCTTCACCCTTGTCCGGATGGCCTTTGGGCAGCGCCACAGCCTTGCGGTGCGTGTGGATGACCACCGCCTCGACGTTCTTCTTGCCGGCAGGGCGGACCACAAGGCCGCCGGCCGAGAACTCACGCTTCAAGGCAAACCGCCCCGGTCAATAGATGTAGCCGCGCAGGGCCGACGGGTCGCGGACGGTGACCCTGCCACGGCCAAGCTCGACGACGGTCGCGCGCTCGAGCGTCGCGAGGAAGCGGCTGCAGCTCTCGCGCGAGGTGCCGGCCAGCTGCGCGATGTCAGCCTGCGTCATCTGGACTGTCACATCGCTCTCGGCCGCGCCTTCGGCCTGGCGCGCCTCGACCTGTCCCAGCAGGACCCCGGCCACGCGGCTGGCCACGCCCTGGAATGACTGGCTGGCGATCCGGTCGTTGGCCGACCGGACGCGCTCGGCCAGTGCGGCGAGCATCTTGATGCCGATTTCCGGGTGGGCCGAGATCAGGCGCCGCACGTCCGGGCCGAGCAGGGCCACTGCGGCCGTCTCCTCAACGGCTTCGACGGTGGCCGACCGGGTCTCGCCGCTGAACATGGCCAGCTCCCCGAACATGTCGCCGGAGCGAAGCTCGGTCAGGGCGATGGTCCGGCCGTCCGAGTGGGTCCTCGTGGCCTTGAGCGAGCCGTCCCTCACGACGAAGCAGGTATCCCCGGTGTCGCCCTCGCGGAACACCACCTGGCCCGGCTCGTAGCTCCTGGGCACCGCGACCTCGGCCAGGCGTGCGAGATCGTCGGGGGTGAGCCCCGCGAACGTCGGCAACTGCGCCAGAAGCGCCTCCGTGCTTTGACCTCCCTCGCCCACGCGGCCATCATAGAACGGAGAACGCCCGGTCTCGGGCGAGACCGGGCGTTCCTTGGCCGGGAGGGAGGTCAGTCCAGAGCGGACTCGCGCCGGCGGCGGCGGGTGGTGCGGACCACCAGCCACACGATTCCGCCGACGATCCCGATCGGAATCAGTACCGCGACGATGCGGACGAGGATCCCGAGGGAGGCCGTGAGGATGGCCAGCGCATCGTCCAGGGCCTGGGCGGTTGCGCCACCCGCGTCGCCCTTGCCCTTGACCAGCGTCACGGACACGGCGGCGTAGGAGATTCGCTTGCCCAGCTGGCGCTGGTCGGCCTCGATGCCGTTGATCTTCTGGTTCGCGCCCTTCAGCTGGCGGCGGATGCCCTGGGCCTCCAGGTCGGTGTCCGCGTTCTCCAGCCGGGTGAGCAGCGACTTGCGCTCGGCCTGCGCGGCCTTGAGCTGGTCGTCGAGCGACTCGAACGAGGAGGTCACATCCTGCTCGTCCTGGGTCATGCTCCGGACCTCGCCCAAATCGGACAGGTCATCGAGCACCGCGTCCAGCTGGTCGACCGGCACGCGCAGCTCGAACTGCCCGCCGCCATCGGACTTCTCGCCCGTGGTCATGCTCGAGCTGAGCACGAAGCCGCCGTGGCGCCGGGCCGTGTCGGCTACGCCGCGGGCCGCGTCGGCCAGCTTGTCCGTGGGGGCGCCGATGGTGATGAACGCGGAGCGCTCCACCTGGCGGTCCCGCTGGTTCAGCGACTCGCCCTGCTTGGGCGGGCCACCCGGGACCGGTGGCTCGACGATGATGTCGCCGCCGACCGCTCCGTCATTTGCCGGGGCTGCCTCGAGAGTCCTGGCCTTGGGAGTTGCGAACGACCCAGCCTCAGCCCCGCCGCTCGAAGAGGACGTGAACTTCTGATCCATGTCCGTAGGTGCTGCGTCATCCCGCGTCGCGCCGAGCAGCTCGGCCGGCGGGGAGCTCACGGGCTTGTCCGGCTTCGGCGAAACGCTGAGCGCGGTGAGTCTCTCGGTCCCGGGGTTGATCGTCTGCGAGATCACGCCGCCGCCGACCGCGACCGCGAGCAGCACGGCCGCCACCCCACCCGCGTAGCGCGGGGTCAGGCGAGGCGTCAGGCCGGACAGCCGGCCCGCGGCGGAGCGCAGGGTGCCCCGGACACGCTCCGCCGCGCGCCGGCCGCCCTCGGCGACTGGCGAAGGCTCGTGCGGGAAGCCGGCGGACACCCGCTCGCGGAGCTCCGCCGCGAAGGCGGGATCCGGCTCGGGCGAATCGGCCTGGATGGCCAGGGCGAGCTCCTGGAGCTCACGTTCGTCGGAGTTGGTGGCGGTGACGCGACCCTGCTCGAGTGCGTCGTTGATCACGGCCAGGGCACCCATGGTTGCGTCCTTGTTGTCAGCTGGACTGGTCATGGCAGGCCTTTCTGAGCTTCTCGATTGTTCGGTGCAGCTTTGTCCCGGCGTTGGATTCGGACATTCCGAGCACGCCGGCGATCTCGGAGTTCGACAGCCCGCCGTGGAACTTCAGGGCGACCAGGTCGCGCTCTCGTGGTTCGAGTGACGCCATCGCGGCGCGCACCGTCTCCCGGCGGAGCGCCATGTCGGCAAGGTCCTCGGGAGTGGCCGCGGTCACGTCCTCCGGATCCGCGAGAAGCGTGGCGCGGCGCTTCCGGCTGCGCAGCTCGTCAAGCGCCGCGTTGCGTGCGATGCCGAACACCCACGCCTCCGGGGTTCCGCGTGCGGCCTTGTAGGAGCGACGCCTGGAGTAGGCCCGCTCGAACGCCAGGGCGGTCACGTCTTCCGCGGCGGCGCGGTCACGCAGCAGCGAGGCCACGTATGCGTACACACGTGGGAACGTCTCCCGGTAGAGGGTGTCGAATGTCTGGGACGCGGCGGCCACCGGGACGGCGGGCGCGGCCTCTGCGACTGCTTGACTCATATCCCTACTACGACGCTTCGGGCGTTCCATCACAGACGCCTCCGGATATTCAGGTCACGCCGGGCGGGCGCCGAACAGGTTCGGATCGTTTGTGATCACGCCATCGAACCCGTACTCGTCGAGGATCGCGATGCGGGACTCCTCATCGACGGTCCACGCATAGACGAACCCGCCGGCCCCATGGACGGCCTCGACCAGCTGTAGTGAGGCAAGGAGCCAGTGAACCATCAGGCCCTCGCACTGGCCCGAGCGGAGGGCTATCCGGGCGCGGCCGGGCAGCTGGCGGCGCAGCACTCGGAGAACCGCGTAGGCGGGCGTGGCCATCAGGGCGTTCTTTGTGTAATCACGCCGCGCGCGCGGGAGCGACCAGCCGCGGCGCAGGCCGGGTGCCAGCTTGGCGATCACCGGCAGGCTTTCCGTAAAGGTCGTCGACACGATCGTTCGCTCTTCCAGGCCGCGCTCGAGCAGCGAGAACACGGCTTCACGCTCGTAGTCCCGCATCTTGAGATCCACGTCCAACGCGATCGAGTCGAACGGCGGCTCGCTGAACAGGTCCAGGCCTTCCTCATAGGTCAGGCAGTCGCGGGAGGCGGCGTCGTCGAAGTCGTGGGCCAGGATCAGGCGTCCGTCGGGCATCCGCAGCACGTCAAACTCGATCATGTCCACTCCGGCCTCCACAGCGGCGTAGAAGCTCTCGCGCGTGTTGCCGGTCGCCAGGGCGTCTGCGCCCTTGTGCCCGACCCGGATCAGCGCGGGCAGGTCGTGTGGCCGGCCGGCCGGGACGTCCTTCTCCGGGGGGTTCAATGCTGGCAGTCCGGGCACCAGTACGTGGTGCGGTTGTCGTCGCCCTGACCCCTCGCCCGTATGGCCGCGCCACAGCGGCGGCAGGGCAGGCCCGCCCGGTCGTACACCAGCGTGCGGTGCTCTCCCGGACGCAGCGGCTGGCCGGGCTCGTAGGTGACCACCCGGCCGGCGTTGTCGGCCGAGCGCCGGATGTGCGGCCGCATCAGCCGGATCAGCTCCAGCGCCTGGGCGTCGCTCACATCAGCGGTGGGACGCCACGGATCGATCCCCGCCAGATGGCAGGACTCCGACTTCCAGATGTTCCCGATCCCGCTGAGGTTCCGCTGGTCCAGCAGCGCGTCGCCGAACCCGCGGGTGGGGTCGTCCTCCCGCAGCCGGCGGAGAAACCCCGGTTCGTCGAACTCGGGCGCCAGGACATCGGGCCCGAGCTGCGCCAGCCGGCGGTCGAAGCGGGTGCGCGAGTCGGTCATCAGCTCCAGGACGGGGCCGTCGAACTGCACGACCTCGTGCTCGGGGGTGCGGATGACCATCCAGGCCCGGCGTGGCGCCCGGCGCCACTTCTCGCCACGGCGGTAGACGCCCCACTTGCCGCCCATCCGCAGATGGGAATGCAGCGTGAGCCCGCCTTCGAAGCGCAGAAAGAGGTGCTTGCCACGGGCGTCCACGGCCTTCACGGCGCGTCCCTCGAGCCGTTCCGGCCAGCGATCCAGGCGGTGGCGGGGCTGGGGCGCCTCGATCGACACGATCTCGTGGTCCACCAGCGCGTCGCCGATCCGGCGCGCTGCGTGGTGGATCGTGTCTCCCTCGGGCATCGGCTGCATCGTAGTGACAGGTCGCGGGCCCGCGGTGATCATCCCGATGGCTCTAGGCTGACCCGCGTGCCTCCGGTCATCAGCGTCAAAGGACTGACCAAGAGCTACGGCGACCTCCAGGCGGTGCGGGGCATCGACCTGGAGATAGAGCCGGGCGAGGTATTCGCGTTCCTCGGCCCCAACGGCGCCGGAAAGACCACGACCGTCGAGATCCTCGAGGGCTACCGCCGGCGAAGCGGCGGACAGGTCAGCGTGCTGGGCGAGGACCCCGCGAACGGCGACCGGGCGTGGCGCGGGCGTATGGGCGTGGTGCTCCAGGAGTGCCAGCCAGACCGCTTCCTGACAGTGCACGAAACCCTCAGCCTCTTCGCGGGCTACTACTCCTCGCCCCGCCCCGTCGAGGAGACCATGGTCCGGGTGGGCCTGGCCGAGCAGCGCGACCAGCGTGTGCGCAAGCTCTCGGGCGGGCAGCAGCGCCGGCTCGACGTGGGGCTGGCCCTGATCGGCGACCCCGAGCTGATCTTCCTGGACGAACCCACAACCGGCTTCGACCCCACCGCGCGTCGCAACGCGTGGGAGCTCATCGCGGGCCTGCGCGACCTCGGCCGGACCGTCTTTCTCACCACCCACTACATGGACGAGGCGCAGGCCCTGGCCGACCGCGTGGCGATCATCAGCGGCGGGCAGATCGTGGCCACAGGGCCTCCTTCCGAGCTCGGCGGCCGTGCCGATGCCGCCACCGAGATCACCTTCCAGCTGCCCGCCGGCAGGACCGCAACGGACCTGCCGCCCGGCCTGGGCGAGGTCAAGGCCGGTTCCGACGGGGTGAGCCTGAGCACCAAGGAGCCCGTCGCGGCGCTGAACCAACTGACTGGCTGGGCGCTCGCCCAGGGCGTGGATCTCCACGGGCTCACCGTGGCCCGGCCGAGCCTCGAGGACGTCTACCTCCAGTTGACGCAAGCTGAGGAGGACGCATGAGCACGCTGCGCCTGATGGCGCACCAGGCGCGCTTTGACGTGCGCTCCCAGCTGCGCAGCCCGCCCACGGTGTTCTTCAGCCTCGCCCTGCCGGTGATCTTCCTGCTGATCTTCGCCGCGCTGTTCGGCCAGGGCACGGAGAAGGCGGGCGGCGCCGAGGTTTCGATGACCGCGTACCTGGTGCCCGGGATCGTGACGCTGGGGATCGTCTCGACCACCTACGTGAACCTGGCGATTGGCCTGACCGTCCTGCGCCAGAACGGGCTGCTCAAGAGGATCCGGGCGACCCCCCTGCCGCTGCCGGTCTTCATGTTCGGTCGCGTGGTGGTGCAGATCGGGTTCGCGTTCATGATCACCATCGTCCTGTCGCTTGTCGGGCTGGTGCTGTTCGGGGTCGCGATCCCGCTGGATGAGCTGCCCGATATCGCGATCGTGGTGGCAATAGGCGCGGCGTGCTTCGCGAGCCTCGGGATAGCGATGTCGGCCGCAATCCCCAACGAGGATTCGGCGCCGGCCATCACCAACGTCACCGTGCTGCCCCTCTACTTCATATCGGGGGTCTTCTTCCCGGTGGACGAGGCGCCCAAGTGGATGACCGCGATCGCCGACATCTTCCCGATCAAGCATCTGGCGACGGCGCTCCTTGCGGCCTTCGACCCGGCCGGCACGGGAGCCTCCGTGCTCTGGGGCCAGCTGGCGATCGTGGCGCTTTGGGGCGTGGCCGGGATGCTGCTGGCGCTGCGGTTCTTCCGCTGGTCGCCGAAGTAGCCGCCGTTCTTGACGGCAACGGCGGCAATGAGGGTGGGCCCGAATTGCCCCAGGCAATCGAACTGTCCTGACGTATAGGTGCATAAGACCCGTAGGCCAGGACGGTGGCTTCGCAAAGGGCTATCGGAGAGAGAAGCGTCCTGCCCTGTGGGTGCATATCACCCACCGGGCAGGACAGCCCCCTCTCGACCAACCCCTCATTGCTGCCGTTAGGCCGTTCAGGCGCTGAGGGTCAGCTTCCGCGGTCCCTGCCTGAAGCCCAGCTCCACGAGCAGCGTCTCGACCGGGGTTCCCACGACGGGTTCGCCGTCGAAGCGCTCGATCGCCAGTCGCCTGATCCCGCCCTTCTGCACGTGGTCGACCAGCGCTGTCATCGCTTCCGTGACCCACCCGGCAATCCCTCCCGACTCGAACGGCTCCCGCAGCGCCACGAGCCCCTTGCCGCCCTTCTCCACGTACAGGACGGGATCGGCGTCCAGGGTCACCACGTAGGCGCCCGGCACCCTCGCGGGGCGGCGGCTGTGCTTGCCCTCCTCCTCCTCGCGCTTGGGGAAGGGCAGTGAGGCACCGTAGGGATTGGCCGGGTCGGTGGCGGCAAGCACCAGCGGACCCGCCGGCTCGTCGGAGCGAAGGCCGCGCAATCGCTCCACCGCGGGGCCAAGGGCGAACTGGGCGCCGCCGAGGCCCTCTACGAAGTAGCCCCGGCGGGCCGTTCCAAGGGTCTCCAGGTTGATCAGCTCCCCGTACAGCGTCGAGAACCCGCCCGGAATGCCCTCGGCCAGGACCGTCTCCCGTGTGACGATCCCGTAGCGCTCAAGCAGCAGCTCGGCCAGCGCGCGCATGCGCGGCCCATGGGCGGGCTGGTCTGCGAAGAGCGGCGCGGTGAGCGACCAGCGGCCCTGGATCTGCGGCGCGGTGGGCCGCCGCCGGCGCGAGAAGCGCCGGTCACGGCTGGTATCGGCGCGAGCCAGCGAGAGCCGCGGGGCACGGAGCGGGGCGAAGGCGTCGTTTGTGACCTCACCCGCCCACACCAGGTCCCAGAGCGCTTCTTGGAGCTCGACGGGCTCCACGCCGGCCCCGTCGATCTCACGGATGTCGGCAACCAGGTCGTTCCAGAAGCCCGCGCCGGCTCCGAGCCGCTCTCGAATCGCGGCATGGAGCGGCTCGCCCGGAGCTGCTGCCTTGTTGGGCGGCGGGCCCAGCCAGCGAGCATCCTCCCGGAAGTACAGGGCCACCTTGCCCGAGGTGCGCCCCAGCGATCCGGCGCCGACCCATACCAGCTCGCCGCCCGCGCACAGCGAGTCCATCCAGGCGTACGAGTAGGCGCCGACCCGGCGCGGCAGGACATCGCGCTCCCACACCTCGGGGGCCAGCGCGAGTCCCTGCAGCGGCACCAGCTGCTCGCGCAGGCGGTCGACACCCGCGCCTCCCGGCGGGGATCCGCCGACCCCCTGCCACGAGGGAAGCAGGCGGGCCAGGGCACGCTGCTCGGCCGGCTCGACCTCCTTGCGCAGGGTCGCCAGCGAGGCTCGCCGCAGACGGCGGAGAACGTCGGCATCGCACCATTCCCGCTCGCTGCCACCGGGGCGGAGCTCACCGCGGACCAGGCCGCCCTCGCGCTCCAGGATCTTCAGGACGGCGGAGAAGTCGACGCCGTAGCGATCGGACAGCTCGCGTGTGGTGAACGGGCCATGAGTCCGCGCGTAGCGGCGGGCCAGACGCTCCAGCGGATCGGGCACGTCCTCGAGGAACACGCCCGGCAGGCCTCCGGGCGGCACCGCGCCCAGGGCGTCGCGGAACAGGCCGGCATCCTCGGAGGCGATCCAGCGCTCCTCGCCGGCGATCCGCATGGGCACGGCGCGACGGTCGTCCACGAGCTCTTCCAGCATTCGCCGTGCGGATACCGCGGGCAGACAGCGCTGCTGGGCCTCCTC
>JAXDIE010000128.1:0-6308 GCA_034664165.1 Thermoleophilaceae bacterium | reverse complement strand
GGGCAGGTCAGCGGCGCGAGACACAGCGGATCGGAGCTGACCGAGTTGGTCCAGCCACCCACGTTCGGCGTGAACACCTGCGAAGCAGCACCAGGCGCGTAGTCGGTGTGGGTATCAGCAAACGCCGGCGCACTAGCGGCCAACGCACAGCAGAGAACGGCCGCAGTAGCGGTCGCAAAGGTTGTTCCTCGTCCCATGAGCCCTCCTTGCATTCAGGGGGAGGCTACTACAGCAGTCCACCGGAATCCTTCATTTCTCGCGAAAATAACTGCCCTTAATCCCGGCACAACGCGTCCGGCGCGGGACTGCGCAACTACTTCTGGCGGTCGAGCCCCAGCTGGCGCTCTATGAAGTCGACGGCCTTTACGGCGGGATCGGTGACGGCCTTGAGGTTGCCTCCAACCGTGGAATCGAGTGCCGTATTGACCTTGTCTGCCGCATTCCTGGCCGGCCCGCTCGCGTTCACGCCCTGTCCGGATAGCAGCGCGGCATCGTCGTGGCTGGCCTCCTCTTCCTCGGCGGTCGTCCGGCCTCCGCCGTCTGCGCCGCCACCCTGACTGCGGCCAGTTGGGTCCTGGAAGCTGGGCTTGCCCGCGGGCTTGGAAGGACTGCTCGAGAAGTGGGATGGCGTGGCCGGGAGCTCCTGAACCAGGCTGGTGGAAGCGACCACCTGGGGCTTGGGCGCGGGGGCCGGCTTGGGCGGGGGCGTCGGGCGCGGGGCGCGGGCCACCACTGGAGCCACCTTGATGGGCTTTGTGGCAACGACGGTCTTGAGCTTGGGCACCACGACGGCGTCACCCACGTGTGAGAGGTCGGTCAGGGCAAAAAGGGCCCCGGAGACGCTGAGCACGGCGACGTAGGCCGCGACCAGGAAGGCGGCGGTCCCGAACGACGCGATTGCAGCGTGCCAGGTCTTCACCAGTACATCTGTCGGCTTATGGGCCCGATTGCTTTAGCCCGCGGACTGCATGCTGGCCACGAAGCCGGACAGGCCATCGCTGGCGTTGATCCTGATGCGGTTGAGGTCATAGGGCTCATCGCGTGAGGCCAACCCGGGCTCGACGCTGCTGGCCGTGGTGTAGCCCGCCTTCTTCACCTCGTCGGCCACGGCCTGGTTGTACTGGCCGGCCGGGTAACAGAAGTGCTCGATCTCGACCCCGAACTGCTTCTCGAGGCCGCGCTTTGACTTCTCGACCTCCGAGGCGAGCTGCTCCGGAGTGACGGTTGTCAGGTCGGGATGGGTAATCGAGTGCGAAGCCAGCTCCCACCCCGCCGCCAGGAGGGACTTCACATGGCCGGGAGAAAGCGGGGCGTCATCCGGCAGGCCCTTGGGCGCATAGGCCTCGAGGTTGATAACACCGGGCCAGCCCAGGTTCTGCAGCTCGGGAAGGGCGACCGTGTAGTGCGACTTGAAGCCGTCGTCGAAGGAGATGACGACCGGCTTCTTCGGGAGGACTCCCCCGTGGTACCAGGCGTCGCTGAGCTGCTTGATCGTCACCCCCGTGTAGCCGTTGTCCGCGAGCCACTTCATCTGGTCACGGAAGTCGCCCGAATCCACGTGGAGCTCGGGAAGCGGCGCATCCGCGGTGGCCGCCTCGACGTCGTGGTACATGAGGATCGGCACGGGATCCTTGCTCTGCTTCCAGTCCGCGGTGGAAACGGGGCCACCCGACGCCGCCTCCTGGGGCGCCGCGACCGAGGGCGCCTGCGCGGCCGGAGCGGTCCGGGCCGGGCCTTCGGCTGTGGGCGGGGCGGCGCTGCTGCCCTCCGCCGGGGCCTTCCGCGACGAACTGCCGATGACGATGCCCAGCGCTATCGCGGTGACCAGCACCGCGAGTACGGCGACCAGGCGCCGCCTTCGGTACGCAGTCGAGCTGGTGGGCCGTGGCCGTCCTTCGGGCACGGAACCAGCTTATGGCGGACGCCGTTTCGATTGAATGTGACCGGAACTTGCACTAGCTTCGACCCGCGCGACCGGGTTGCCAGACGGGATGGCACTCGCGCCCTCACAATGATCCGCCCCATCACAGGACACCGCGCCCGCATCACGCTCCTGGCCGCGTCGGCCGCGCTCGTGCTGTGCGGCCTCGCTCCTGCGAGCGGGATGGCCAAGGAGACCTGTGGCGGCAAGAAGGCCGACATCACCAAGGGCTCCGGCGACGACAAGATCAAGGGCACCAATGGCGACGACGTCATCGTTGCCGGCGACGGCAGCGACCTGGTCGACGGCAAGGGCGGCGACGACCTCATCTGCGGGGGCAACGGGACCGACAACCTGCTGGGCGGCGAGGGCAACGACACGATCTTCGGCGAGGCCGACGGCGACGACATCGTCGGCGGGGCCGGCAACGACACGCTCAAGGGCGGCGCCAGCTTCGACAACCTGATCGGCGAAGAGGCCAACGACACGCTGAACGGCGGCCCCGGCGTGGATCACCTCTACGGCGGCGAGGGCGATGACCGCCTGGACGGCAACGACGGCAACGACACCCTCGTCGGCGAGGAGAACGCGGACAAGCTCACGGGCAAGGACGGCGACGACGTGCTTCTGGGCGGAAGCGGCCAGGACCGTCTGTCCGGCGAGCGCGGCAACGACCTGGTCTACGGCGGCAGCTCGGGCGACACGATGTTCGGCGGCCAGGAAAACGACCGGATGTTCGGCGGCACCGACAACGACGAGATCATCGCCGGCCCCGGCAACGACGTGGTGATGGGCGACGGCGGCAGCGACTCCATCGAGGGACTCGACGGCGATGACGTCCTGATCGGCGGTGGCGTGAACGACAAGGTCCTCGGCGGGACGGGGAACGACAAGGTCTTTGGCTCCAACGGCCGGGACGTCGTGGTCGGCAACAGCGGCAACGATGTGCTCTTCGGCCAGGACAACGACGACTCCGTGCGCGGAGGAAGCGGCGACGACATGATCGACGCAGGCAAGGACGAGGACGTCTGCTCCGGAGGAACCGGGACCGACACGGACGCCGGCCCGGAGCGCTGTGAGGGCGCCCCCAAGAACAAGCCGAGCGACATCGAGGTCATCCAGCCCACCGTCCGCCCGACACCCATCGGCACCTGCGCCGGTCAGCGGGTCACGATCATGGGCACCGAGGGCGACGACACGATCGACGGATTCGCCGGGCCCGACGTGATCGCCGGTCTGGGGGGCAACGACGTGATCGAGGGCAACGGCCAGAAGGACGTGATCTGCGGCGGCCCGGGCGACGACAACCTCTCCGGCGGGCGCGGCGGTGACCAGGTCTTCGGGGAGGACGGGAACGACAACGTGGCCGGCGGCGACTCCAACGACTCTGTGGTCGGCGGCGCCGGCGATGACTCGGTACTGGGCGAGGATGCCGCGGACCGTGTGCTGGGCGGCGACGGCAACGACGTGCTCACGGGCGAAAACGGCAACGACAAGCTCGACGGCGGCGTCGGCGACGACATCCTCGTCAGCGATGAGGACAACGACGACCTGATCGGTGACGCCGGAGCCGACGAGCTGATCGCGGGTGACGGCAAGGACTTCGGGTTCGGCGGCCTCGGCTCCGATGTGGTCTACGGCGGCAGCGGCGACGACGACATCTTCGGCGGGGACGACGGCGACGAGATGCTGGGCGGCAGCGGCAACGACAAGGTGAAGGGCGACGACGCCGACGACGAGATCTTCGGCGGAGGCGGCCACGACAAGTGCGACGGCGGCACCGGCGGCGCCGACCTGCAGTTCGAGTGCGAGAACACCACCGGGATTCCGTAACCAGTCGGCCCTGACGGGGTTTCACACGGGAGCCCACCCGCGCGCCGGGCTACAATCCCCACCCTGATGGAAGCCCAGACTCCACGCACCGACGTACTCAAGGCATCGCCGAGGATGTTCGACTCGAACATCCTCGACAAGCTGTCGCGCGTGCACCCGGTCGTGCCGGTGATCCTCTTCGTTCCGGCCATCGTCGTGCTAATCGCGATTGGCGCCTCCCGCGTCAGCGGGCTCCAGGTCATGGGGCTCGTGCTGGCGGGCTACCTGTTCTGGACGCTCACCGAGTACTGGCTCCATCGGGTCGTATTCCATTTCGAGCCCGACGAGGGCATCGGTGCCCGGCTCCACTGGATCATCCACGGCGTGCACCACGACCATCCGAACGACCCGATGCGGCTGGTCATGCCGCCCTCGGTGAGCGTTCCGCTGGCCGCGCTTTTCCTCTTCCTCTTCTGGACGGTGCTCGGCGAGAATCTGGCCCCCGCGTTCGGAGGCGGCTTCCTTGCCGGATACCTCGTATACGACATGACGCACTACTACCTGCACCACGGCACGCCGACCACGAAGATCGGCAAGCTGCTGCGCACCAACCACCTGCGCCATCACTTCCAGGACCACGATCGCGGGTTCGGCGTCAGCGCCACGTTCTGGGACTACGTGTTCGGCACGCGGCCGCAGGCGCGGCGCACCCAGTCGTAGTCAGCCTCTCCCCCGCTCCGCCTCCTCGAGGAAGCCGCTGACCAACTCGTTGTAGGGCGCGCCCGTGCTGGGGATCGTGTGATCGCGGCCGCGGATGATCTCCCGCCGCGCGCCGATCCGCTCGGCAAGGACATCGCAGGTGATCTCGAAGGCGTCCATGTGGCCGCCGGAAATGACCAGCTTCGGGAAGCTCGCCGCCGCGATCGTCTCCAGGTCGTGGCTCCCGCCCCACGGTGGGCGCTCGTTCATCACCAGCCGGGCACCCTGCTCCATCCAGTCGGGCAGCTCCTCCGGCGTGTGGTTGGCCGAGTGGACGCCCTCGCGAAAGAGGGCCAGGAACTCCCGGGGCGGGAGGTCCTTGGCCTGGCCATAAAGGTGGTTCCCGAACTCCATCATCCTGGCGACCTCCGGGTGATCGGCAGCGATCTCCCAGCAACCTGGCTCCGACAGGGTCAGCGAGCGCACCGCCTCGGGCCGCTCCGCCGCGATCACGAGGGCCATCACCGCACCGTAGGAGTGGCCCACCAGGTGGGCTCCATCTCCCAGGAAGGGGGCGATCAGCGGCGCCTCGATGTCGAAGTCGCCACGCGGGATGCGCGGGCTGCCGGCGAACCCGGGGCGGTTGGGAAGGCAAAGCGACCACTCCCCGCTCAGGCCCTCGATCTGCTTCCGCCACGTCCGACGGGCATCGACGACGCTGCCGTGGACCAGTAGCACAGGCGGGCCGGTGCCGACCCGCACGACGTCCAGATCATCTGGAGTCAGTTGGCCGATCACGGCGTCGATCTAAGCCTTCGGACCCACGAATCGATCCATTCGCGCGACATCGGCCTTGCGCGACACGTAGACCGTGTGCGGGGCCTCTGTGCAATGAAGGCCGACCTGCCCGCAGCTCGATCGGAAGGCCGGCGGATGTCGCTCGAACGATTGCTGAAGCTATAGCGGGGGTTGCGCCAGCCGCCACGACCGCTGTTGATGAACCGGCAGCCATCTGAGTGAATCAACCCGCGCAGAAACAACTCGGGCGCATAGCCCACAAGTTCGGCCTGCCAGTCCACGAGCTGAATCGGACGTAGGTGCTTGCGCCCCGGTCCGTGTTGGGGAAACCAGCACGGCCAGGCTTTGGAGTAGCCGTACACCTCGGAACAGTCGCCACCCGATCGTCCACGGCGGTCGCTGGTGTTGGGGGCGACGCCTAGATCGCGAATAGCGGAGACGCACTCCCGAATGATCTGGGGATAGCGGTTGTCGAGGCTGATCCGCAACTTGTACACGCCTCGTGGATGCGCTGAAAGGCATCCGTCCCCCAGGTACAAACCAAGGAGGTACGGGTAGGTGACGGGTGCCGTCGAGAGAAAGTCGTGTTCAAGCCCGCCGCACGTTTCGCACCCGTGATCGACCGAGCGCGCCGGGATATCTCCATCGAGCCACATCCGAACCGTAGAGCGCGGGATCCCCGTCCGCGCGCTGATGAAGGATGGATGGTGGCCCTGCTCGCTGAGCCCGAGAACCATCGCAACCGCCTCAGAGGGATGCATGCGAAATGCGGCTGAGAGGACTCGAACCTCCAAGGGGTTGCCCCCACGGCGACCTGAACGCCGCGTGTTTGCCAATTTCACCACAGCCGCGTGGTGAGGCCAATCTAGCGTCTTGCCATCTCAGGACGAGTGAGACCGAGCCGAAGGTCCACGAACACATGTTCGTACAGTACTACCTCGACCAGCGGACCTCAGCCCCGCGCCGTGATGGTCGTAAGCGGGAGTCCCAGCCCCGAGACCTTGCTCGGCAGGTCCAGCTTGAGCCAGCGGGAGACGGTGGCCGGCAGCGTCGACAGGATGATCTCCGAGTAGGCGCC
>JAXDIE010000105.1:0-14556 GCA_034664165.1 Thermoleophilaceae bacterium | reverse complement strand
GCCGCGGCTGTCCGCAGCTGGCTCGAGGATCTCGTCCTCAGCCAACCGACGGTCACCGTAGGGTCATCCCCATGACCGGAAAGCAGCCACGGGTCTTTCTCCGTCTCGAGGGCCTGGCGCTCTTCGCGGCGGCGCTCGGGCTCTACTTCCACCAAGAGTTCGGCGTGCTCGCCCTCATCATCTTCATCCTCGCTCCCGACCTGTCGCTTCTCGGGTACCTGGCCAACGATCGCGCCGGCGCCCTTTTCTACAACCTGTTCCACACGACGATCGGCCCGTTGGCTGTGGCAGCAGTGGGGGTTGTCCGCAACGACCCGCTCTTCATCCAGATCGCCTTGATCTGGCTCGCACACATCGGCGCCGATCGAATGCTCGGACTCGGTCTCAAGTACGACACGGGAATCCGGGACACGCACCTGACCTGAGCCGCGGACGACGCCATGGAGATCCCGGCACCCGAAGGCCAGTTCGAGATCAATCCGATCGGCTTCGTCGAATCCCCATTGACCGATCTGACAATGGCGCCCAAGCAGGGGCACGAGGGATCGCCCGAAGCCTGCCTGGTGCTCCTGCCGGAGGTGATCGACGGTCTTCTGGGCCTTCAGGCCGGGGATCGGGTGATCGTGTTGACGTGGCTAGACCGAGCCCGCCGCGATGCGCTGCAGGTGCATCCGCGGGACGACCTCTCGAACCCCCTGCGGGGCGTCTTCAGCACCCGCTCCGCCGATCGCCCCAATCCGATCGGACTACACCCGGTCGAGATCCTCGCGATCGAGGGCGATCGGATTCGCGTCAGCGATCTCGAGGCCGTGGATGGCACTCCGATTCTCGACATCAAGCCTGTGATCAGGCCTGCCGACGAGCCGTAGGGCGAGCGTAGTCGTCAGCCGGTGGGCTGGCTCAGGGCGATTGTGTTCCCGTCCGGGTCCTTGACCCAGGCCGCCTTGAACAAGCCGGCGTCAAAAACACCCCGCTCATCGGTCTTGATCGGCGGTTGGTCGTACTGCTCGGGGACCACGCCCCGCGCGGTCAGGGCGTCCAGGAGGGAGTCGAGGTCGTCTACGAGCCACCCCGCCATCGTGGCTCCCGAGGTCCCGGCATTCTCGGGCGAGTGGTAGACGAAAAGACTGGTGCCCTCCGCGCACTCATAACGCACGCCGCCGGTCTCGTCCCCGCCGGGCTCGAGGCCGAGCCGGCCCTCGTAGAACTCCTTGGCCACGTCGAGGTCCGACACGGCCACCACGGCTCCAACCTTGAGGTTGCTCAATCCCATCTGGGTCTCCAATGTGTGATCGGGTTCGGCTGTGGACTCCGATACCCACCCGGCCTGGGGCTGAACGCCCTAGGACTTCTGGACCCTGAACGTGCGCGTCGCCGGGCTGGGGTCGGCGTTGCCTGCAGGGTCGGTAGCCACGACAGTGACGGTGTGCTTCTTCTTGGTGCTGAGCTTGCGGATCTTGATCACGTACGGCGACGTGCAGCCCGAGAAAGCCTTCTTGTCGAGCTTGCACTGGAAGGTCGAGCCGGCTGTCGAAGAATCGAAGGTGAACTTGGCCTTCTTGCCCTGCTTGACCTTCTTCGGCCCGGCCAGGCCGGTGGTATCCGGCGACGCGGCGTCAGAGCCCGAACAGTCCTCGTCGATGCCGTTGGCCGCGACGTCGGCCGCACCGGGCTTGATCGCCGGGTTGTTGTCGTCGCAGTCGGCCGGGAGGCGCGCGCCATCGCTGTCCTTGTCGCCGCCATCGATGAAGATCTCGCAGTCGGCCAGCACTGGATCGACCACGTCTCCGACGACGGTGTCCAGGCCGAGGCCACAGCTGATCTGGTCGACCAGCCCGTCGAAGGTCTCGAAGCGGTCACTGCCCGTGCCACCCGTCAGCTGGTCCTGGCCACCACCACCTATCAGCACGTCGTCGCCCGCACCCCCATCCACGATGTCGATCCCGGCTCCGCCCTCGTACCGGTCGGCTCCGTCACCGAGGGGCTGGGGAATGCCGCTGAAGCCACTCCCGCTCGGGCCCGTGTGCACGATATCCGCGGGCTGGGAGGCCGTTCCACCGGCAACATCGGACCCCGAAATCCTCCCGAAGCCATCCGCACCGAACACCTCGATCAGCGAGCTCGAGCTGACAGCGAACCCGGTGTTGACCGAAATCCGTGAGCTCGCCGGATCGCCGTGCGCCTCCCCGCGAAGGATCACGACGTCCCGTTGAGGCGGCGCAGTGGACCCACCGCTGTTCGTGACGCCGAAGCCGCCGAGGGGGGTCGAGCAGAAGATGTCCGAGGCTTGGGAGCAGATACCGGCCGCATCATTCAGCGTAAGGGTGTCGCCGACCTCCGAGAACCTGAGCGTGTTGCCCGGCTCCCCGCTGACGGTGAGGGTCGAGACGCTGTTGCCCATCGCGACGGTCAATTGGGGGAACGGGGGAGCTGTCACATTGACCACGGCGGCTGCGGCGCTCCCGGTCCAGGTGCCAAAAACAACGATGAAGGCCACGAGGTAGAGAGTCACGGCCGGCCGTTGCTGCCTGTGCATGCTGCTCCCGCATCGTCGTTGACGCTTCCCGTACACGGGGGCCAACACGTGCGGCAAGTCAAGCCATCGGCTCGTCGTGCGCCTCAGCGACCGCTCCTACGCCACCGAGGCTACTCCCTTTCCTAATAGTTCCCGGAGATCCGGTCCCAGGCGGCGCGAAGCTTGCGCGAGAGGTCGCTCGAGTCATCGGCTGGATCGACCTCGAGGACACCCGGGTTCTGTGACGGCTCGGGGAGGCTCTCCGCCTCGGCCGCGCTCACCTTCAGGATGACTCCGCGATCGTAGATCCGGTCGACCTCTTCGGAGTCGGCGAAACGGTGTCCGCCGGGAAGAACGCTGGTATCGATGACGATCCCGTCGAAGATGTCGTCCTCGGGCACCGCCAGGACGTGCTCGACCCGGCCGACCAGCTGGTCGTCGGACGAATACACCTCGACGCCGGGGTCGAGAACGAGGTACGAGGCCGGCTGTCCGAGATCGCGCATGCCCGAAAGCTACAGGGCCGTGACGGTACGGTGAGCGCGTGGACTACGAGATTGACCCACGGGTCGACACCTACATCGACGCCCTCCCGGAGTGGCAGCAGCGGATCTGCCACGAGGTACGGGAGCTGGTGCATGCCGCGGACAGGGAGGTGGTCGAGACGATCAAGCGCACCGTCCGCCCCTACTTCGTGCTGGAAGGCAACATCTGCGCGCTGCTCGCTGCGAAAGACCACGTCAACGTCTTCCTCTACGACGGTGCGATCGTCCCCGACCCCGAGGGCATCATCACCGCCGGCCACGAGAACAAGACGGCCCGAACCGTGGCCTTCCGCGAGGGCGAGACCATCAACCGGCCGGCTCTTCTAGCGATGTTCAAGCAGATCATCGCCAACAACCGGGCCGGCGGCTGGCGGAAGCTCAAGCGCGAGATGGCCGAATAGGCGCCTGAACGGTCAGCCCGGCGCGGCCAGGATCTGGTCCAGTCGCCCCGCCCGGTCGAGCGCCACGAGCTCCCGGCACCCTCCGATGTGCTCTTCGCCGATCACGATCTGGGGAATGCGCCAATGCTGGGCTCCGAATCGCTCACGCAGGACATCGCGGCCGCCAGGCACGAAACGGTGGATCACGATGCGCTCGTAACCGACGCCCTTCCGCTCCAGGAGCGCCTCTGCCCATAGGCAGAACGGGCATGTCTTCGCTGTGTAGACGGTTACGTCGACCATCACTGAGCGACCCTATACGGGCCGCCGCGAATGCAGTCCGTCTGACCCCTCGGGTCAAATGTTTTTGTCCAGGCAGGACTAGAACCGGCCGAAATGGGAATAACGCGCGCATGACGTTCATTTTGATTGTGATCGCGGTTTGGCTCGGCGTGAATCTCCTGGTAGCCGCCACGCTCGAGCTCGGTAGCCGCCCACGCTGGGGTTCGCGGCTGACGCGCATCCTGAGCCGCTGACGTAGAGCCGCCCGTCTAGGCGCCGATGTAGCCCGCGAGGTGCTCGCCGGTGAGGCCCGCACGTGCAGCGACCAAATCGGCCGGCGTGCCCTCGAAGACGATCCGGCCGCCGTCCTGCCCTGCGCCCGGGCCCAGATCGATGATCCAGTCCGCATGCGCCATCACCGCCTGGGAGTGCTCGATCACGATCACCGACTTGCCCGAGTCGACCAGCCGGTCCAAGAGGCCGAGCAGCCGCTCGACGTCGGCCAGGTGGAGCCCGGTGGTGGGCTCGTCGAGCACGTACATCCCGCCCTTCTCCCCCATGTGCGTGGCCAGCTTGAGCCGCTGACGCTCCCCGCCTGACAGCGTTGTGAGTGGCTGACCGAGGCTCAGATAGCCGAGCCCCACTCCGCCAAGCCTCTCCAGGATCTTGTGCGCGGCGGGTGTGGCGGCCTCACCCTCGCCGAAGAACTCCTCCGCCTGGGTCACAGACATCTCGAGCACCTGGCTGATGTCCCGCCCGGCGAAGTGGTACTCCAGCACCGAGGCGTCGAAACGCTTGCCCTGGCAGACCTCGCACGTGGTCGCGACGGTGGCCATGATCCCCAGGTCGGTGTAGATGACCCCGGCTCCGTTGCAGTTTTCGCAGGCGCCCTCGGAATTGGCGCTGAAGAGCGCCGGCTTGACGCCGTTGGCCGTCGCGAACGCCTTGCGGATCGGGTCGAGCAGCTTGGTATAGGTCGCCGGATTGCTCCGGCGTGAGCCGCCAATAGCGGCCTGATCGACCGCCACGACGTCCGCGCTCGCCGGGAGGGACCCGTGCAGCAGCGAGCTCTTGCCCGAGCCAGCGACGCCGGTGACCACCACGAGCACCCCGAGCGGGATGTCGACATCGACCTTCTTCAGGTTGTTCGCCGTTGCTCCGCGGATTTCGAGAGTGCCGGTGGGCTCCCGCAGGACCTCCTTCAGCGCCGCCTTGTCGTCGAGATGGCGGCCGGTGATAGTTCCACTGGCCCGCAGGCCCTTGACGGTTCCCTCGAAGCAGATGGTGCCGCCCTCCGTGCCGGCCGCGGGCCCGATGTCGACCACGTGGTCGGCGATCGCGATCGTCTCCGGCTCATGCTCGACCACGAGCACGGTGTTGCCCTTGTCCCGCAGCTGGAGCAGCAGGTCGTTCATCCGCTGGACGTCGTGCGGGTGCAGCCCGATCGTGGGCTCATCGAAGACATAGGTCACGTCGGTGAGCGAGGACCCGAGGTGGCGGATCATCTTGGCGCGCTGGGCCTCGCCGCCGGACAGCGTTCCAGAGGGACGGTCCAGCGAGAGGTATCCCAGCCCGATCTCCGCGAAGGAGTCCAGCGTCTCCTGCAGGGCGGTAAGCAGAGGACCCGCCCCCGGCTCGTCGAGCGCGCGGATCCACTCGGCCAGGTCGCGGATCTCCATTGCACAGAGATCGGCGATGTTCTTCCCCTTGATCTTCGATGAGCGGGCTCCCTCGTTCAGCCGGGTGCCGCCGCAATCGGGGCAGGTGCTGAACGTGACCGCCCGCTCCACGAACGCGCGGATGTGCGGCTGCATCGCCTCCGGGTCCTTGGACAGGAACGACTTCTGGATCTGGGGGATCAGCCCCGCGTAGGTGAGGTTCACGCCCTCGACCTTGATCTTGGTCGGCTCCTTGTACAGGAGGTCGTTCAGCTCGCGCTTGTTGAACTTCTTAATCGGCTTATCCGGATCGAAGAAGCCACAGCCGCGATAGATGCGCCCGTACCAGCCCTCCATGCTGTAGCCCGGGATGGTGATCGCGCCCTCGTTGAGGGTCTTGCTGTCGTCGTAGAGCTGGGTCAGGTCGAAGTCCTTCGCTGTGCCCATGCCCTCGCAGGTGGGGCACATGCCGCCCAGATAGACGGCTTTGCTCACGATCTTGCGGTGCTCACCCTTGCCCTTCTGGGTGGTCATCGCGCCGCTGGCAACCCTCGTCGGGACGTTGAAGGAGAACGCCTGGGGCGAGCCGATGTGCGGCTTCCCGAGCCGGCTGTAGAGGATCCGCAGCATTGCGCCCGTGTCGGTGACGGTCCCGACCGTGGACCGGGCGTTGGCCCCCATCCGCTCCTGATCCACGAGGATCGCAGTGGTCAAGCCGTCGAGCAGGTCCACGTCGGGGCGGGCCATGGCCGGCATGAAGCCCTGGACGAAGGCGCTGTAGGTCTCGTTGATCAGCCGTTGTGACTCCGCCGCGATCGTGTCGAACACGAGCGAGCTCTTGCCGGAGCCCGAAATGCCGGTGAAAACCGTCAGCCGGCGCTTGGGGATCTCGATGCTGACGTCCTTGAGGTTGTTCACGCGGGCGTTATGCACGCGGATCAGGTCATGGCTGTCGGCGGGCGACTTTGCGTCCCTACTCATCGCGCTGCATGTTAGGCGGGGCTGCCCGGCGCCGGAGCGCAGGGATCTACACTGCTGTCGATGAGGGGGAGGCTGTTCATCCTGGCTCTGGTCGCCGCCGTGGCGGCAACCGGCGGCTCCGTCGCGCAGGCCAGCAAGCTGGTCGACTTCAAGCTGCCGGCCCGCGGCGGCGAGATCAACGACCGCTGGTACGGGTACAAGGGAGTACCCCGGGCGCGGGCCATTCTGCCCGATGGCTACGACCCAAAGAAGGCCTACCCGGTCCTGTACATCCTGCCGGGCCTCTCCAATACCTACACCTGGTGGACGGAGCCCGCCCGTGGGAATGTCGCGAAGACCGTCGAGGGGCTCGACGCCATCGTCGTGACGCCCGAGGGCGGCACCGGCGGTTGGTACACCGACTGGTGGAACAAGGGCCGTCGCGGAGATCCGTCCTGGGAGAGCTACTTCCTGGACCAGGTGGTCCCGCAGATCGAGGCGCGCTACAAGATCAAGCCCGAGCGCCGCTTCCACGCGCTGAGCGGCGGGTCGATGGGCGGCCTGGGCGCCGCGTACCTGGGCGGTCGCCTACCCGGGTACTTCGGGAGCGTCGCCGTGCTTTCAGGCTTCGTTGACACCCAGATCCAGCCGGGCGTGACCTGGGGCCAGTCGCTGATCAGCGGCCTGGGCAACAAGCTCGACGCCGACCTGGTCTACGGGCCCCTCAACGGCTACTACGCGACCGGGCACAACCCGACGAAGCTCGCCGCCAACCTGGTGCAGACGCGTGTGTTCATGTCAAGCGGTGACGGGCAGCCAAGCCCGGTGAACAGCGGAACCCCGGTCGACCAGCTGCTCGAGCCCGTCTTCATCAGACCCATGTCGGATGATTACGCCGCAGCGCTGCGGAAGGCCGGCGTCCACCTGACCTACGAGGTCCATACGGGCTTTCACGACTGGGCGAACCTGAACCGCGAGCTGAGCGACGCAATCGACTGGGGGCTCTTCAGGAAGGTTGACGAGCACCCGACCCAGTGGGCCAACGACACGGTTGCGACCCACGGGAAGCTGTGGGCGTTCAGGTACCGCTTTGACTCCCCGCCAGACCGCATCGTGCGCTTCCGCCGTGACGGAGACCGTCTGTGGGTGAGCCGAGCCGGATCTCCTGTGACGATCAGGACCGGTGGGTGCAGGATCAGCCTGGCGACCCCCGGGGATCTGCGGATCCCGGCGAACCGCTGTCGGTGATCGCCATGACCGCGTTCATCGTCACCGGCGCCGGCTTCCTCACCGCGGTTCTCTGGTTCGACCTGATGTTCGATGTACAGATCCGCCGCCCGCGAGGCGCGGACGAGCAGGTGCTTGCCTCCATCGCCGCCTACTACCGGCGGGTCACCACAACCGCCCGGCCGATGAACGGCCTGGTGGCCATCGTCATGGTGCTGACCCTTGCGGCGCTGGTCGCCCAGCTGGTCCGTGCGGAAGCGCTCGCCTGGGTCAGCGCCGGCTCACTGGCATTGGCCGCCCTGGGCATCGGGATCGCGGCAGCCCACACCGTCCGCGCCGCGATCCGGCTGGGAGGTCGTTCGGACACGCTCGAGAACCAGACCGCTCTGGCCCGCTCGATCTTTCGGGACCACTGCATCAGCCTCGCCGCGATCCTCGGCGTGATCGTCCTTCAGCTGGCCTTCGCCCGCTGAGCTACTCGCAGGCCTTGATCCGGTCCTTCTGCGGGCCGCCGCTGCAGCGGTCCTTGGACTTGCCGCCGTTCAGCTTGTCCTTGCCCTTGCCGCCGATCAGGCGGTCCTTGCCCTTGCCGCCGGAGATGTTGTCGTTGCCAAGGCCACCGCAGAGGATGTCCTTACCGTTGGCGCCCTTGATCCTGTCGTTGCCGCCGAGGCCGGCGATCACGTCTGGGCCCGGGGTGCCGGTGATCACGTCATCCCCCTCAGTGGAAGCAATGGTCGCGGTCGTGCCGCCGCAGGGACGCCCGAGGACCTTGACCGTCACGGTGCCCTTGTCCGAGCCAAAGCCGAGCTCGTCAAAGCTGCCGATCTCGAAGGTGTCCGTGCCGATGAAACCCGGGTTGGGCGTGTAGGCGACGGGGTCACCGGCCGAAGGCTGGTCCGTGGTGCCGTTCGTCGGCTGCTGCGTGATGAACTCGCGCACGTTGGTGCGCTCGTATGCCGGTCCAGTGTCGGTGCACTCGACGGGGATCGAAATCGGTGTCCCCACTGTTGTCTCGGCCGTGCTGTCAGGACACTCCGGGCGTCCGTCAGGCGCCCAGTCCGGGTTGGTCTGGATATCTGTGCCGGTCGCCAGCGGGAACTCGATCGGGAGTGAGCCGTCCGCCTTCACCATCACAAGGTCACCGGTCGCTCCGCCGCCGGCCGTGTAGGCGACCAGCGTGTTGTCGGGAGACCAGGTGCACTCGTAGGCGACCGGGCTTACCGAGACCACGTTCCCGGCCACCGGCGCACCGGTCAGCGAGGCGACCCTGATATCGGTGCTCGGGGCTCCGGGGTAGCCCGTCCCGAAGCAGATCTTGGTGCCGTCCGGCGAGATCGCGGGCTGGATCTCGGGCTTGTTCAGGACGGGCTCCGCAACGGCAGGCGACTCTCCGCCGCAGCTGATCGGGGGGCCGAAGTCGATCGTGCACTTGACGATGTCGGTGTCGACCGCCGAGTTCTGCGCGTTCCCGTCCTCGTAATAGAGGGTCTTCGAGTCAGGGGACCAGGCGGGCTGGCCCTCGATCCCGGCGCCACCGTTGATGGGCATCGAGCCACCCCCGTTCAGCAATGAGACGACGACGTCCCGGTCAGCGGGTACGCCGCTGTCCCGCTCATAAGCGAGGTGGTTCCCTTCGGGCGACCAGGCAGGCCGATCCTCGCTGGAGCCGGCCGACGACGTGACGTTGGTTGGATTCGTGGCGCTGAGCGGCTGCGTCAGATCCTGGATCCAGATATCAAACGAGTTCGGCGTCCCATCGGTCCCTCGCGCGTAGGCGATCTTCGTGCGGTCGGGTGACCACGTCGGGTGACGATGCCGCAGCGCAGGGTTACTCGCGATCGGCGCGCTGAGGGTGCCCCCACCGGTCGAGGACGGGACCGGCAGGAAGAAGATCTCGGCTCCTGCCTGACCGAGGTTCTGGCGGCTGACGAACGCGATGCGGCCGTTCTCGCCTGGAATCGGGGTCGCGCCGGCCGGAATTGCCAAGGCAAGCACCGCGATCACCACCACCAGCGCGCCGGACAGGGAGCGGGCCGCCCTGTTGCTCTGCCGATGCGGTTGATCCAACACTGTGCTGGCGACCCTACACCCTGCGAAGGGGGCACGATCCACCTATGCAGTCAGCCGCTGCTCCTGGACCAGCGGAACAGCCAGACAGCCGCCCCCAGGTCGATGACTGTGAGGAGCGCCGCAATGACGGTGAAACCCGCGTTGTGCAGCAGTACACCGCTCACCACGGCCTTGATCATCGGTAGCGAGGCAACTGCGACGAACAGCCACAGATTCCGCTGGAGCCAGGAGGATTGCTCGACCTTCACCCGCCGAGTCTAGGTGGACTTGGGCGGTGCGGCGAGAGTCAGGCGGGAGGGCCGGGCAGGCCGGAACCGACCTGACGCGAGATCTCTTCGCCGACCTTGCCGATTATGAGCGAGACCAGCGGCGTGAGCAGCAATGCCACGATCGCGATCCCGCTGATCAGCAGTTCTGTGCCGTGGGGAGTCATGAACACAGGGTAGGCCCGGCCCGGCCGCCTCTGTGTGACGCTTCTCACGCTGGGCTTCAGGAGTGCTTGGAGCGCGGCCAGACGTGCTTGTTCACGCGCAAGTCGTAGAAGCCGCTGGTGCCGTCGGTGTACCAGACCTCGCGACGGCCGGGCGCAAACGCGGGCTTGGACATGGCGTATGGGCTGGACTCGAGCCCGTTCTCCACCCGGGGATTGGTCGGCGCCACGAAATAGGCGATCTCCTTGGGCGATTTGATCTTGCTGATGTCGAAGATCCGCAGCCCCGACGTGATGAACGAGCAGGCGACCACCTGCGGGTCGACCCGGTTGGGGACGTTGCAGTAGTGCGCCGCGTAGCCCTGGACAGGGCTCAGGGATCCCGGGTCGCCGCTCGCCTCGTGGTGGGCGGCGGGCTGGTTGACCTGGAGCCTGATGTTCGAGACCACGCGCGGCTTTCGCTCGTTGGCGATGTCGATGATCCGGGCGGCGCCGACGGTGTCGGTGCCCCCGCCTCCGAGCGCCCCGGCGTTGTACTCGTCGAACTCCAGGATGTAGGGATGCCCGTCTTCGCTGAACGGGATCGCGTTCTGGGGAATCGAGTGGTTCTCCCAGGTCAGCCTGCTGACTTCCCGCGCCTGCGGGTGGGGCTTGCGAGCCTGGATCTGGCTCGTGTCGAGGATGAGCATCTGGCCTGCCAGGGGATCCGCGACATAGGCGCGGTTGCCGTTGTCGCTCAACGACATTCCATGGGCCTCGACATTGCCGTGCCAGATGGGCCGCGGCGTGGACGGGTCGGTCACGTCGATCGCGGTGATCGCCTGGACGGCCGTGCCGGTCGCGTAGAAGGTCTTGCCATCACGGGAGAACCCGCTCTCATGGCCGAAGCGCGCGACCAGCTCCGTGGACTTGAGCACCGGGTGCCGGCAGTCGGCGTGCGCGTCATAGATCGAGACCAGGCCCGGATAGGTCGCGGGATTTCCCAGGACGGCCGCGAGCAGCCCGCGCTTCTTGTTGAGCGCAAGGGACTCGTGGGGCGAGAGCATCGGCAGGGAGGTCAGCGAGTCGGTCTGCACCGGATGCGAGGGGTCGTTCATGTCGACCACGGCCACGCCGAGCGAATCGCCTGACAGCTGCAAGGCGTTGAGCGGATAGAGCAGCGCCGTGTCATAGAACGCGCACTCGTTGCCCTGGTCATCGACGTAGCGGAAGGTCTTGAACCCGCCGGTCTTGCCCTGGTGGCTGACGAGCGACACGTTGCACCACAGCCCCTCCTTGGCGGCCCCGGCCGGAATACGCCCCTGGATTCCTGGCTCTTCGCGGGCCCCAGAGCGGCAGTCCGCCCTGGGAGCTGCCTTCAAGGCGGGCTCCGCGTTGTGCTGGACCGGCGCCTTGGCCGGCGTCTGCCCACCGGCCTGGCCCAGGGCCAGCAGGTCGGTCAGCGATCCCAGGGCGGCATGAGCGACCGGAACGACCAACGCGAGCGCGAGGAGCGGGATCACGCCCGGGAGCGCAGCCCGAATCGAGCCGAGCCGCCGCCGCTTGCCGCTGCCTTCCCCCACTCCGTCTCCCCCTCGTTGACGACGCGAGGTCCGATCGTACTGAGGCGATTTGCCTAACGCGTCAGGCGGGCGGCTGACGCCGTGACCATCAGGGCGGCCAGGAGCACGATGGTCGCGCCCAGTGGGCGGCCCAGATCCTGCTGCTGAGGTGTGTGGTTGAAGCTCATGGGATCAGCATCGATCCGCAGGGCCCTGGGGTCTACGCACCCAAGGGCTCGAACTGCCACACCTGAGAGCGAGCGCCGGCTACAGGCGGCGGTTTCGCAGCATCACAATCAGCCCGATCGCCGCCAGCGCGCCACCGAGGATCCACAGCTCGGTGGCCCTGACCACAAACGCGAAGAAGCAGCAGGCGACCCCCGCCGCCAGGACGGGGATCCCGACCTCGATGCCAGTGTCCACGCCCAGGCTGGACTTGAACGCAGGCGGGTGCTCCGGGGCCTTGATGTGCTCCGGCTGGGTACGCGGATCCGGGTCTTCACTCGTTCCCATGTGCCGACCCTAACCCAAGCTGATCAGTGCGACGTCAAAGGCCTCCGCCCGATGACGCCGCACTTTCCAGCAGATCAGCCCTGGCTCACGTCGCCGGCTGGGCGCAGACCTTGAACCCGTAGGCGGCAAGATCCTCCGCGACGTCATAGAAGGGGCTCTTGTCCTCGCCGGATGACAGCATGAGCGACGGGGGATCCTTTTCGCCCGCCTTCAGCGCCTTGTCCGAGGCGTCGAGCATGTCCGTGATGGCGGCCTCGTCGCCGGCCGGAGGCGTGAGTGAACGGACCCCGTCGATCTGGGCCTTGATGTCGGGCACTATGGTCTTCTCGATCCACTTGGGATCGGAGGCGCCCTTTCCGGCCTTCTTTGCGGCCGCCGCGATCTTCGCGTCGTACTGCCCGCAGAGCGTGTCGCCCTGCTCGATGAACTGGGCCTTGCTCACGCCACTCTCCACTGCCGCCGTCTCTGTTGCTCCTCCGCCACATCCCGCGGCGAACACACCGAGCAGTGCAATCCCGGCCAGGCTCAAAAACTTCGTACGCATAACCCCTCCTTCGTCTGGATACGCCGACCTTCTTACCTGCGGACGGGCTAGTCAACCCCGTGAGCGGGTCGGCCGGATCGGCGCTAGCCTGCCGCGCCATGGGGGAACTGCTGGCGAACACCGTGCCTCTCGCACTTGGCGCGGCGGTCAGCCCCATCGTCCTCGCGATCACGATCGCGATGCTGACCGGCACGGGCCGTGTACCCCGTGCCCTGGCCTTCGCCGGTGGCGAGGCCGTGATCCTGACGGCGCTCGCAGCGCTGCTCCTGCTCGGCGGCGCGAAGATCTCGATCTCCGGGTCGCCCGGTTTGTTCTCCACGCTCGACCTGGTGTTCGCGGTGGTCCTGCTCTTGGTCGGGGGCAGGGCGCTGCACCGCGAGTTCGCATCACGTGGCGCTCCCCCGGAGACACCCAGGTCCGAGATCCACGAGCAACACGCGGGCGTCGCGCCGGGTCGCGCGTTCGCTATCGGGATGGGCTCCATGGCGACGAACGTGACTTCGCTGATCCTCTACCTGCCGGCGATGAAGGACATAGCGGGGAGCACCGTGCCCGTCGACGAGCGCCTGATCGTTGCCGCCGTTGTCATCGGCGTGGTGCTCTCGACGGTCTGGCTGCCGCTCGTGCTGAGCGTTTTGGCCCCCGCCACTTCGGAGAGGCTGCTGGACCAAGCCGCGGACTTCTTCCACAGGAACCAGCGCAGGGTCACGATCGTGCTCTGCCTGGGCTTCGGCGCCTACCTGCTGATACGCGGGCTTTCCGCGCTCTGAGCCGTCGAGCCTCGTTAAATGGCAAATCCGCGGGTGGCGCCGAGCGCCGCCCGCGGACTGCCGAATCGCCTAGTTGTGGTTGTTCTTCAAGCGGATGCGGTTGAACACCGTGGTCTTGGCCTTGCCCGAACGGACCTGGCTGACGACCTCGACGTGCTTGCGCCCGTTGATGAGGTGCTCGCGGCTGTGGATCAGCTTGAGCGAGATCTTCTTCTTCTTGCCGCGGCGGACGTTCGCCTTCCTGGTCCGGGACAGGCGGTCGCCGAAGCGGTTGACCTGGGCCCGTGACTGGAACTTGCAGTTCTCGTCTGCCTTCTTGGGGCACTTGACCGTGACGACGATCTTGTTGCCCTTGCGGCGCGCCGAGAACTTCTCCTTGCGGAGCAGGTTCTTCAGCCTGCGGTCCTCGGGGCTCTCGCCGTTGTTGCCGCTGCTGCCCCGCGAACCCTTGGGGCCCTCTTGGCCCTTGGGCCCGCGCTCGCCCTTCGGCCCAGCCGCACCGGGCTGCCCGACGATCGTGGACGCGCGGAGGACGACGTTGTCGTAGTCCGACGTGGCGTTGGGAATCAGAGCCGCAACCGTGCGGTAGTTGGTCGTGATCCGGATCTTGTAGCTGGTGCCGATGGTGAGGAAGCCGGGCGTGATAGTCGCCGCGGCAACGGCGCTCCATGCCGTCGCGCCCTTCAGCGGGGCGTCATTCACCACTTCGACGGGAGGCGCCGAGCCGCTCTGCGGCACCAGCGTGACGTCGAAC
Source organism: Thermoleophilaceae bacterium (assembly GCA_034664165.1). Classification (GTDB taxonomy): domain Bacteria; phylum Actinomycetota; class Thermoleophilia; order Solirubrobacterales; family Thermoleophilaceae; genus JACCVG01. The sequence goes on along the minus strand of JAXDIE010000105.1, from coordinate 364 downwards.
GTGGCGTCATTGCCCGCGTCCACGAGGAGCGAGCCCACATTGGCGCGACGACTCATGAAGAACGAGACATCGGTCGGCACGGTGCCGCCATTGCCGTTGTAGGTGAACGCCGGGCTCTCCCAGATGCCACGCTGCGTGACGGAGATGAGGCCCGTGAGCCCCGTCAGCCCGACCCGGATGTAGCCGTCACCGGCGCCAAAAGAACCGCCTGATGCCTGGTAGCTGTTGGCAACAGCTGGGCAGGTCAGCGGCGCGAGACACAGCGGATCGGAGCTGACCGAGTTGGTCCAGCCACCCACGTTCGGCGTGAACACCTGCGAAGCAGCACCAGGCGCGTAGTCGGTGTGGGTATCAGCAAACGCCG
>JAXDIE010000097.1:0-13204 GCA_034664165.1 Thermoleophilaceae bacterium | reverse complement strand
GGCGACCCGCTGGCCGACACGGATGCCTGGCTGGCCGAGGCCGAGCAGTACGCCGCCATCGGCATCGAGCGCATCCACTGGGTGCCGCTCACGCCCGACCCGGCGGCGACCGTGGCGGAGCTCGGCGAGAAGGTCTGGCCGCGTCTGGCGGAGATCGAGGTCGGCAGCCGGGCCTGAGCGGCCTAGGCAGGCTCGCCCGTCGGCTTCTTCGACTCCGCGCCGGCCCTCTCGGCAGGCGCGGGTGTTGGCAGGCCGGCACAGGCCAGGTCCCAGATGACGTCGGCCTCGGAGATCCCCTGCGCTCCGGCCAGCTCCTCGACGTGGTCCCAGGGCAGCTCTGCCTCTGGCAGATCGTCCCAGCGCGCGTAGTCCAGGGCCTCCAGCGCACCCTCGAGCGACGGCCCCGTCTCCCCCTGCGCCCTGATCAGGGCGGCAACTGCATCGCGCTGTGCGTCGTTCAACCTGACTGACCACATCGGCAAGACCCTTTCCCGAGAGTGCCTTGCCGGGGCAACCTAGCCTTCGTCGCGGACGGATTCGGTCCGCTGCCCGTTGCCCGGGCGCCTGCTCTCCTGCCGGCGTTCGGGCTCGTGGTCCCGGATCCGCACGGCCTCGATCCGGTTCTGGCGCACGGACTCGACCCGCAGGGAGTAGCCGTTGTACCTGACCATGTCGCCGCGCTTGGGCAGCGTGCCGAGCTCGCTGAACACGAACCCGCCGATCGAGTTGAAGGCCTCGGCGTCCACGTCCAGCTCGATCTCGTAGTCGGCCAGGTCGGTGATGGGCACATGGCCGCGCACGTACCAGTCGCCGTTGGCCAGCTGGCGCACGCCGGCGGCCCGATCCGTCTCGTCGGTGATCTCGCCCACCACCTCCTCGATGATGTCCTCGACGGTCACGATCCCGGCGGTACGGCCGTACTCGTCGACCACGACCGCCATGGCGGAGCGCTCGCGCTGAAGCGCCTCGAGCAGATCGTCGAGCGGCTTTGTCTCGGGAACGATCACCGGCTTCTTGACGCGGTCGCGGATAGAAGCGGCATTGCCCTCGCTGAACATCAGGCGGATGAGGGAGTTGTTGTGGACGATGCCCACGACCTGGTCCGGGCTGTCGTTCTCGGTGACCACTAGACGGGTGTGCCCGGATTCCACGCAGCGCTGTAGCGCCTTCTCGACCGTGTCGGTCACGTCCACCGTGACCACCGCGGGAAACGGAGTCATTACCTGGCGCGCCTCCTGCTCGTGCAGGTGGAAGACGCCTTCGAGCATCCCGGCCTCACCCGGATCCAGCTTGGCCCCGCGCTCGGCCTGGGCGATCAGCATCTTCAGGTCGTCCGCACCGGCCACCTCGGTGAACTCCGCGCCGGCGTTGACCCCGAGGCCCTTGAGCATCCAGGTGGAGATGGCGTTGAGGGCGGTGACGAACGGCTTGAAGCCGATCGCGAACCACTCGAGCGGGCGGGCAACCCGCCTCGCGACGTTCTCAGGCCGGTTGATCGCGTAGATCTTCGGCACCTGTTCGCCGGTCGTGATGTGAAGGCTGGTGGTGATGAAGAGGGCGAGGGCCAGCGAGATGGCCACCGCAACGCCGTGGCCGATGAGCGGGCCGAGCAGCGGCTCGAGCTGGGATGCGATGGCCGGCTCGCCCAGGAAGCCGATGCCGATCGAGGCGATCGTGATTCCGGCCTGGCAGGCAGCCAGGTACTGGTCGATCTCATCGAGCTGGCGCAGCGCGAGCTTGGCACCACGGGCACGCTCCTCGACCAGCGCCTCGAGCTTGGATCGGCGGGAACGCACCAGGGAGAACTCGGCGGCCACGAAGAAGCCGTTGAGCGCGATCAGGATCACAACCCCGAGAAGGAGGAGAAAGGTCGTCATGTCAGCGCGCGGACGCTCGGGAGACCCGGGAGGGCGCCGCTACTTCGAGGAGGATCGTCGTCGATCAAGGAGCGTCGCCACGCTAGCAGAGCAGGCGGGCAGCAGTAATTACAGATCGCTGATCCGCCGCGCCAGCTCGAAGTCGTTGGCGGTGAGGCCGCCTTCGGAATGGGTGCTGATCGTGACCGTCACCTTGTTCCAGCTGATGGCCAGGTCCGGGTGGTGGTTCATGTCCTCGGCGATTGGCGTCAGCTGGTTCACGAACGCCACCGAGGCGGCGAAGTCCTTCAGCTCGAACACCTTCTCGATGGCGTCGCCGGCCCGGCTCCAGCCGTCCAGCCCTTCCAGGCGTTCGGTGATCTCAGTGTCGTCGAGAAGCGCCATCTGGTCTCCTTCTGGTCATGCGGATTGCCAGCCTTGTTCCGTCGGCCACCGAGACGCTGTTCGCGCTCGGCCTGGGAGACGACGTCGTCGCCGTGACCCATGAGTGTGATTATCCGCCTGCGGCGGAATCACTCCCCCATCTGACCCGCAGCGTGATCCCCGAGGGCCTGGGCCCCGCCGAGATCGACCGGGCCGTCCGCGAGCGCACAGAGCGGGGCGAGGTGATCTACGAGCTCGACGCCGAGGCGCTCGAGGAGCTCCAGCCGGACCTCATCGTCACGCAGGCCCTGTGCGCGGTCTGCGCGGTGTCGGTCGATGACGTGCGTGCTGTGGCCGAGACCTTCGCGGACCCGCCGGTCGTCCTGCCCCTGGATCCGTCCACGCTCGGCGAGGTGCTGAACGACGTCCGCACACTGGCGGACGCCACCGGCGTGCCGAGCTCGGGAGAGGCGCTGGTTGCCCAGGCCGCCCAGCGGATCGACTGGATCACGCGCGCCGTCGAGGGGGCGACCCGCCCGCGCGTTGCGGCCCTCGAATGGCTCGACCCGGTGTTCATCGGCGGGCACTGGGTTCCGCAGCTGATCGACCTGGCCGGCGGCGAGGACGTGTTGGGACTCCCGGGAGAGCGATCGCAGACGGTGACCTGGGACCTGGTTCGCGCGAGCTCGCCGGAGGTTGTGATCTGCATGCCCTGTGGGTATGACGCCGACCGGGCGGCCGAGGAAGCGCACGCCTTCGCCGAGGAGCTCGAGTCGCTCGACGCCCACACGATCGTGGCCGTGGATGCCGCCGCCTACTACTCGCGGCCCGGCCCGCGGCTGGTGGACGGGCTCGAGCTGCTGGCCCACGTGCTTCACCCGGATCGAGTCGATCCGCCTCCGCCAAACCGCCTCGTGCCAGTCCGCACGCCTGGACCGGAATCGGTTAGATAGCCGCGTGGGAGCCAAGCGGGCAGAGCACCAGACGATCATCACCGGCACGCCTCAGCAGTGCTTTGACGCGCTGACCGACTACGACGCGATCCGCGGCTGGCAGTCAGCGATCAAGCGCTGCGAGATCCGCACGACCGACGCCAACGGGCGCGCGAAGGAGGTCTTCTGGGAGCTGGACGCCGACGCCCGCTCGATCTCCTACACGCTCACCTACAACTACGAGCCGCCCAGCTGGATCGGCTACGGCTACGTGGAGGGCGACATCTCCGATGTGCAGGGTGAATACACGTTCGAGGACAGGGGCGACGGGTCGACGCTGGCGACGCTGAGCCTGAAGCTGGAGCCCGGCGTGTGGCTCCCCGATCCCGTCGCCCGCGCCCTCGAGGACCAGGTCATGAAGGGCTCTCTCGAGGACCTCAAGGCTCACCTCGAGGCCTGATCAGGCGAGCGCCGGCTCTGGAGGGGCCACGGCGTCCACGGCTGCGCGGCGGCGGATCGTCGCGATCACAACGATCATCCCGATGAAGGCGATGACGGCCCCCAGGCCGACCGCGCGGGAGAAGCCGACGACGAACGCGTCATTGGCGACCTGGGTGAGCGTGTCCAGAGCCGGCTGAGGCAGCTTGACGCTGCTGGCGGGGCTCGTGCCCGCGCCGGCGACCAGCGAGCTCAGCTCGTCTGCGACGTCCCGGGAGATCCCGACGGCACCGAGCGCATGGTCGAAGCGCGCCGACTGGATGGCGGCAAGCAGCGCGCCGAACACCGCGATCCCAAAGGTGCTGCCGATCTGCCGGGTGGTGGCCAGGAACCCCGACCCCGCACCCCGGTGCTCCGGGGGCACCACGTTGAGCGCCGCCGTGTTCATCGGCGTGAGCGTGAGCGGCACCCCCACGCCGAAGAGGATGTAGCCGGGCAACAGGAACAGGAAGTTCTGCTCGTGGGCGAGCAGGGCGATCTCCGCAAAGCCCAGCGTCACGAGCCCGAGCCCGATGGCGGCCGGGATCCGCGAGCCGATCCTGTCTGCCAGCCGCCCCGCCAGCGGCGCGATGAACAGCGTCGGGAGCGTGGCCGGCAGGTACAGAAGTCCCGCGAGGATCGGCGAGTAGCCCAGCACGTTCTGCTCGAAGATCACGCCATAGATCGTCAGGCCCATCAGCGCGAACTGGAGGCAGAGCACGGCGACGTTCGCCCCCAGGAACTGGCGATCGCGCAGGAGGCTCATGTCCAGGAGCGGCTGGCCGATCCGCCGTTCGGCGAGCACGAACAGCGGCAGGAGCACCACCGTCGCGGCGAGCATGGCGAGGGTCGGGGTGCTGAGCCAGCCCCACGCGTCGCCGTGGGTCAGGGCGAGAGTCAGCGCCGTGAGCCCGCCGGCGAGCAGCAGGAACCCGCGCGTGTCGAACCGCGACTTCTCCGGCGACCGGCTCTCGGGCGCGTAGCGCAGCGCCATGGTCACCGCCGCGATCCCGATCGGCAGGTTCACGTAGAAGATCCCGCGCCAGCTGATGCCCTCGGTGATCACCCCGCCCAGCAGAGGCCCGGCGGACAGGAACACCGAAGAGATCCCGATGAGCACCCCCAGGGCCCGGCCGCGCTCCTCCGGCCCGAACACGGTGGTGACGATGGCCTGGGCGGCCGGCAGCATCAGAGCCCCGCCGACGCCCTCGCCCAGGCGGCCCAGGATCAGCAGCTCCAGCGAGGGCGCAGCGCCGCAGAGGGCGGAGAAGACGACGAACATGCACGCGCCCAGCAGGAACATCCTGCGCCTGCCGAACATGTCGCCCAGCCGCCCGCCCGCCGCCACGGTGACCGCGAGCGCCAGGAGAAACGCGTTCACGATCCACTGGATCTCGGCCGTCGAGGCGTTGAACTCGCGCTGGATCGTCGGCAGCGAGACGCCGACGATCGTGGAGTCGAGGAAAACCATCGACATCCCGCCGGTCATCGCGATCAGGACCATCCGCTTGTTGACGGACCCGATCGCGGGCATGGCTCAGGCCACCAGTATGCAGCCGGCCACAGCCACGACGCCCAGTGCGGCGATCAGCCCCGAGGCAAACCCCATGTTGCGCTGCTTCTCGCCCACCTCGGCCAGGATGAAGCCCGCGATGCCGCCGGTGATCAGTCCCCCGATGTGGCCGCCCACCGAGATCGTTCCCGAGAAGGCGAACGTGATCACCAGGTTGATGGCTATCCACCCGCCCAGTCCGTTCTCCATAAGGCTGAACCCGCGCTGGCGCAGGATCATGAAGGCCGCTCCCATCAGGCCGAAGATGGCGCCGGAAGCGCCCGCGGTGAGCGCGAACGGGTTCATGATCAGCGCGCCGAGCGATCCACCGAGTAGCGCGACGAAGTAGATGAGGGCGAAGCGCGCGCTGCCGATTCCGCGCTCGAGGATCGAGCCCAGAATCCAGAGGCCCACCATGTTCAGCAGCAGGTGGAGCAGGTCGAAATGCAGGAACCCGGAGGTCACGAGGCGCCAGAACTCGCCGTTTGCGACGTCTGGCACGTCGACACCGCCGAGCTGGATGAGCGGGCGGCCCGGGGTGACCTGGCCGAGCAGGAAGACCACGACGTTGAGCCCGATCAGCGCGATGGTCGCGGTCAGCCCGGCCTGGAGCCCGGCCGCGGTGACGACCTTGGTCGTCTCGCGTGAGCACTCCGGGCAACGCATGCCCACCGAGGTGCTCGTCATGCAGTCGGGACAGATCGGACGGCCGCAGTTCGAGCAGCTGACACCGGTCTCGCGGTCGGGGTGGCGGTAACAGGTCTCCATGGCCTGAGCCTAGTCAGTGATCGTCTTCGCCGAGCAACTCGCGCTGTTGGAGGCTGAAGAGCAGCGCGAGCGAGGGCGCCACCAGGAGCACCGCCGCGCCGAACACCACGAACAGGGTGATCAGGGTCGACGAGCTGGCCGCCGCCTGGTCAAAGGTCAGCGTGCCGGGCAGGATGTCCGGTGCCTGGGCGACGCCCCAGCCCCAGATCACGGCGGTCACGGCTCCAACCGCCAGCGTGCGGGCCCAGCCGCCGCCGCGCAGCACCTGGATGATCGCGCCGAGCCCCAGAGCCGCCGAGATGATCACGAGGGGCAGCGCCTGACCCGTCAGGTCGGCGTAGAGCTGGGGTGAGGCGGAGCTCATGAGCACCAGGTCAAGCGCAGCCAGCCCACCGGCCAACGCCGCGGCGGCCAGCGCCCGCGCCCGGAAGTAACCCTGCATCTCGGGGTCGCCGGCCTTGCGCGCCTCGCTGACCAGGAAGACGGCCGCGATATAGGCGCAGGTCGCGACCATCAGCGCCCCGATTGCCACGGAGGGCAGGTTCAGCCAGCTGGTCACCTGGTCGCCACCGCCCTCGGGGGGCACGCCGCCGGTGGCTATGGCTCCCACGACGGTGCCCATGAAGAACGGGGTGAGCACCGATGCGCCCGCGAAGGTCGCGCCCATGGCCCGCTGGCCCGGGGTGCCGCGCACGATGTGGCGGAACGCGAACCCGGCGCCGCGCAGTACCACGCCCAGAGCGGCGAGCGAAAGCGGGACAAAGAGCGTTGAGGTGATGGCCGCAAATGCCTGGGGGAACGCGGTCCAGGTGACCACCAACATGAAGATCAGCCAGACGTGGTTGGCCTCCCACACCGGCGTCAGGACCCGGTCGATGAAAGCCCTGGGCCGCGCGCCGCGCTCGGCTCCGCCCGCCAGCAGGTCCCACATGCCAGCCCCGAAGTCCGCCCCCGCCAGCACCGCGTAGAGAGTCACCACCACCCAGAGGAGCACCGCTATCCCTACGACCTCGCTCAAGTGGCCTCCTCATCGGCCGGCGGCCCATACGGCACGCCCTGCTCGGTGAGCCCCTCGGTCCGCCAGCGGCGTGACATCGCCCGCAACGCCAGGATCGTGCCTATCCCGAGCACCGTGTAGAGCACCACCACGGCCGCCAGGGACACCGCGATCCCCGATGCGCCGGTTACCGCGTCCTCGGTCCGAAGCAGTCCGTGGACGACCCACGGCTGCCGTCCCACCTCGGTGACGATCCAGCCGCTTTCCAAAGCCACGATGCAGCCGATTCCCGAGAGCGCGGACGCGCGCCAGAACCAGACCGACTCGGGAGGCTCGCGGCGCCGCCACCAGCTGAAGGCGAACCACCCGACGAGCAGCAGCAGGGCGGAGGCGATCCCGACCATCGCATCGAAGGCCAGGTGGAGCAGCGTTGGCGCCGGAGGTCGCTCGTCCTCGGGGATCTGATCGAGCCCGGTCACGACGGTCGACGGCGAGAAGCCCACGAGGATCGAATCCAGGTCGGGGATGCCGATCCCGAACTTGACCTGGCTACCGACCAGCACGCCGCCGAGCCACTCGGTCTGGTTGGGCCCGGTGTCAAGGATGTATTCCATCGACGCGAACTTGGCGGGTTGATCGACGGCGATCGCCCGTGCGGCCGTGTCACCCACGAGGAACTGGAGCGGCATTGCGATCGTGGCGACGGTGAAGGGGATCAGGAAGCCAAGCTTGTGGATACGGTCGCGCCGGCCCTTGAGCCAGCCCACCGCGTAGATCGAAGCCACGAGGAACCCGGCAACCAGGTAGGCGGCGAGCAGCATGTGCGGCACCTCGTAGCCGGCCGCCCCGTTGAAGATCACCTCGAGCGGCCTGACGTCGGTGACCTTGCCGGCTGAATCCATCGTGATGCCGCCTGGCTGGTTCATCCAGGAGTTGGCGGCCACCACGGACAGCGTGCCCCCCAGGCCGGCGATGACGATCGGGATTCCCGTGAGGAGGTGGGCGCGAGGGCTCAGCCGCTTCCAGCCGTAGATGTAGAGGCCGACGAAGATCGCCTCGGTGAAGAAGAAGATGCCTTCGACGGCGAAGGGCACGCCGAGCACCTCGCCGAAACGCGCCATGAGGCGCGGCCAGAGCACGCCCATCTCGAACGAGAGGACGGTGCCGGTGACGGCGCCGACGGCGAAGAGCAGCGCCATCGCGTGCGACCAGCGCCGCGCCAGGGTGATGGCCGCGTCGTCGTTCTTCCTCAGTCCCCACCAGTTTGCGATCAGAGTGATGGCCGGCAGGCCGACGCCGAGCGACGCCAGGATGATGTGGAACCCCAGCGTGAACGCCATCTGCTGTCGAGCCAGCAGCAACTCCGAGGCGGCCAGCGGGAGGCTCATGGCCCGGGATCCTATTCACCGCTGGTAGCGTCGCTCGGCGACCAGCCACCGAGGAGAGCCGATGCCCGATCAGCCTGCCAACGCCAATGACGAGCTGGCCCTCCGCGAGCGCTACCTCACGGAGCCGCGGATCGATCGCCACCTTCCCGAGGAGTCGCGCGACCCGCGGACCGCGCTGCGGGTGGTGCAGCTGGAGATGCTCCTGGACGGCGAGCCCGACAAAAACCTCGCGACCTTCGTCACCACCTGGATGGAGCCCGAGGCCAAGCAGCTGATCGCCGAGAACCTCCACCGCAACTACATCGATCACGCCGAGTACCCGCAGACCGCGGAGATCTCCAGGCGCTGCGTCCGGATGATGCACAGCCTGTTCAACGGGCCGGGCGAGCCGGAGGCCCCCGGCACCGCCTGCGCGGGCTCCTCCGAGGCGGTGATGCTCGGCGCCCTGGCCATGAAGTGGCGCTGGAAGAACGCGCGGATCGCCGCCGGGAAGTCGACCGACAAGCCCAACCTGGTCTATGGCGCTGACGTCCATGTGGTCTGGGACAAGTTCTGCCGCTACTTCGACGTCGAGCCGCGCCAGATCCCGCTTCCCCGGGGCAAGTTCACGGTTGGCGCCGAGGAGCTGGCTCCGCACATCGACGAGAACACAGTCGGCGTGGTGGCCGTTGTCGGCACGACCTTCACCGGGGAGTGCGATGACGTGGTCGGGATCGACGCCATGCTCTGCGAGCTCCGGGGCAAGGGCCTCGACGTGCCCATGCACGTGGACGCCGCCAGCGGCGGCTTCGTGTTCCCCTTCTCGGATCCGGAGTTCAAGTGGGACTTCCGCCTGGACTCGGTCTGCTCGATCAACGCCTCAGGCCACAAGTTCGGGCTGGTCTATCCGGGCATCGGCTGGCTGGTCTTCAGGGACGAGGAGCAGCTGCCGGCCGATCTCGTGTTCTACGAGGACTACCTGGGAGAACGTGACGCGACCTTCACGCTGAACTTCTCCGGCAGCTCCGCCTTCGTCTTGGCCCAGTACTTCAACTTCATCCGCCACGGGCGAAAAGGCTACGAGTCGATGGTCCGGATCATGAACAAGAACGCCGCGACGCTGGCGGCGGGGCTCGCCGAGCAGGACGCGCTCGAGGTGCTGGGCAGCCAGCCGAGCCTGCCGCTCGTGATCACGCGCGTGCGCGAGGACGAGCCGTTCACCGGCACCGACCTTGTCGGCGAGCTGTCCCGCAGGCGCGGCTGGATGGTTCCCGCCTATCACCTGCCACCGGCCAACGAGGGCCAGCAGATCATGCGCATGCTGGTGAAGATGAGCCAGACGCGGGAGCTGGCCGACGCCCTGCTGGAGGACGTCTGCGGGGCGATCGCCGACCTGCGCAAGCGCGGGGACGGCCCGAAGATCCCGCACAAGCCCCATACGGGGCACGGCTACTAGGACAGCGTCACGTCGATCACGGGGTCCTCGCTGGGCGCCTTGGCGCCTCCTGCGGGCTCCCTCGTGACCAGGACCTTGTCGACGTCCTCGATGCTGCCGGGGATGGTCCCGTAGCCACTGCCGTCGGCGCCCACGCTGAAGATCGCTCCGGGCGCGACACGCCCGCCACGGACCAGCCACAGCTGGTAGACCTTGGCCTTGTCGGCGTCGGACGAAGGCAGGGTCGGCATCCCGGCCACGCTGAGCACGGCTCCCTGGTCGCCATTGTTGCCCTCCGTCTCGAGCGTCGCCGTACCCTGGGGCGCCACGGTCGGGCTCACGTGCGCGGCGTAGACCTTGGGGTGGGAGTCGCCGATGAGATTGGATGCGCCAAGGCCGGCAACGACCCCCATGCCCAGGAGGAACGCTGCGCTGACCCAGGCCATGGCCGGCTTGATCCGGCCGACGCGCGGCGTCAGCGAGCTCCTCAGGCGCGCCAGCGGGCCCGGCCGAGCGGGAGCCGCAGGCGCGGGCTCGAGATCCGCGCGTACCTGGCGCATGAGGTCGCGCTTGAGGCCCGGCGAGGGCAGCACCGGCTCCACCGATCGCGGGAGCGCCTCGGCGGCGGGTCGCAGCAGCTCCAGCTGGTCCCTGCACTCCGCGCAACCCATCACGTGGCGCTCGAAGGCGGCCGACTCCAGCTCCGGGAGCGCGCCGAGCAGGTAGGCCGCGGCACTGTCGGTGTGGCGACCGTGTGAGTCGTTCATGCCGTCTCCGCTGCTCATGCCGCCTCCTCCAGGGCACGTCGCATCTTCTCCAGGCCCAGACGCATCCGGCCCTTCACGGTACCGACCGGGGTCTCGAGCATCTCCGCTATCTCGGTATGGGTGAAGCCGCCGAAGTACGCGAGCTCGATCACGCGCGACTGATCGCCGGGGAGCCCGCCGATCGCCTCCCTGACCGTTCGCGCCTCGTCGCGCCGCAACACCTCGACATCGGTCAGCTCGGGCGCCACCTCGCGCTCCTCGAGGCCCTCGGCACTGGCGCGCCGGCGGTCGTGCACGACGCTGCGCCTGAGGGAGTCGATCGCCCGGTTGTGGACGATTCCGAGGATCCAGTTGCGGACGCTCCCGCGCTCGCGCTGGAAGCGCGCGCGGCTGCGCCAGATGGAGAGAAGGGCCTCCTGGACAACATCCTCGGCGGCCGAGCGGTTGCCGACCATGCGATAGGCCAGCGAGAACGCGGCGGTCCCATGACGGTCGTAGACCGCCTCGAACGCGTCGGCATTCCCGTCCTGGACCAGGTGCATGAGCTCCTCATCCGCGAGTTGGGCCAGCGCAGACGGGTTCATGGACAAGTTTTGTTGCTCTGGATGTGAAGGATTGCGGCCACTGAGGGGTAATTCGCTTAACCGGTAGTAACCGGATCACCCCAGTAGGAGGTTCGTTCAAATGGAAGCGCGGACATCAGCTCAGCTGTACGCCCTGGTTTTCGGTGTTGTGCTCGTGGCTGCAGGCATCATCGGCTTCTTCTACGAGGCCAGTTTCGCAGCCGGAGCAGGTGTCGTCACGGACAGCAACGCGTTCGGCATCCTGGCCGTCAACGGCTGGCACAACCTCATCCATCTGCTCACGGGTGCGATTGGGCTCGCGGTGGTCGGCAGCGTGTCCGGCTCGCGGACCTACGCGCTCGTGCTCGGCGTGGTCTACGTCCTGGTCGCGATCTGGGGCTTTGCCTCGCCCCCGGCGATCCTGTCGCTGGTCCCGGTCAACGTGGAGGACGACATCCTGCACCTGCTGATCGGCATCGCAGGGCTGGGTGCCTACGCTGCGAGCAGAACCAGCTCGGCGGCCACGCCCGCGTAGTAGTGGTGGATCTAGCGGTCGAGGCGCTTGCGCGCCTCGGCTGCCAGGTCGCGTGCGGCGCGCTCGAGCGCCGTGCGCCGGCCCGCGTTGCGCTGCTTCTGCTGGCGCCGGACCTGGATCACGAAGAGCGCGCCTCCCGCAGCTGCGCCGGCTACCGCGGCGGCCGCCGGCCGGCCCCAGTTGCGCGGGTCGCGCATGGCCGAAAGCTCCCAATCGGCAAGCTCCTCGGCGGCCGCGTCGGCGATGTCGGTCAGGCGCGACTCCACCCGCTCGCTCATGTTCGACGGGGGCTCGACCGGCCGCAGCGCCGAGCGCAGTAGCTGCTCGACGTCGGTCATCGGAGGCCGCCCTCCTCGAGCTCCTCGCCCAGCTGCTTGATGGCCCGGTGGATCAGCACCTTGGTGGCGCCCTCCGACCGGCCCAGCGCGCGGGCGATCTCGCGGTTGTCCATATCCAGTGCGAAGCGCATGATCAGTGCCTCGCGCCTGTCGTCGGGAAGATTGGCAACGCCCTGGAGAACTTCCTGCACGTCCTCGCGGCCCTCGACCAGGTCCTCGGTGTCGTGCAGCGAGGAGACGATGGCCGCATCCTCGAGTTGGGTCTGCGGGCGTCGTGAGCGATCGCGGTGGTAGTTGGCGGCGAGGTTGTGCGCGATGCGGATGAGCCATGGGCGCAGCGGCCGCCCCTGCGATTCGCGCTGTGCGCGCTCGAAGTGGCGGTAGGCCTGGAGGAAGGTCTGCTCGGTGATGTCCTCGGCATCGTGGTGATTGCCGATCCGGTAGTAGGCGTAGCTGTAGACGTCTCTGAGGTGGCTGCGATACAGCTCCGTGAAGGCACGGTCGAGATCGACTTTGGTTGCACCCTCGGCCACGTGGGCAGCCTACCCGCGTTCATCAGGCAGCCTGGGATCCGGCGGTCTCGAGCCGGCGCTGTGGCTCGGCAGGCCTGGTGTCGAGTGGGCCGCCCAGCCAGGCCCACTGGAGCTCGATGCAGGGCCACACCCGTGCGGTGACCTCGTTGGCGAGCACTGGCGAGGGCGAATCCACCAGCGGGAAGCTGAGCGGGGTGCCGCAGCGAATCCGCACCTTGGCCGGGCGGATGAGAATGCCGCGCCTCGCGTGCTCGGTTCCCGTCACCGCGATGGGCACGACCGGCGCGCCTGTCTCGAGGGCCAGGCGGCCAGCACCACGCTTGGGCCGGCCCAGCACTCCGTGCCGGACCCGGGTGCCCTCGGGGAAGATCACGACCGGGTCGCCACGCTCGAGTACGGCGCGGGCGGTGCCCATCATCTCCTCGTCGGACTCGCCGCGGCGCACCGGGAAGGCGCCCAGGGCATTGAGCAGCCAGCCTTGCCAGCGGCGAGCGAACAGCTCGCGCTTGGCAACGAAGTAGACGGGACGCCTGGAGCAGACGGCGATGATGAATGGGTCCAGGAAGCTGCGGTGGTTCGCCGCCAGGATCACGGGGCCGCTGTTCGGGACGTGATGGCGGCCTTCACGGGTGATCCGGAAGTAGAGGAGCAGCGCCGGCTGGAGGACCGCGCGGACCGGCCAATACACCACGGGATTCAC
>JAXDIE010000084.1:0-7618 GCA_034664165.1 Thermoleophilaceae bacterium | reverse complement strand
GCGAGGACGTAGGCGGGATCACCGTCGTACTCGGCTCGTGCGGCCTCGGCCGCGAACACGATCCGGGTCTCCCTGTCGCGCCTCTCGCGATTGAGGAGATCGAGCTCGTCGGCCACATGGGTCGCCCGCGCCTCGTCCTCAGTGAGCACCAGCTCGAGCGCCGCCTCGGCGGTGCCCACGCGCCCGGCCGCGTTCAGCCGCGGCCCGAGCCTGAACCCAAGGGCGCGCTCGTCGACCGCGCCCGGGTCCAGCTGCGTGATCTTCATCAGGGCGCGCAAACCCGGCCGGCGGGTTCGCTGAAGGGCGCGCAGGCCTTCGCGGACCAGGCGCCGGTTCTCGCCGTGCAGCGGCACGACGTCGCAGACAGTGGCGAGCGCCACCAGGTCAAGCTCGTCGTGCTCGAGATCCCCCGAGCCGGCGACCTGGGCCAGTGCCTGCGAGAGCTTGTGGGCCACGCCCGCGGCGCAGAGGTCGGGGAAGGGGTAGCCGCTCAGGGCGGGGTGCAGGATCGGGCACGCGGGCAGGCGCTCCGCCGGCTGGTGGTGGTCGGTGACCACCACGTCGATGCCGGCGGCCAGGGCCTGGTCCACCTCGACTGCGGCCGTCACGGCGCAGTCGGTGGTGATCAGCAGGCCCGTGCCCGAGGCCGCAAGCCGCTCCACCGTGGCGGGGTTCAGGCCGTAACCGTCCTCCAGGCGGCTCGGGATGTGCCAGGCAGGGTCGGCTCCGAGCGCCCGCAGACGCTGGACCAGGATCGCCGTGGAGCAGACGCCGTCAACGTCGTAATCGCCGTGGATGACGATCCGGCTGCCCTTGCGGACGTGCCCCAGGACCAGGTCGCAGACCTCCCGCATGGCGTCGAAGAGAAACGGGTCGTGCTGCTCTGCTCCCTCCAGGAAGATTCGTGCCGCATCTGGGTCCCGATAGCCCCTGCGCACCAGGATTGCGGCGGTCTGGGCGGACAGGCCCAGCTCCCGCGCAAGGCGTTCCACATCGGCAACAGGGGCGGGCTCACATGTCCAACGGGGCATCCAGCCATTGTGGGGCCGCCATGCGACGGAACCGCGGGGCCGGAAAGGCTATTGGCCGTCTATGCGGGATCCGTAGACCCAGGAGGCGCCCAGGGCGATGAGTGCCCCGGGAATCGCGATCAGGGCTTCGACCAGGCCGGGCGGCGTGGCCGACGGGACCGAGGCTCCGGAGACGATGAAGCCGAAGACCACCGATCCGATGATCGCGACCACGAAAGCGCCGACGATTCCACCCCAGAACCGGTCCGGGACCCAGACGGCGAAGTGCCATACGGCGATCCCCATCATCACCCAGACGAGCGCGGTCATGATTCGTCCTCCGTTGCTTCCGGGGTCTCCCTGCCTGCCCGGCCGAGCCGTTGGCGGCCCGCTCCGGTGGCGGTGGCCGTGGCGGCCTTGCGCTGGCGGCGCGTTGTCTTGCCGGGGCCCTGCGGGGCGGCGTGGCGGTCCGACTCGCCGAGGGACACCTCGAAGTAGGCCGGCACGTGCCCGTCGTGATCCTCCATGACGATCTGCCTGCGGCGGCGGTAGAGCGATTCGCGCTCCTTCCACTCCGTGAGGACCGGCGCCGCAATGAAGATCGACGAGTAGGTGCCCGACGCCACACCGACCAGGAGGGCGAAGCCGAAGTCCCGGAGGGTCTCGCCGCCGAAGATCATCAGCCCGGCGATCGGGAAGAGGGTGCAGAGGCTGGTCACCAGCGAGCGGGTGATGACCTCGGACATCGAGCGGTTCACGATCTGCGAGAAGGTCGCCCGCGGCATGCGCGGCACGTTCTCGCGTATTCGATCGAACACGATGATCGTGTCGTAGAGCGAGTAGCCAAGGATGGTCAGCAGGGCCGCGACCGTCGACGCCGTGAGCTCCCGCCCGGTCAGGGCATAGACCCCTCCCGTGATCAGGATGTCGTGGGCCAGGGCGATCAGGACCGGCACGGCGTACTTGAACTCGAATCTGAGCCCGATGTAGATCGAGATCAGGAACAACGACGCGATGATGGCGATGATGGCCGTGGTCGCGATCTGTTGGCCGAAGGTCGGGCCGATCGAGCTCGTCGAGTAGTCCGCCTGGCTCACCCCGAACGCCGAGTCCAGGGCAGTCCTGACCTGCGCCTGCTCGTCGGGCTGCAGCTCCTTCACGGCGATCTGGACCACGTTGGAGCCCAGCTCGGGCTCCTGGACCAGCTGGATCTTCGCGTCCCGGAACTGGGCCGGCAGCGCCTGGCGGATCTGCTCGGCCGTGGCCGGCTTCTCGAGCGGCGTCTTGATTCTGGTGCCCGAGGCGAAGTCGATGCCGAAGTTGATCCCCAGCGTGGAGATCGCGATGGCGCCCGCAGCGATGATCAGGCCCGAGGCCGAGAAGAAGTAGCGGGAGGCCCCCGTGAAGTCGAAGCGGCGGTGGCCCTTCTTGGACCCCGCGCCGAGTGCCCAGCTCGACCTCAGGATCCGTGTGCGGCTGATCGAGCCCAGGATGGCCGAGGTCGCGAGGACCGCCGTGAACAGCGAGACGATGGTTCCGATGCCGAGCGTGAAGGCAAAGCCCTTCACCCCGGCGGTGGCCAGCGTGAACAGGATGAACGCGACCCCGATCGTCACGACGTTGGCGTCGATGATCGTGCGGAGCGCCTTGCCGTAGCCATTGGTGATGGCGGCCGGGATGGAGCGCCCGTCGCGCGCCTCTTCCTTGATGCGCTCGAAGATCACGATGTTGGCGTCGGCCGCCACCCCGAGCGTCAGGATCAGGCCGGCGATGCCCGGCAGCGTGAGCGTGATCGGGATGAGCTTGACCAGGGCGAAGAGGAAGACCGCGTAGGTCACGAGAGCCATCCCGGCCACGACGCCGAGCACCCGGTAGAAGAGCAGCAGGAAGAGCAGCGTCAGCGCAAGGCCGGCCCCGGCGGCGATCAGACCCTGGCTGAGGGCCTGGGCGCCGAGCGTGGCCGAGACCTGGGTCTGAGAGATCAGCTTCAGGGTGATCGGCAGCGCGCCGATCCGCAGGTTCTCGGCCAGCTGGTTCGTCGCGTCAAGCGAGCCGATGTTGTTGATCTGCGCGCCCGTGCGCCCGTCGATGCCCTCGGGCAGCTCGTTGAAGTCGATGCTGGCCAGCGAGACGATCTGGTTGTCCAGCGTGATGGCGAAGCTCTGGGAGCTGTTCTGGTCGATCTGCTCCTGTTCGGCGGGCGTTGCGCCAGGCGGGGTGCGCAGCACGGCCAGGTCCGATCCGCGCTGGGCGATCCGCTTGGTCACCGTCGAGAACGCGTCGCGGCCCTTCTCGGTGAAGTCCATGGCCACCACGGGCTCCTGGGTCCGCGAATCGGTCTGGACCTTCGGGTTGGTGATGTCCGCGCCCGAGAGCTCGGAATCGTCCTCGAGGATGTAGTAGCGCTCGGCCCCCGGCTTCGGGGCGCGCTGGCCGGTCTGCAGCTCCTGCTGGATCAGGATGATCCCCTGCGGCACTGTCAGGATCTCGCTGTTGTCCGGGAGCGCACTCGAGGGCGGGATCGCCTTCAGCTGGTCGGCACAGGCACTGCCGGCGGGGACCTTGCGATCGGTTGGGCTGTCCTGCACCTCGTCCTCGTAGTCGGACAGGAGGTTGGCGCAGTCGGCGTCGGGGCCCTCGATCAGCTGGTGAGACGGGTTGAACAGGTAGTACTTGGTGCCGGTGGTGTCGTTGGCCTTGTCGGCCGCCTCGAGGTCGGTGCTCGTGCTGCCCGCCGGCAGGTCGTCCTGCTCGGCGCGCGGCTTGATCTGCTCCGAGCGCTTGACGGCGTCGTACAGCAGCTGTGGGGTGATCTTCGACTGCGGGTTGTCCTGGCTGGTGGTGTCGCTCTCCAGCTCGGCAAGGGTCGCCACGGGGCCGCTGGTGGTGAAGACGTTGGGCTCCCAGTCGTAGAACTGGAGCTGGGCCGTTGTGCCGACCTGCTCGATGGCCTTGTCGGCGTTGGCCACGTCGGGCAGCCCGATCTGGATCTGGTCCGCGCCGGCGCGCTGGATCTCCGGCTCCGACACACCCAGTGAGTCGGTGCGCTTGCGGATCGTGTTCAGGGCGTCGTCGATCGCCTCCGGCGTGACCTTCGGCACCTTCGGGGTGGGAACGCCCTGGTAGACCAGCTCGACTCCGCCGCGCAGGTCCAGGCCCAGCTTCGTGGGCTTGGTGAGGATCACCAGCACGGACCCGGCCAGCATGGCCAAGACCAACACGATGATCAGAAGGTTTCTGCGGCGGTCGGTCATGACTCTTCGGGAGTGGGCGTCAGCACAAGCAGCAGGCCGCCGTCGTCGTCATAGGCGGGAAAGATGTCCGCATGGGCAGGCTCCGGGCGATCGTTCTCGGCGTTCACCACCACCGCCTTGTCCAGCACCCTCACGCCCCATTCGAGGGCGGTTCCTATGTGATCGGCCCCCTCGCCGAACTGCAGGCCGAGGACCTCGCGCACGTTGCGGCCGATCGCGTCGTCCTCTCCCAGGCCGGTCAGCTCACGGACACCCCGGCCCACGCCGATGACCTTGGCCTCGGCGTCGCAGACCACGAACGCCGCGTTGGGCGCCGGGTAGTAATCGTCCAGCAGCTCGAACAGAAACCCGAACCCGCACTTGGAGCAGCCGCGCGCCCGCTCGGAGAAGCCGGCGGTGCGCTCGGTCGACACGCTGCGGTCGCCGCAGTTGGGGCAGATGAAGTGAGGCATCGGCCGGAGAGCGTATCTCTAGAAGAGACTCTGAGTCCCCGGCGCCGGAGGCGCGAGCCCGAGGTGGGCGTACGCGGCGGGGGTCGCCACGCGGCCGCGGGGCGTCCGCTTGAGCAGTCCCTGCTGGAGCAGGTACGGCTCGTAGACGTCCTCGATGGTGTCGGTCTCCTCGCCCACGGCCGCAGCCAGGGTGGACAGGCCCACCGGCCCGCCCGCAAACTTCGCGCAGATCGTCCGGAGGATCTCGCGGTCCAGCCGGTCGAGGCCGGCGGCGTCGACCTCCATCAGGTCGAGGGCCTCCGCGGCCATGCCGGCGTCGACACGGCCGGCGCCCCGCACCTCGGCGTAGTCCCTGGCCCTGCGGAGCAGGCGGTTGGCGACGCGCGGTGTCCCTCGCGATCGCAGCGCGATGGCGCGGGCCCCTTCGTCGTCGATCTCCACATCCAGGATGCGCGCCGACCTGCGGACGATCTCGGCCAGCTCCTGCTCCGCGTAGTGCTCGAGCCGATGCGTCACGCCGAAGCGGTCGCGCAGCGGCGTGGTCAGAAGCCCGGTCCGGGTGGTGGCGCCGATCAGGGTGAAGGCGGGGAGATCGAGGTTCACCACCTTGGCCCCGGCGCCCTGGCCGATGGTGATCGGCAGCTGCCTGTCCTCCATGGCCGGATAGAAGGTCTCCTCGAGCGCTCGCGCCAGGCGGTGGATCTCGTCGACGAAGAAGACGGAGCCGGGCTCCAGCGCGCTGAGGAACGCCGCCACGTCCGCCTTGCGCTCGAGAGCCGGGCCGCTCGTCTGTACGAAGGGGACCTCGAGCTCGTTGGCGATGATCTGGGCCAGCGAGGTCTTGCCCAGGCCGGGCGGCCCCGCCAGGAGCACGTGGTCAAGGGCCTCGCCCCTCCCGCGCGCGGCCTCGATGAACACGCTGAGCTGATCCTTCACGGAGTCCTGGCCCACGAAGTCCTCGAGGCGCTTGGGCCTCAGCGAGCGATCGAAGTCGTCCTCGGCGGCGGTGACGGTGGCTCCCTGAATTCTTTCTACGCCTGGAGTTCGAATACCCATCAGCGTGCCGCCTTCAGCGCCCCGGCGATCAGCTCCTCGGGCGTCTCACCCTCGGCCCGATCCAGCAGGCCGTCGGCCTCCTCGGGGCTGAAGCCCAGGCCCACCAGGCCCTGCCGGGCGATGGTGTGCGGGTCGTCGGACCGGGTGATGATGATCTCGTCCAGCTGCCTGTCGGCGACCTTCTCGCGGAGCTCCACGATGATCCGCTCAGCCGTGCGCTTGCCGATTCCCGGCACGGCCTGGAAGCGTGCCGTGTCGCCGGCCGCCAGCGCGTTCAGCAGCTCGCGGGGCGTGCCCCCGGAGAGCACCGCCAGCGCGACCTTGGGGCCCACGCTCTGGACTCCGATCAGCATCAGGAAGAGGTCGCGCTCCTCCTGCGTCGCGAAGCCGAAGAGCAACATCGAGTCGTCGCGGATGATCAGGTGGGAGTGGAGGATCGCCTCCTGGCCCGCACCCGGAACCTGGCGCTGGGTCTCGGCGGAAACCGCGAGCCGGTAGCCGACCCCGCCGCATTCGACCACCACGTGGTCGGGGTTGCGGGCGATCACGGTTCCCCGGATCGAGTGGATCACGCCAGGGCCGCCCTGAGCGGAGCGGTGTTCGCGTGGCAGATGGCGACGGCCAGCGCGTCCGCGGCGTGGTCCTCGGCCGGCGCCTCGGGGAGGGACAGCAGCGCTCCGACCATGCGCTGGACTTGGTCCTTGGCGGCGCGACCCGAGCCGCAAACGGCCTGCTTGATCGCCTGCGGCGTGTATGAGAAGCACGGGATTCCGGCGCTGCCGGCCGCGAGCAGGACCACGCCCCGCGCCTGGCCCACGGCGAGCGCACTGCGCACGTTGGCGCCGAAGAAGAGGTCCTCGACCGCGAGCGCGACGGGCTCGTACTCGGCAATCAGCTCCTCGACGCGGGTGTGGATCGTGGTGAGCCGCTGCTCCAGCGGATCGTCCGGGGACGTGCCGATCACGCCGCCATCAAGGGCAGCCAGCCGCTGTCCGCGGTTGAGCACCACGCCGTAACCGGTATGCGCAGTACCCGGGTCTATGCCCAGGACGATCACCACCCGACTGATTCTGCGCGTCGGGTCGGATGCCTGCCTAGCTCGTGGCCCGCTCCAGCACGGCGGCGTCGACGTCGAAGTTCGCGTGCACCGCGGATACGTCGTCGTGATCCTCGAGCGTCTCGATCAACCGCAGAAGGCTTCCGATCAGGTCCTCCCCCACCTCGACCGTCGTGCCGGGGCGCATCGTGAGCTCCGCGGACTCGATCTCGATGCCACCTTCCTCCAGGGCTGTCCGGACGGCGGTCAGGTCGGTCGGGCCCGTGATGACCTCGATCACCTCGTCTTCCACCACCACGTCCTCGGCCCCGGCGTCGATGGCAATCATCAGGTCGTCCTCGTCGTGCTTGGCCGAGTCGATGAGGATCAAGCCCTTCTTCTCGAAGTTCCACGCGACGGAACCGGGCTCTCCCAGGCCGCCGCCACTCGAGCTGAACGCGTGCCTCACCTCGGAGCCGGTCCGATTGCGGTTGTCGGTCAGCGCCTCGACGATGAACGCGACCCCGCCCGGCCCGTAGCCCTCGTACATCACGTTCTCGATGAGGTTGGCGTCGGCGTCCGCCCCCGTGCCCTTGGCGATCGCGCGCTCGATGTTGTCCTTCGGCATCGACGCGTCCTTGGCTTTCTGCACCGCCAGGGCCAGCGCCGGGTTGCCGACGACGTTGCCGCCCCCCTCCTTCGCAGCGACCTGGATCGCCCGCCCGAGCTTGGTGAACAGGGCGCCGCGCTTGGCGTCAGTCGCCCCCTTCTTGTGCTTGATCGACGCCCACTTGGAATGCCCAGACATAC